>JAKZYH010000578.1:0-4065 GCA_047514575.1 Acidobacteriota bacterium | reverse complement strand
CACACCTAGCGCCAAGCAGCAACGCGCCTTTGATCTTCTGGAGACCATTGGAGTGTAGGCAGAGCGCTGCACTCCCTATCGCACCTATCCCTTTGAAATCATGGCACTTTTCTGCCCCCAACACAAAGGAACTTCAGGTTAAAGGGGATGACCAGCGACGAACTAGACGCCGTCACAGCTGCCCTGGTGGGCCGATGGCTTCTAATGGGCAAGGGCGAGATCCTAGGAGGTGAGGAGGGAATCCTCATGCCCGCCAGTAACCCAGAATCAAGTAGCTGATCGCCTTCCCCTGTATACCGAGGGACCACGAGGAGAGCCGAAGCGAACTCCGAAGGCAGGAACAGCAATCAAGTTCCAGGTTAGCGCCCCCACCGACTGCGCCGGATCGTCCAAGAAAGAAACTTCGGTCGAGGGACGTGGCGGCGGTCTCCAGGCCGCCGTGTTCTTTCCGTCGAGCCCTTGGCTCGAAAAACGGCGGCCTGGAGGCCACCCCCACGTACTGCCTGGCCAGAGGCGATTCGGGCCTGCGAAACAAGGTAGATGTGATTGGATGTTCTGCAGCAGTTTCCCTCAGGAGGCCTACTCCTCCATCGAGTCCCGGCCGGCCATGAGGATGCCAGCCTCTTCATCCACCGATGCCAGCAGCGACAGGCCCAGAACGAAGAAGACTATGACCACGCCCATACCCGCACGCTGAGTTGAAAAGATGCGGGTGAGCTCCCCCAACAGCAGGGGACCGAGAAAGGCGGTGGCTTTTCCAGAAAAGGCGAACAGTCCGAAAAATTCATTCTCCTTATTGGGCGGCACGAACCGACCCAGCAGAGATCGGCTGGCCGCCTGGTTCGGTCCCGCGCAGATTCCCACTAGAGTGGCTGCCATCCAGAACACCGATCGTTCGTGTGTCAATACCGCCGCCGTTGCCGCCAGGATGAGCCCCACCAGGCTAATCTGTATGGTTCGCTTACTTCCCAGATAATCGTCCAGGAAACCCAGGGCAAAAGCCCCGATCCCAGCAGCTACGCTGAGGACGATGCCAAAAATCGTGACTTCCACCAGGGAGAATCCAAAGGTTCCGACGGCATAGACACCGCCGAAAGCGAAGATCGTGACCAGACCATCGTTGTAGAGAAGACGGGCGACCAGAAACCTGACAACCTGTTCATAGCGCTTCACCTCTCGAAAAGTACCCAGTAATTGTCGGAACGAAGCGGCCAGAATCCCCTTTTCCCTCGTGATTGCTGACTTGTCCTCTTTGACCCATAGGAAAATAGGCAGGCTGAACACGCCAAACCATCCAGCCACCAGGAGCGTCGTGGCCCTGAAGTTCTCGCCGTTGTCCCTGCTGAATCCAAACCAGGGCTCGGTCGGCTCCACCAACGCTACCCAGGCCAACGCCATCGCAGACAAACCTCCCAGATAGCCCAGCGACCAGCCGAAGCCGGAAGTACGACCGATCCGCCCGGGATCAGCGATATCAGGAAGAAAGGCATTGTAGAAAACGGTACCCATCTCGAACGCAATATTGGCGAGGGTGAAAAACAGCAGAGCTCTTACCACCTGGCCAGGCTCGGCGGTGTAGAGCAGAACCGAAGACACAACGGCTACCGCAGTCGACAGGAACAGAAGCAACTTTCGGTAGCCTCCAAGGTCCGCCAGCGCCCCCAGTGGCGGGGCAAGCAGCGCGGCGACCAGTGCGGTAACCACGAGCGAGCGAGACCAGAGGGAGGTCCCCGTGACCTCGTCTACCGCCATCTCCTTGGTAAAGTAGGCGGCGTAGATGAACGTGACCACCAGGGTCGTAAAGGACGAATTGGCGAAATCGTACATGCACCAGGAGAAGACCGATAGCTTGCCGTGGGTAGGTTTGGTCGCCATTAGCTTTCAGTTACAGGTTAACGGTTACAGGTTGCAGGTCTGAACGTCTGAACGTCGCACGTCCTTTAGCCGGCAGCAGACAGCTTCGGAACTGACAGTAGCGGAAACCTGAAGGTTGGAAGATTACCACCGGTAAGCCATGACCTGGGACGTGCGACGTTCAGACGTTCGGACCTGCGACCTCTTTCCCGGATTCGACGTGCGACCTCTTTTCCCGACGTGTGACCTGTAACCTACAGCCTGTAACCTATAACCTATAGTCTCCATGCGTATACTCCTGGTCTCGCCCTACCACGGCGGCAGCCATCAGAACTGGGCTGAAGGATACCAGGCCCACAGCAATCATGAGATCGAGCTGCTGACGCTTCCAGCCCGATATTGGAAGTGGAGAATGCATGGTGGAGCCGTCACTCTGGCCAGACATCTCCTTCAGAGGGGAGAGTCCTTCCCTCTGATCATGGCGACCGACATGCTCGACTTGACCACCTTTCTGGCGCTGACACGCCCCCTTACTTCAGGCGCGTCCACGGCGCTCTATATGCACGAAAACCAGCTAACCTATCCCCTGCCGGAGGACCCCACCAGCGGTCCCATGAGGCGCCAGCTAGGTGAGCGCGATCTACACTATGCCTTCGTCAACTACTCCTCGATGCTGGCTGCCGATCATATCTTCTTCAACAGCCAATTCCACCACGATTCACTCTTTTCGGCCCTCAGACGTTTCTTGAAACACTTTCCCGATCCCCAGGAGCTGCAGACAATCGAGCAGCTGAAGGCAAGAAGTTCCGTACTTCCAGTCGGACTCGGTCGGTCGAGTCCACCTCCCCCCGGAGACAAGCCCATGCCGCCCTTGATCCTTTGGAACCAGCGTTGGGAGTACGACAAGAACCCGGTTGAATTCTTCGAGGCGCTGTACTGGGCATCCAAGCGCGAGCTCGATTTTCGGTTGGCTCTATGTGGAGAGCGATTCAGCCAACATCCCCGGGAATTCGAGGAGGCCAAGCAGCGGCTGGAGGGACACATCACCCATGTGGGGTTCGCAGAGAAGCCGACCTATAGGCGGATCTTGGACGAGACTTCGGTGGTTCTGTCGACGGCCCACCACGAGTTCTTCGGGATCAGCATATTAGAAGCCGTGATGCACGGTGCCTTCCCGATACTGCCCAACCGGCTCAGCTATCCCGGGCTCATCCCAGAAGAATTCCACAAAGACTGCTTGTATGAAGGTTCGGAGCGACTGCGAGAGCGGCTCCACTGGGCCCTCTCCCAACCCCAAGAGGCCAGAACCATAGCCCATCAGATTAGCGCCTCTCTGACGCGTCTCGAGTGGAAGAACCTGGCTCCGCGCTACGACCTCGAACTGAGCCATATCCAGGCGCCGGCTATTCACTGAAGGTTGAAAAGGCGGCCCAGCAGCAACTGCAGGGGGAACCGCCTTAGACTCCCGCCTGGCATCGACTTCTCATTGAAAGCCTCGACCTCATCTGCCTCGAGACCCTCGCCCCAGATAAGAACCGGAAGCGGGTCAGCGACGTGCTGGCCACTCTCGCTGAGGGTGGCGTGATCCGAGGCCACCGCGATTCTGAGTGGATCCTCATGCGCTTTCAGAAGCTCCTTGAGATGTGCATCCAGCTTTTCCAGGAAGGCGACCTTCAGCTCGGGTCGTCGATCGTGCGCGGCGATGTCCGCCCCTTTGACATGCAGGATGACAAGATCGTCCTGCTCCAGGGACTCGAGCGCCAGTTTGAACTTGACCCCAAGATCGGTGTCCAGGTTGGCCGTCATGGCGGGGGATGTGATGTTGTGCGCCCCCAACCAGCCGGCAAGCCCCAGCACAGTCCCATCGCCGCTGATACACGAGAGCCGCAGGGGTATGCCTGACTCTTCTAGAGGGATGAGCCGGTGCACCCGGCCCGCGCCACGGGTCAGAAGCCCGTTAGCGGGTGGCAGCCCTTGGGCCGTCCGCTTCCGATTCACGGAATGCTTGGCTAGTCTTCTCCGCGCCTTCTCCTCGAAGATGGAGAGTATTCGCGCCGTGTGGACTGCCTTTTCGTCGTCTGAGTCCGAGGGTCGCGGCGTCAAAGGCAACGACCCTTCGGCACCATCACCCGGATCGCTGCCGACGATGGCTGACGACAGATTTTCTCCTCGAAGGACGATGGCGAGGCGATGTTCGGTTGAGGATTTGAC
>JAKZYH010000577.1:0-11514 GCA_047514575.1 Acidobacteriota bacterium | reverse complement strand
CAAGGAGGAAGGTACCTTTTTATTTTCCGCAATCCCAGGGCCCGCTCATTTCACTCAAACGGACGTAACCTGCGGCCGCACAAAGAAATACGCCTCCTGACGAGCCAACGACGCGATCCCTGAGGTCAGGAGGTCTGAAATCAAGTTTCAGCTGAGAACCTCTGGGTTGACGCAGTAACGGGGTTTACGACCTTCCAGAACGGCGAGCATGTCGTTCGCCATCGAGCGACATACGCGATTCATGGCCAGGTGACTCATCCCCAGCGCATGTGGGCTGAAGATGCATCGCGGATCCTTGAACAGCCGATGCGAGACGTCGGGCGGCTCGGTGGGGAACACATCCAACCCTAGAAAGCTCAGCTGACCCTCATCGAGGGCGTCTGCCAGCAGGTCGAGGCCGTCGATGATCCCGCCCCGCGCCAGGTTGAGAAGGACCGCACCCTTCTTCATCTGCGCAATTTCCGCCTTCCCGATCATGCCTCGAGTCTCATCGTTCAGCAGCATGTGAAGGGAGACGTAGTCCGAGCGGCGCAGCAGTTCATCCAGGTCCACCTTGTGCACGCCGAGACTTCCCATGGTCCCCTCATCTACGTAGGGATCGTATCCCAGGAGGGTCATCTCGAAGGGCTGCAGTAGTTTTGCCAGGTGGGAGCCGATTCGGCCCAAACCAACTATACCCAGGGTGTGCTCATCCATATCGCCGATCTGGGCGGTATAACGCCTCAGCCAGTCGCCCGAGCGTACGGCCTGGTCCATGGCCGGCAGTTGCTTGATCAGGGCGAGCAGCAGCGCCAGAGCTGCCTCGGCTACCGCGAACCCGCCGACGGGCGCGATGATCAAGGGGACACCCCGTTCGTTGAGCGCTTCTACGTCCACGTTGTCATAGCCAACACCGCTTCGGCCAACTACCTTCAGATCCTGAGCGGCCTCGATCAGCGGTCGATTCATCTGAGCCTCTCCGCGAGCGACGATACCGATACATCCATCGAGTAGGCCCAGAAGCGTCTCGTGGGCTGTCGATGGAGAGATCGTGACCGGAGCAAAGGTTGCCAGGACCTCCGTCGCGGCGTCCTCGATGGGGGCGGTGATCAAGAACCTTGAAGTGGACATCCTGTAATACTCCTTCTTGGGTTTCGGTTCGAGCCAACCCCAGTGCTGCTCAGAATCGATTTAGAATCGGCGGCCGAGGGACTCCATGGCCAGCCCGGGTTTAGGGTCTGCGCAAAAATAATTTGGCATTTTGGCATCTCAGCTTCACACCATCTTCGGCCGCTCCTCAATCGCGAAATCCTCAACGTAGACCGGGCTACGCCGGCGGTTTCGCTCAATCGTTCGCGGCCAAATCTGCTGCAAATCTGAGCGCCAATTCTACCAAGTTATTCTTGCGCAGACCCTTAGTCGCCAACAGCTGCACCCGTAGGCATCAGCTCGCAGAATCGCTCCCAGACCCGTTCCTCCTGCTCCTCAGTCAAAGGCAGACTTGGAAGCCTGGGTTTGCCACAGTCCACGCCCAGACGCCGGCTCAAGAGACTCTTGAGGACGGCGATGTAAGGCCCGTACTCGCCCTCGAATAGATTGAAGATGTGGGAAGCCCTCTCCTGGGCATCCTGGGCGCGCTTCCAATCTCCAGCCTGGTAGGCTTCCCAGATCTCGACAAAGGGCTCGGGAGCGACGTTGGGAGGGCCATCGACACTGCCGACCGCTCCCACAGTGAGAGCGGGAAGCATGAGACAGCTGAAGCCCATGAAGCAGTGCAGTCCCATCTGGGAGAACTTCCACACGTTCTTGAAGTTCGGAGCCGAGTGCTTAAGCCCGACCAACTGAGGGACGTTGTCTTGAATCTTCCGGGCCAACTCAGGAGTGATCTCGACACCAGTAGCTTCCGGAAGATTGTAGACGAACAGGGGCAGATCGGCAGATCGGCCCACACTCCGATAGAACTCCACCAATTCTTCCTCACCCGTACCATAGAAACACGGTGGCAGGCCACAGATGGAATCCACACCGGCTCGGGCAGCATTCTCGGCGTTTCGAACGGCCTCGGCTGTGGTGGGCGCACTAATGTGCATGATGGTCCCTACACGGCCCCTGATCTGATCTACGGAGATTTGCGCAATCCGCTTGGTCTCGTCCTCGCTGATCAGGATGCTCTCTCCGCTGCCTCCCGCTATCCAGAAACCGTGAACTCCTGCTTGGATGTTGAATTCCAGAACCCTGCGAAAAGCGGCTTCGTTGAGCTCACCCTGCTGAGTCATAGGCGTGATTATTGCGGGAAAAAGGCCGCGAAACTGGGTCATCTTCGTCTCCTTTCGGATCGCCCTGAAGTTCAGGGCGGGGCCCGATTTTCTAATCAGTGGAAATTTGCACCCGCTGTCCACTTTCGCTGGATTCGTAGGCGGCTTCCACCACGCGCGCCACTTGCAGGGCATCCTTGCCCGAGGCAGGCATATCCCCCTCTTCCCAGGTAGCGCGGAGGAAATCCTGAACGAACGTCTCTCCATGGACGCCTCCGTAGGAGGGCGACGAGGACAGGGTAAAGTCGAACTGTCGTTTGGGGGCGGAACTCCAGTCGGGATGGTCCGACTCTACCTGAAGCCGAGTGGGCGTGCCATCCGAAGACCAATGCAGGCGGCCTCTCTGCCCGTTCAGACCGACGTAGGTGTCGTAGCCCCCGATGTTGTGATAGCCACCGCCGCTGAGAGCCATGACGTAGCCCACGTGCATTACCCCAATCGCTCCCGAGGCCAGCCTGAAGGACAGAACAGCCACGTCCTCGACATCGATATCTTCACCGTTTCGAGTGGCCACTTCGGCTGATACCGACACAATCTCTTCGCCACTGACATAGCGGATCATATCCACGTAGTGACACCCCAGCCAGGAAAGCATACCGCCGCCGGAATGTTGCTTCTTGAAGAGCCAGTAATCTGGATCGCGAAATCGAACTTGAGTGGTCAGCATCCGAAGCTCGGCCGAGATCAAAGTCCCCAGAATCCCCTGCTCCACGATCTCCTTGACCTGGCACACTACGGGAATGTAACGGCGCCCGTAGAAGACGCCCAGCTTCAGACCCAGGGCTGCGGCTGTCTGGACCACCCGCTGAACCTCGGAGGTATTGAGCCCAATGGGCTTCTCGGCGATGACATGTTTCCCCGCTTCCAGTGCCCGGATGCAGACATCCGCACTCTGATCGTTGCGGAGGCAGGTGATGACGAAGTGAATGTCATCATCGGTCAACACCGAGGTCAGATTCGTATCAACGCTTCCAACCTTCTCGCGGCTTGCCTCATCCAGGGAAGCAATCAGCTCCTCTCTCGCCGACCAGACGAGAACGCTCTCCACCTCGGGCAGTTGCTGAAGCGTCCTCAAGTGAGCCACCGAATGCGGATTGTCCAAGCCCAGTAATGCTGCTTTCACCTTTTTCATGAATTGCTCCTTGGTCGAATCCTCCAGGCTGGACTCCGAATCAGCCCATAGGGTAAGCCAGATTGATTAAGAGAGTCACGAGAATATTGGTTCTTGCGTGTTGGTCTCCAGACCGCCGTAGGCCGAGCCGCCAGACTAGACACGAAACCGATGGTGGTGCCTAGCTTGAGCGCAAGAACTGCCCTGGAGATCATTCTCAACACTGGAGATCAGCTTTGGGCAGATGATTTTGGTTTCAGCAACCGACGTCGCTCCCCATCTCGCCAAACCACGTAGAAGGAGAAGCGTTTGAGGCCTGTAGGCTGCTCTGGCAACACGCCCACGAATAGGCTTTCTCCTGCCGAATCTCCTAGCAAGGGCAGGACACTCATGACGACCCCGTTGAACGTCAATAATAGATGTGCGTCTTTCGGCAAGGGATCCAATCCGACAACCCAGCCCCTCACTTCGGCACCATCGAAACTCGGATGGCCAATCTGGGATTGGAGCCGTCCGTACGCACCTAATTCCACTCGAAACTCAGCCGGCTCCGCATCCAACTCCTCTTCGCTCAGTCCCACAAGTTCGCGAAACGCCACTGGAGGGAGTAGTAGATCGCGCCCGGACTCGATGGCCCTGCGCTTCAAGCGTGTTACCGATCTCACCTGAGCGGTCTGGGGGGACTCCTCGGAAGTGAGCACGAGTCCTGAGACTCCAGGGCCACAGGAGTGTGGCCGGTTCAGCCCGGGAATCCGGGAGTCCACGGTAGGACGCCAGCCAAAGTTGCGAGGGTAATTCAACTCAGTGGCACCCTCGGAATCCCAGGCGAAGATTCGAAGTACCGGTTGCGGGTTCTGCTTGAGCAAGGATCGCTTCAGGCGGAAGCTGAAGCCCGAATGAAGCAGCCGAGGATTGTCGAAGTAGGCTGCCACCTCCTGTCTTTCCTCGTCCACCGGAACTCGCTGGATCAGTTGGTCGTCCAGGAAAACGAATACCCCTGCTGCCGGCCTACCCAGTTGCGCGTTTCCTGCTTTTCCCTGGATCTCGATCTCAGTTTCCAAAACCTCCACGGAATCAACCGATCCAACTACCCCCTTCGAGGGCTGGGAATAAACTCGTCCGTCAACACAAGGGGTCGGGAGCAATAGCTTCTCGACTCTCCCATCCACGATCCAGGGAAAACTCCAGCCTTTCCTGAAGAGCAACTTCGTGCTCGATTCCGTTGCCGTTTCTGCGAGCAGAGGAACCCCGTCGATCGGCCAGTCTATGGACAGATCCAATACTTCGGCGATGGTTGGAAAGAGATCGATCAACTGGGCAGCCCCCTCGTTGACAACAGCCTCAGCCTGTCCGGGAAACCTGACAAATAAAGGAACTGACATAATGTCCGAAAAGTTCTGGGGATCGACGCCACGGCGGGATCCTCCCGGACGGAGGCTGAAACCGTGGTCGGCAAGCACCAGAATCAGCGCCCGATCATATAATCCGACCTGCTTGAGGCGCTCGACAAATCGCCCCAACAGGCGATCTGTAAAACCGAGCTGCAACTGGTAGCGCTGGAATGCATGGGCCACCAGGACATCGCTATCAACCCAGTTTCCCTCTCGGAAGAATAATTCGCTTCCGCTTCCCCCCGCATAGTGTTTACCCGAGGGCAAAAGCATCCACGGAAAATGGGGCAGAAGTCCGTGGTAGTAGTAGAGCGTCGGAGTCGAGGCAGACTCGAAACTCTCCAGGAATCGCTCGAAGCTCGAGACTGCCTGATCGTAGAACACTGCCTGCCATGCCTTGCGGAACTGTGCCCATCCTTGACGGATATCGGGAATTCCCTTTGCCCACGGCTCTGGAAACACCAGATGTTCATAAACAATTGCCACGTCTTCCAAGAGTGTGCGTGCGTGCACGGTAGAGGACTCCCGAAACTGAGGGGGGGGCATAGTTCGGGCGGACAGAGCTGGGTGATCGACTCGAAGACCTTCAGCTCGTGAGTCGGGGCCAAAAAAGTAAACAAGTTGTTTTGATGATCCAGGTAGATCGGCAGAGTGTCCGTCACCGGATAGGAGGCGCTGAGGATAGCCGGAACCACTCTATCAGTGGATTCGGCGATGGTTGTTGCGTACCGATACCAGGTTGAGTCAGCGGCCAGTGCGGAGAAGTTTGGGAATCGCTCCGCGTCGATATTGCCGTCCCCATCGAGCAACGAAAAAAGGGGCAGCTCATCCAGAATCACCATGACAACAGAAACCCCAGCTGCCGCTGATTCGACCTTGGCCACCTGGGGCTGAGGTGATACGTCGGACAC
The DNA here is from genome assembly GCA_047514575.1 of Acidobacteriota bacterium. Taxonomy (GTDB): domain Bacteria; phylum Acidobacteriota; class UBA6911; order RPQK01; family JAJDTT01; genus CAUZIZ01. The sequence goes on along the minus strand of JAKZYH010000577.1, from coordinate 5,807 downwards.
TAGGATCTTCGTGATCGGGGAATAAGCCAGGAACGCCACCGGAAACACAAGAACAGATGGGCTCAGGACGCTCAGTAGCAATTTTACCGGTGAGAATCGAGTATAGACGATGGCAAAAATCAATCCCGCCAGCACTGCTGGTGGCAAGATCCAGTACCCGGAAAGTGGACCTTTCCATCTCAGAATTGGCAGGGACACCAATCCGACCAGCGTTGCAAATAGCACCGTCTGGAGCGCGACCCCCAGCCTCGGACTGGCCCGATAAAGTAGAAGAAGACCTCCGCCAACAGCCGCGGGAAGCAGGAAGCTCAGGCTGAGTGCGAGAAGGAACAGTTCAAAGGAGACTATTCGTCGGGCTACGAAGAATTCCGGGTGGCTCCCCAAGAGGTCGTAGAGCGGCTGAGCGATCGCGAACGACCACAGAGTAAAGAGATGGAGTGACGAAAGAGGAAGGACCTTCGACGAAACGGCGAGTCGAGAGACATCCATTCCACGTCAGTCGATCTTGAAGGAGTAAAGCTTGGCCCGGCTAAAGATGAACTTCAGTCGGACTGGCTTTCCTTGGAGGCTCTGCAAATCCTTCTTCCCTTCCCACGCGACCCGGCGGTAGATGTCGTCGACGAGAGCCAGCTTCGACTTCCCTGCTTCGTATCCCGCGATCACTTCACCCCGCTGGTCCTGGACCTCTACCCTGAGATAGCCCCCCTGATCGGGCTGATCGTTGAAGATACCTCTCCAGGGAGCGTCTGGACCAGGCTTCGCTCCCGACAGCAACTGGACGTTGACGGCCAGGTCTTTACCCGAAAACTCAAGGGGACGGGTGAGAACATACCCTTCGGCAGTTGCGTCGAAAGAAGAGAAGGCGTCCTGCCTGATCCGGGCTAGACCCAGTTGGCCGGTGTGCTCTTCGGAAGGAGCGTTGTGGAGATTATCGAATCCGGAATAGTAGAACCAGAGCGATCCGTCCCTACTTACTGGCGCAGTAGCGGGCCATGCCATTCCGCTATCGAAGCTATAACCCGAGTATTGGTTTCTCTGGAACCCAAGGGTAACGAAGGGTCGACGGTGCACGCTCCTGTCCCAGGCAATCCCATCCCGGCTCGAGACGATCTGCACATCCATGGTCTGGAGCGAGGTGTGAAAGACCCAGAGCAAACCCAGGTACTGACTCCCGTAGGGAAAGGCCGAAAGACCGTAGAACTCGGTCCCGGGAGCGTCATGTTCATCCGGTTCCAGAACGAAATCGTTGTCCCGCCAATGAATGAAGTCGTCGCTGACCAATCGTGACAGCTTGCGGGGTCCACCCGGGCTGGTCTTGTGGTAGAGCCAGTATTGGCGAGAGACCGGGTCTTGCATCACGCTGAAGGTGTCCCCACTCGCCCAACAGGGCACCGTCGGATTCCGATCGTAGTCGGTCCAGCGAATACCATCAGGCGAGAAGGCTGACCAGATCCCACAGCGATCCCTATCGTGGGTCTGCCAGTAGACCATCTTGTACAGACGATCTGGGTCGGGATCTTCAGGATCACGGATCACAGAATGGTCCCAGTTGCACCAACGAAGGACGATGTTGTTGGCCTTGGAACCTCGAAAATCCACTAGCCCCAACTCAGGCTTTTTCCAGCGGATTCCATCCTGGGAGGTGGCGTAGCAAAGGAACTGATCGATGTCGGAGTCAGCATCCTTGGCCAGCGTGTTGTACCACATCTGGAACTGCCGTTTGTTGGGATCGTAGATGACGCTCCCTGGCTGCAGGACCAGATAGCCTTCCCAAGGCCGATCCGGTTTGATGATGGGGTTCTCCGGAACCTTGCGCGAGCGGCTGAGGCTGCGCCAAACCCTCTCCGTGCGCTCGATCAAGAAGTCGTCAATGAAGAGCTGAACCCTGTGATCCAACTGCACTGAACCCGAAGCCCCCAGAGCCCGATCATTGCTTCTCGGAAAGAAGACGATCCAGCCCAAGGCAAGGAAAATGGCAACAAGTCTTTTCATGGACGACCTCCGTTCGAGATTCTCTTCACGGGATCATAGCATGACGACCGACGTCACGCCCAAGGCAGCTCAGCTTTGCTGGCCAGTAGTAAACTGGCACTGAGAGAAGCCAATTTTGTTCTGCACCTGCTGTAAAGGCGAGCGAGTCTTTCGCTCGAATTACAGTCCACTAGCATCCTCGAGAAATGGTACGATGGCACCCAAAATCGGAGGGGGGTAAATGACCGAGCTGGCTCGAACTCTGCGGGACCTATACGACAGCGAAGGTGGAGGCACCGCCTTTGCTCTCGATGGCCTGGTCGAGGCGGATGTCTTGGAAAAGTGGCTGCGGCTGGGGGTGTTGGGGCAAACCAGCAATCAGACGCTTTTCCTAGCAAAAGTGACTGCCGGTCTGCTCGATGCCGAGATCGCAGCCTTGCATGGTGAGGGCAGGACGCCCGAGGAAATCTTTAACCTTCTCTACAATCAAGAGGCCATGGACTCGGCTCGAGCGTTGGAGCGCTGGGTCGATGCAAGGGACTCGCTGGCGTTCAGTCGCGAGACCGACGCCACACGTGCAGCCGACGGTTCCGCTATTGCGGCGGAGGCTCAGAGTATCCAGGCAATTTCGCCTTGGCTGTTGGTTAAACTCGCAAACGTTGGCCCGTCTCCAGAAGCTATACGAACCATGATCCGCCAGGCTGTGGAGGGAGGAGGTGAGAGTGGCCGGTTGGTCAATCCCAATATCACACTGGTGTTCGGGGCCAATCACTACATCAACACGGTTTGGGGATACATCGACGGTCTGGAAAGCGTGGCGGCGCGGGGGATCGATGTTTCCTCCACTCGGTCGGTCAACAGTCTTTTCGTCAGCCGCCTGGATACCGCGGTCGATGGGCTCATCGACAAGCAGTTGGAAACGGGTCCGGGTCCTGAGGATCGGGGTTTGCTGAAGCACTTGAGGGGCAAGACTGCGATAGCCCATGCCAAGAAAATCTATCAGATGTCGAGAGCTATCTTCTTGGGGGAGGAGTTCCTAGATCCCGAGAGTCTTTTCGTGGACTTGCATCCGTCAATCGAGAGCCTGAGGGAACGTTTTGCCAAACTAGACAAGGGACCGATTCAGCGCGTTTTGATCGCCAGCAGCGGCAACAAGAAGTCCGGTGTTTACAGCGATCTGATCTACGTACTACCCTTCTTCGGTCCCCACCTTGGCAACACTCTTCCCGCTAAAACCCTCCAGATCCTCGAGGACCGACTGAATCGCACCGGTATGCCTCTGCGGCCTACGGTGCTGGATCCCATCCCCTGGATGATTCAAGAAGCTGAGACCATCGAGCAATGGGAAGAAGCGGTCTTATCGGCGACAGGAACGTTCAGAACGGCGGACGAAATCTTATCGCTGGTTCGCGAGCGCGTGTTGGCCCCTAATGGAACCTCCCTGACACAGATCTCCGATGACCTTCGTGACAAAGGGGCAAAGGCATTCGCGCAGGATCAGGTGAAAGCCTACGAGGTGTTTCACGAGAAGGTCGAGAGCCTAGGATAGCAGCTCAACCAGAAGAACCTCTGAACAGCTTGTTTCCGTCGCTGCCAACGGAATCTGGCCCGCTACAAAGAAGGAATCGAATGGAAGACAAATTGTTCTCGGTAGCTGGACAGGTGGTGCTCGTCTCGGGTGGGACCAGGGGAATCGGCAAGGCGATCGCACAGGGCTTCGCCGAAAGGGGAGCCCAGGTGGTGATCACAGGCCGCAACCAGGGAACAACGGAGACTGCGGCCCAAGAGATCACTAGCAGTGTGGAGCCGGTACGACCCATGGTTTGTGACGTGGCAGATAGTGCTGCCGTCGAAAGCCTCGTCGAGCAATGCGTAAGTGAGTTTGGGCGCATCGACACGCTTGTCAATTCTGCCGGAGTCAATCAGCGGAAGCCGGCCGCCGAGGTCACCGAGGAGGAGTACGACTTCATTGTCGACGTCAACCTCAAGGGGTCGGTGTTGCTCTGCCAGGCCGTCGGTAGACAGATGATAGATCAGGGCAAGGGCAGCCAGATCAATATCGGCTCCCTGACCACACACCGTCCTCTGAAGAACCTGCTGCCCTATGCAGTCAGCAAGGCGGGGGTTGGCCAACTGACACGGCTATTGGCCCTGGAGTGGGGTTCGAAAGGGGTTCGGGTGAACGGGATCGCGCCGGGCTTCATCCTCACCGATCTGAGCCGCAAGCTCTGGTCGGACCAGCGCATGAAGTCCTGGGTTGACTACAACACTCCTCAGGGAAGGCTGGGCCAACCGGAGGATATGATCGGCACCGCTGTCTTCTTGGCCTCAGACGCCTCTGCGTTCATGACGGGACAGATGCTGTACGTAGACGGAGGGTTCGAGACCGGTTGGTCTTGGCCCCTCCCCAGCTGAACGGGGTATTGATGAACGGAAGAGTTCCGCTTCTCTTGACATTGTCGTTGGTCGCTTTGGCGAACTGCTCACCCGCAGTCGAATACGACGTGATCCTCCGCAACGGAACGATCTACGACGGCAGTGGAATGCCTCCTTTCCCAGCCGACGTGGGAATTCGAGATGATCGGATCGCGGCGATCGGCACCGAGCCCAACTCCAGAGGAAAGATCGAGCTGGACCTCAAGGGACTGGCAGTGGCTCCGGGGTTCATCAACATGATGAGTTGGGCAAATGAGTCCCTCATCGAGGATGGACGTTCCCAGAGCGACATCCGGCAGGGAGTGACCCTGGAGATCATGGGGGAAGGCAACTCCATGGGGCCACTCAACGAGGAGATGAAGCGCGAGATGTTGCGCCGTCTGGGAGACATCAAGTATGAAATCGAGTGGACCACGCTGGACGAATACCTCCAGTTTCTCGAGCGCCGTGGAGTCTCCACCAACGTCGCCTCCTTCATCGGTGCCGCTACGCCACGAAAATACGTGGTCGGCTACGAGGACCGACCTCCCACCGAGGAAGAATTGCTCCAGATGCAGGGGCTGGTGCGCCAGGCGATGGAGGAAGGGGCTCTAGGCGTCGCTTCTTCTCTGATCTACCCTCCCGGGTCATTCGCCGAGACTGACGAGTTGATTGCACTGGCGAAGATGGCAGCGGAATACGACGGCATCTACGCCTCACACCTTCGCAACGAGGCTTCCAGGCTCACAGAGGCGGTGGAGGAGCTGCTGCAGATAGCAGAACAGGCAGAGATTCGAGCCGAGATTTACCATCTCAAGGCCTCCGGGCGCAGTAACTGGGAGAAACTCGACCGGGTGATCGAACGGGTTGAGCGGGCTCGTGCCGCGGGGCTCAAGATCACTGCTGACGTCTACAACTATCCGGCTAGCTCCACCGGGTTGACTGCGACCATGCCACCCTGGGTGCAAGAGGGCGGATTCGATGCCGCCCTGGAACGCCTGAAGGATCCGGCAACACGCACACGGATCGCAAGAGAGATGTTAGAGGGATCGGACCAATGGGAGAATATGTACCACGGTGCGGGATCGCCCCGGAACATTCTCCTGGTCGGATTCAGGAGTGACAACCTCAAGCCTCTGACGGGTAAGACGCTGGCAGCCGTCTCCGAAATGCGGGGAACTTCACCCGAACAGACGGTGATGGACTTGATTCTGGAAGACCGCAGCCGGGTCGGGACGGTCTATTTCACACAGTCAGAGGACAACCTGCGCAAGAAGATCGCACTTCCATGGGTCAGCTTCTGCTCGGATTCGGCCTCCCTCGCAACCGAAGGAGTGTTTCTCAAGAGCAGCGTACACCCGAGAGCCTACGGCAGCTTTGCCCGCCTGCTAGGTCGCTATGTCCGCGAGGAAGGGATTCTC
>JAKZYH010000576.1:0-11302 GCA_047514575.1 Acidobacteriota bacterium | reverse complement strand
CCCATTGGACTTGCCGTCTTCATTGAGGATCTCATTGCCTACCAGCTCAGGTAGAACTCCGGTCACCTGACCCGCTGTGAAATGATCCGTGAGGTAGTGCCCCAGCACGCCGCTGCTGTTAGCCAGACCATCGGGATGGTTTCTGGAAACCGAGTTCAGCATGATGCGGGTCGATTCCAGGGTTCCTGCGGCGAGAACGACCACCTTGGCATATGCCTCTCTCTCCTCCTTGCTGTTCCGGTCCACGTAGGCAACACCCTTGGCGCGCCCCTCCTGGTCGACCAGGACCTCGCGGACGACGGCGTCGGTCTGAAGCGTGAGTTTCCCGGTGGCAGCGGCGTCTGGAATCGTGGCTGCGACGCTCGAAAAGAAGGCTCCGACGGCACATCCTGAAGAGCAGCTTCCGCAGTAGTGACAGGCTGGACGTCCTCGATGGGGGCGGCTCAACTGGGCGGTTCTGAGGGCGGTCAGACGCCAGCCCTTTTTTCGAGCTGCCTTGCGCATCAAGTGCTCGAAGCAGTTGTAGGCGAAGGGCGGCAGGAATCGTCCGTCTGGAATCTGGGGCAGCCCTTCCTTGAAGCCCTGGATACCGACATAGTCTTCGACTTTGTCGTAGTAGGGAGATAGGTCCTCATAGGTCAGGGGCCAGTCGACACCATATCCGTCGATCGAAGCTCCCCTGAAATCGAAATCCGCCAGGCGAAAAGACTGCCGTCCCCAATGCAGTGTCCGGCCTCCCAGGATCCGGGATCGGCCGGTCCACTTATAGGGTTTGCCGGCAGCAGTCGAGTAGGGATGTTGGCTGGACTTCGTATAGTAGCCGTCGAAAGGAGTCTGCTCGCGGGCCGCCAGCCAGCCCTCCTTGCGGATGATGCTGGGGCTGCCCACCCCACGAAAGGGGAAATGGTAGGGCATGTGGTGTGTGAGGAAGTCGGAGCCGGAGATACTGGGTCCCGCCTCCAGAAGCAAGACCTCGAGACCGTGTTCTGTCAACACCTTGGCAGCGATGCCTCCACTGGCACCACTTCCAATGACCATGACATCGTATGACCTCATGGTGCTTGTCCTAGCCTGTGTCCCCATGCTTGTCGGGGTGAGGGCAGCCCCTCCACTCCGTCAGTACCTGCTTCCCTTTGTAGTCCAGTTCTTCATGGATCCCGACCCGAGAGGTGTAGTAGGCGAAAACGGTTCGACGTCGAATGTCGAGAAAAAACCCGCGAGCGGATTCCTCCTCGGGGCTTGCCTGTTTGTCCTCGGCGAGCCGAGTTAGTAGGGTCACTTGCTGGTCCTGCGACAGCTTCGAGAAAGGCTCTCCGTGTTGGCTCTTACTGATATGATCGATGGTATCCAGACCTTCCAGGAAGGCGCGCTGTTGTTCCCTGGTCTCTTCACTGAGAACCAGATCGATATGCTGGTTGACTAGGGCAGCCGAAGCCCCTGGCGTCTCGGTTTCCGGAATGATCAGTTCCGCGAGTATCTCGACGAAACGATTCTGGGCAGAGGTAAAGAATCGGGGTTTCCAACTCGTTGCGCCAATAGCGGGGGTGTTCAAGGAGCCTGGAACCGTCCCCAGGCTCTCCAGAGACGCGACCTGGACGAGTGTGGGGGGGGCAAGTACGATCGTCTTCAAGATCTCGCGACGACGGACCTCTTTCGGCTTCATTGATCCTCCTCACAGGACAGAGCTGTAGGCGTATTTCCTGGTAACTCTATCCTTGCCAACCCCAAGGTACAACGATAGCATCGGGTTTCTACCAAAAAATGGTGGTTCTTACCCATTCGGGTGAGACCCATGACACGTGCGGCGGCTTTGAAGGAGGTACAGAGATGGGACAGACAACGCGACGAGAATGGATGCGGGGGAGCCTTGCTGCTGTCGGAGCAGCTAACTTGAGCTCCCCGCTGTTCAGCCTGGCTTTGCCGCCCCTGCAGGACGACGAGGCAGCGGTGGCCTTCCTGGACCCTCAACCGGTGAACCCCGACAAATCCATGGTGATCTGGAAGCGGTTGAAGTCCTGGATCACGCCGCAGGAAGACTTTTTTAGCGTGAAGCACTATGGGATTCCCGAGGTTGATCCGGCGAAATGGAGTCTGGGTGTGAACGGTCTGGTGTCCAAACCCCGCTCCTTCACCATCGAGGACCTGAAGGCGCGCCGCCGGCAAGAGTACACCGCCACGCTGGAGTGTTCTGGAAACGGGGCGTCGGAGGGATTCATGGGCGCCGTCGGAAATGCGGTCTGGGGTGGGACGGCTCTGGCTCCCTTGCTCGACGAATGTGGTGTCCAGCCCAGCGGCATCGAGGTGGTCTTCTTCGGCACGGACCAGGGAACCGAGAAGATACGTGGCAACGAATACCAGCAGAATTTTGCCCGCAGTCTCTCGATCCTGGACGCCAGGAAAGAAGGGGTGCTGCTGGCCTATGAGATGAACGGTAAGCCTCTGCTTCAGGCCCACGGGGCACCTCTGAGGTTGATCGTGCCTGGCTGGTACGGGGTGGCCTGGGTGAAGTGGCTGGATCGAATCGAGATTCACGACCGCCGCTTTCTGAGCCGCTTCATGGGACGCGATTACGTAACCATTCGAGGGGAGCAGCAAGGGGACACCATCATCTGGCGCGAAACCTCGGTGGGAAAGTTGAATCTCAAGTCGATCGTGGCACGGGTGACTCGAACCACCAATGGTGACGTCCGGGTCATGGGTGCGGTCTGGAATGATGGGACGCCGCTGCAGTCAGTCCAGCTTCGGATCGACGACGGGTCCTGGTTGAACACTGAGCTGGGGCAGGGTCTGGATTCACCCCACTGCTGGACCTTCTGGTCCTACGTCTGGAAGAATCCTACTGCGGGTGAGCACACTCTGGTTTCACGGGCCATCGACATGCGGGGGCGCTCCCAGCCCACTGCCGAGGATCCCACGATCGCCCTGAAGAAGACCTATTGGGAGGCCAACCAACAGGTGCCTCGACGGATCAAACTCTAGCCGGGATTTCCAGGTGATGGATGCGAGGAACATGATCGCAACGAAGGCCCGCTTGATCCTCTTCCTGATGGCGTTTGCGTGGCCGACGGTGTGCGCAGCTGCAACTCGGGCAGAGCCGCCGGTTTTGGTCACGACCTTCAAAGAAAGAACGCACATCACGCTTTTGTCCGACGGTCGATTGATGGCCTCCTACGTTAGCAAGACGTCGGAGGCCTACGAAGCCACCGCACGTTTCTCCAGTGATGGAGGCCGGACCTGGACTGATCCGCGATCGCTCCTTCACCTCTATGGAGCCCGGGGTGTTTGGAGCGGTGGAAAGATACTTCAGACCCATGACGGAGATTTCCACATTTTTCTCCGGAATGATGCGAATACCATTAGGCAACGTAGACGACTTCGCAAGGATATCTGGCACCTTCGATCCAAAGATGGGTATTTTTGGGAACCCAAGCAGATCTGGGAGGGTCATTCGGCTTCACTTCAGTCGCTGGTCCAGCTCAAGAACGGCCGAATCCTCCTGCCCTTTTCCTACGTGACCAAGCGCAACTGGGCCAACCGCGGATCGGGCACGGACGCCTTTACCTTCCTGGGCCGCTTCAGCTCAACGGTCCTCTACTCGGACGACGGAGGCGATACATTTCAGCGGTCTTCCGCCGAGTTGAAGGCTCCGGCACCCGACTGGCATGGGTTGTATGGGGCAGTACAGCCTGTTGTTCTGGAGTTGTTGGACGGCCGAGTCTGGATGCTTCTTCGAACGCAGATGGGCCGACTGTACGAGTCTTTTTCAGATGACGGAATCACATGGTCTCCTGCGCGGGCTACCCGCCTTCTCTCCTCAGATTCTCCAGCAGGGCTGGTCCGTCTCGACGAAAAGAGAATCGCGCTCTTTTGGAACTCCTGTCTCCGGTTTCCCCATGCCTATGGAGGCCAGCATGTTCTCCACGCTGCCATTTCGGAAGACGAAGGGGCCACCTGGCGGGGTATTCGGGAGGCTCTCCGAGATCCCCTCGGCGCCCAAGCCGATTCGGTCACGGGCGCTCACGGTTCGGGATCCCCCCTCCCCACAGTGACGCCTGAAGGGAACATACTTGTCGCGTCCGGATACGGCGAAAGTGGTGCCTCCGTGGTTCTCATCGATCCTGACTGGCTATACCAAACCCGTCAAGAAGACAGTTTTGGGGAGGAACTCGACCAATGGTCGGTCTTCGGGACGAAGGGAGTAGGCCTTGCGGCTCATCCGGAGAAGGAGAATGCTAGAGTTCTCCAGATCAGGAAGCCGGACGCCGCCTGGCCAGCAGCCGCGGTGAGGAACTTTCCGTTGGGAAGGGTAGGGCACCTCAGCCTTAGATTCTCTCTGATACCGGGAGCCCAGGCGTTCATGGTGGCCCTCACCGACCACTTCTCGGTCCCTTTCGACGAACAGGATCGATTCCACAGCCTGTTCAACCTTTTCATCGGAGCAGACCACAAGCTGGCAGGGCGCCGCTTGCAGCCGAACCGCTGGTATACACTTGTCTTGGATTGGGACTGTCGCAGGCGCGAATGTCGGGTCCTACTCGATGGAGTACAGATCACCGTTCTTCCTCTCTTGAAAGAAACTCTCGGCGTCAACTACCTTCGACTTCGATCCAGGGCGCCGGGAACCGACCCATCAGGTATGCTGGTAGAGTCTGTGAAGGTGGACGTTTCTAAAAGCTGGCCGTAGGGCCCAATCGGCGTGGACTTCATCGAAGAGGATGGAGAGCACAACCGAGATATCGACGACCATCATCTCCCCCTATCGACAGGCGTGGTGCTGTCCGGACCCTGGCGTTGACCTTTACGACACCCTCACTGGGGACGGGTGGCTTCGTAGAGTGTGTTGATCTCGGCGGGGGTCAAGCCGCGATCATATATTCGCACGTCGTCAAGACGGCCCTCCAGGTAGTTGTCAGTCTCGTTGTCGTTGGGCCCATCTGCCCCTAGCAGAAGCAGGCTATTGTTGGGGTCGGGATTGCTGATGGTCCCCGATATGGTCTCCGATGCGACCTCGTTTCCGTTCCTGTACAGCGTTGCGATCGAATCGTTTCCGTTAGGAGATACTGTCGCAGCGACAAAGGTCCAGAGATTCTCGTCGATCGTTGCCGAGTCCTGCACCAGCGAGGGGCTAGAGCTGGGAAGGTTGAGAGTTAGCCTGTTGCTCCCCTCTATCGATAGATTGACCCAGTCCTGTTGTCCTACTAGCCACCTCTTATCGCCCTGGGTGTCAACCCCGCTGACCCAGGCCGTAATTGTGAAATCCACATTCAGATCCAGGCCGGTGACCCCGACTCTGCCGAACTCGCTAAGCCCGTCGTCTCCGGAGAATTGGAATGCCTGCTTGCTGACACCGAACCTGTCTACAGCCCAACATACCCCTCTTCCGCTGCAATCCGTGTTCAACCATCGGTGGATACTGCCGTCATTGTCGTTGCCACTGTTGTCGGGAGTCGTGTTGCCGCCGAAGCCTGGGCTGAAACTTGAGACTACCTCAAACAGCCACTCAGCCAGCAGTTTTGCGCTCGGAAGGGCAGTCAGATCAACCACTTGAGATTGCTCGCTCATTCCGCCCACGTTGTCGGTCGCCGTGAGTCGGATAGTGTACTCTCCACCCCCCTCATAGGTGTGTGTGCTATCAACCTCTGAGACGCCTGGCGCCAGTACCGTCTCCTCGCCGTCGCCCCACGAGATACGAACGTCCTGCAGGGTGCCGTCGCTATCGGAAGCCGTTGCGGTCAAACGAACCTGCAGATTCACCTCAGTGAGGTTGAAATCCGAGATCTGTGGGAGCTCGTTGACAGAAACACTGGGGTCGAGCGGAGCTCCGTCGTTGGAGTCCAAGAAAGTGTCGCCGTCGGTATCAGCCAGGGCCGGATCGGTGCCTTCCTGCCGCTCCCGCGAATCGTTCCATCCCTCACCGTCGACATCGGCAAGACGAGGGCTGGATAGGACTGAATAGATGGCGCGGCCGACTACACCTACATCCCAACTTTCCTTGGCTTCCTCAAAGTCTCCGCTGCCATCGCCGTCCGAATCGGAGTTCATGTCGTCAGTGCCGAGAATAGACTCCTCTCGAGCGAAGAGCCCGTCTCGGTCGCCGTCTCGAACGAACGCCAGGAAGATACTTTCACCCCTCTTCAAGACGATGTCTTCAAAGCCTATGATCTGACTGCAGGGACCGTTCTTTCTGGTGGCATAGCACTCCAGACTTTCGGCACTCCCAAAAATCATCCATGCATTCAGGGCCGGATTCGGAATGAGATCCACTTCGACGTCATCGACTTTCGTAAGCAGACGGATCCCATTCGGACTGTCGTTCGAACTGCTCCCGCTCCTCGGCACGGTCTCGAAGTCAATCCCCAGGATATCCTCCATCACCTCCTGCATGGTTACACCTGCGGGATTGCCGAGGTTAAGACCCTCATCAAGAACGCGCCGGACTTCCGTTGCCACTCTGGCTCGAAGGACGCGACCGTCACCAAAATCGATCGTAACCAATGCGGTGCGCTCAAAAATGGCGTCCGCCGCAGCGGCGAAGTTGCGGTTGCTGCCGATCTCCAACAGATTGAAGTTTCCCAGCTGCAAGACGATATTGCTCGGATTCGCAAGGAGCCGCTTGGCGACATCCGCGGCCACCCCTTGCGGGGCGGTGAGCGGGATGACTCCGGTCTCCGGAATGCTCGGCCCGAGTATTAGTTGGGCGAAGGGTTCCGGCGGGGTCAATGTCGCGAGGGTCCTGAAGGAGGTGGGTTGGTCCCGATCGATCTGGAGGACACTGAAAGCATAGTTGCTCAGCCGAAAGTCCAGAGCACCGGCGTTGCGAACCCTTACTCCCATGCTGACCGTACCCTCTGAGGTCACTTCGGTTCGATCGCGACTCATGCTCTCGAGGAGTTGACTCTGCTGCTCGATATTCCGCGTTGACGCTTCTGTAAAGCTGGATGTGGTTTGCTCGGCAAAACCCTTGGTCGCCGACAGCGTGGTGGACGCCGATACTGTCACTGAACCCCTCGGGAAACCGGTCGACGCCGCGATACCTGCCGTCACCGAAGCACCGACCTCGACAGACACTTCATTCGTGGTCGAATCACTCGTGCTCAAGATAGACGCAACGCCCTGCGCCAAGACAGTCCCTTCCTCAGTAGCGAAGCTCTCGCCGTCGTCGTAGGTGATGTCGAGGCTGATGTCGATATCGCCAACCAGGTCCACAGCGACCCGAGGTGTATCGGCTAGGGTGGGTTGAAAATCGTCACCATCTGGCATTCCATCGCCATCGGTGTCCGCCAGTGTGGGCGAGGTGCCAGCGTCCAGTTCTGCCCTATCGAGTAGCCGGTCCTTGAAACCGTTCACGGTATTGGCATCCCCGTCGGTGTCGGCGCTTCGGGGATTCGACCCGTAGACCCTGAGCTCGAGAAAATCGTTCAGACGATCACTGTCCGTGTCGGGGTCCCTGGGGTTGGAGAGATTGAATTCTGCTCCATCGGTCAACCTGTCCCCGTCGGTGTCCGGATCGTTGGGGTCACTGGTGACCTCGATGTCGACGAAACTGCCCGTTCCTGTGTTGTCCACCGAAAGCGTATGTCCCCGGGTCTCCTGATCGTTACTCAACCCGTCGCCATCGAAATCATCCGGGATGGAGAGGGGATCAAGAGGATTTGAGCCAGCCTCTACTTCATCCCCGTCTCTGAATCCGTCAGTGTCGGTGTCAAAACAGGTCGTGAAGGAACAGCTCCCGTCAGCGTTGCCTTCGTTGGTACCTACGACCGCCTCTTCTTCGGCGGTCAGCCCGTCGCCATCGAAGTCTTGAGTGGGTTTGAGGAACCGCGGAGGAACGGCGGACATCAAACTCAAGGAGTTGGTCCCGAACAGCTCCTGGCCCACCAAGGATTGAGTAGAGTTCACCAGGATGTATCCCCCGACCTGCTCCGTGATAGAGGGAACCAGCTCGGTGAGAGTGCGAGATAGTCGTCCGCCCTGGGCCAGGTCAAACTCTCGCTCACCGGTCATCTCTCCTTGATCTGAGAAGACTTCGACCTTCACGGTTGCGTTGGCACTCGTTGGATTGAAGAAGGCCAAGCCGGTAAAGAACTGTCCAGGCAAGACAGCGACCTGACTGTAGACTGCCCGAACGAATAGCTCAGTCTGGAGGCGCAGAGCCGCTGCGTAATCACCGGTTGGACTCCCGAAAACGACGTCGCCTACGATTCCGGCACCACTCGCCACCACCCGCAGAGAGCCGACCCCCTCGAATCGGTCTTCTCCCTGAAGCATCCCTTTGAATTCGTTGTTTGAATCGGAGGCACTGGAAGAGAAGATTGCAGCCGCATCGCCCTGAAAAACTCCCCCAGGCTGCATGCTGATTTCGATCGGGTCGGCCAAATTGTTCCCGTTGTCCCCGACGGGTGTCAAAGTCACGGTTCGTGTGGAAGCGGAGAGGTTGATCAGGTTGATACTGGTAAAGAGATTCGAAGCTTGGCTAGCCAGTTGAGCTGAGAAGAGTTCAACGCCCTCTTCACCTGAACCCTGGGGTTCCAAGCCCTGTGGCTCTTGCTGGAATACGGCATTCAGGCCGAAAATGGTGCTGTCGTCGACGAGGCTAACCAGTTGAAGGCCGACCGCCCCTCTCCCCTCTGTGACGTCAACCTCAACATAGCCGCTGGAAACGTCGACATCACCGAAGATATCGGAAATAGACTCCAGGATCCGACCCTTGCCGGGAACTGTTCGGGTCTGGCTAGACGTCAGGGGGCTAGACCCGGCGCCTGAATCCATTATCTGGTCCGTTCCCCTGAGGTTGAAAGTCAAATCGATGGGCTCATCGTTCGGATTGGCAATGCTGAGAATCGTCGTAGCCGGATGCCCACGAAAAGCGGTCGCTCCTTCGAAGACGCGCGTGAAAACGAGCCGGCGTCCCTGCTCGGTGAAGGCCACGGCTCCATCCAGCTGCGTCGAGGAGAAGTCGCCAAACTGGTAGAAACTGGCAATCAGGGGACTGTTGCTATTGAGCTTGATCCATCCCTCCGGGGTATCGGAGGGAACGATGCCAAAGAGTTCCCTGGCGAGCTTCGCTACTTGACGGTGTGGGGTGAGCTGCTCTTGGAAGGGATTAATGGGCAAGGAGCTCAAAACCCCATCCGGGTCAAGGGCCTCAAACGTCAGATCTGTGGGAATCGCCGAGTAGTTCGAGACTGCGATCCCGGTGAAACCTGTGGAGTCTGTCAGGTAGAACGGAAAATAGAGGGTGGTCGAATTGTCGGGTTGTTCTCCGACGGGCTTGGCCCCAAGGTCCGTCGTCAACTTTAGATTCTCGGCGATCCCGAAGCTTGCCCAGAGCAAGACAGTGAAGGTTGCCAAGGTCGAGAGCTCATAGACTCCGAGTTTCCTGAAATTCATTGCCGACCCCTTGGGTTCATCAGTCTTACAATATCCATTTACAGCCTCAAATAGATGGACCTGCCCGCGGCCCCGCCCGGACTGCCATGCATGTGACATGCCATACGTCGACGCACGAACCAATCGATGCCCTCATCGTCACCGTCTGCCGAGGTTCACACACTCACCTCATCTGGGGACGTCTGATCTGGCAACTCGACCCCTCTGACTACAGGGGGTTCGCCGGAATCTTCCAAGAACGCTCCGGGGCTTCCAAAAGACAGACCGCTGCCGGTTTCGATGTCGATCACCGTCATCGTGTTGACGTTCCGAAAGAACAATCCCGACGCCTCGAAAGGGGCGGTGTGGGGTGTAGGCTCTCTTTCGTTTCACCCTTGAAGTCGGATGTTTTAGAATACTCGCTCAGATGCCCAAAGTTACCCGGAGGGAATTGAGGGAAACGAAGATCTATGGCTAAGAAATTGGTGGTGTATGGAGCAGGCGCAATCGGAGGCCAGGTCGGCGCGCGAATGGCTGCTGCCGGACACGATGTAACCCTGGTCGAACCCTGGGAGCCTCAATTCGAGGCGATCCATGATCGGGGACTCTTGATCAAAGACGAGCTCGGGTCGGTCAGCTATCGGCCTCCTGTTATCCGACCTGCCGAGCTGGAAGGACTCGACCGACCGATCGATGTCCTGTTTCTAGCGGTCAAATCATATGACTCGCGGCGGGTTCTCCAGACTGTAGAGCCCTACCTCAGCCCCGACTCCTGGGGCGTGAGCATGCAAAACAGTATCAACGAGGAATACCTGGCCGAAATCTTCGGTCCTGAGAGGGTGCTGGGCGGCGTCATACTCATCAATGCCGTGCTCGAGGCGCCAGGCCGCATACTGGGCTCCACGGCATCGGTATCCCGATCGCTTGATCCCTCCGCGCCGGGCGTCCTGGTGGGCGAATATGCAGGTCCGGTAACGAACAAGGCCCCCGAAGTAGCGGGTTATCTAGATAGTGTCTGGCCCTCCCAGACTACGGGAGATCTGATGAAGATGCGCTGGACGAAGCTTGCCACCAGTGCCATGGTCAACTCAGTCTCGGGAATCACCGGTCTCAGGTCGGCGGCCCTGCTTTCGAGTCCTGAGGCACGAAGTCTCATGGTGCAGATCGCGGCTGAGGTGGTGAGGGTCGCCGAGGCCAACGGCCATACCATTGAGCGGGTGCTGGGAGCCTGTACTCCAGAGCAGGTTGTCGAGTCCGCGGAAGGCCGCTCCGACTCGATGGACAAGCAGCTCTCGGAGATGGCAGGGAACGTGAGTCCGACAGCCGCGACCTCGCTGCTTCAGGATCTGTGGCGGGGGCGCAGGACCGAGGCGGACCACTTCAACGGTCTGGTCGTCCGCAAGGGACAAGAGAAGAAAGTCGAAACCCCAGTGAACGAAGCAGTCCTCAACAAATTACACGATATTGAGGAGGGCTCGGTTGAACCCGGTCTAGAAGCCCTGGATACCCTGGGTTCGCCGCATACCAGTCCGAGGTAGCCGGGATTTGAGGTCGTAGGCCTTTCTCAAATGGTGGAGCGCTTCCTCTTTCCGCTTCAGTCCTCGTAGCGACAGACCCTAGTGTCCCCTCCAGCCAGGGCGGGGACGGTATGTCCGATAGCGAGAACCAGGACCAACATTGGAGCAAAAAGTCTGGCTGAGCTCATTTTTCCCCCTTCATGGATTACTGGTCTAACTGCTAGCCAAAAATATTTGAAGTTTTGATTTCCACCGATCGGACGCGAAACAGTCGCCAGAGTGGCCCTTTCTAGGAGGCCGCTTCAGCGGCCTGGCGCGAAGCGTATTAGACCCGGTGTTTACGCCGGGGTCAGCAGCTTCTCCTCCCTCCCCTGAGGGCCGTTTACGGTCCTTCTCGAGCGGCGGCTTTAGCCCTC
>JAKZYH010000575.1:0-8155 GCA_047514575.1 Acidobacteriota bacterium | reverse complement strand
AACCTGAAGTGGGCAGAGGGAGATTTCCAGCTCGAGTTTCGACCCGTCTTACGGGAGGGCGGACTCTCTGGTTACTATCTCTTACGTGTCCCGCCTGGTGCCATTGCCGCGAACGCAAAGGCCGAGCTGTCTGTGACCTTCGAGGAGGGAGGATCTGTGACCTGGTTCATGATCAAGGGGTACACTGACACCATAGAGCACGAAGGTCTGTCTGGTAGTTGATGCGAAGCAGCCGTGGCGAGATACAGGATTTCCCAACGTCCCCCTTCTTTCCGACAGTTTGAGCCCGGCCTCGATCTGGAAAGGCTCGCGGCCTTGAGCGACGGGTGTCCATGCGGCTAGGCACTGGCAAACCTGCGCTCGGCCTAGCCTTCGCGCTGGCCGTTGCCTGGGGGTTTCTTCAACACCTGCCCCAACTGGGCGAGATCTCGTTTCCGCTGATCTTGTTGGCGATCACCTCGTTCCTGTTCTGGATCCTCGACGATCCCGGTCTGAACCACCGGAGCACGACTGCCTGGACTCTCGCTGGGATCATTGCGGCAGCAGCGATAGGCGTCTTTTTTCGCCTCCATCATCTCTGGGCTGTCCCTCCTGGCTACAATTTTGAACCCCTTAACTTCCTCTCCTTCGCGAATCGACTGGTTGAGGAAGGTTTCCCCTATATTCCCTACAGCTGGTACGCCCACACCTTCTACTCGTACCTCATTGCGGGCTTCATGCTGGTTGTTGACGACCCTCTTTCCGCGTTTCGAGTGGCGTCGGTAGCGATCAGCCTACTGACGCTCCTTGCCCTCTACGGCTGTGGAGCCAGTCTCTTCGATCGCCGTACCGCCTGCATGGCACTGGCTCTGCTGGGAGCCTCCTACTGGCATCTCTTCACGGCGCGCAATGGCTATCACCAGCAGCTACTGCCGCTCTTCCAGCTCCTCTTCCTGCTGGGATTCATCGATGGGGTCAGGACGCTTCGTTGGCGTGGCTTTCTGATCGCTGCTTTCTCGATGGTACTGGGTCTGCACGCCTATTGGGGATTCTATTTGATGCCCCTGTTTTGGGCGCAGATGATGATCTACCTGTTCCTGTTTCAGCGGGACGTCCTGAAGAGGTCGGTGGGCCCGATGTCCGTGGCGACAGGGATTACGGTCGTTGGTATCATCCCGCTGGGGCTCTTCTTGGTCGAGAGGACGAATGTATTTCAGCATGTACTGAGTGCCTTTTCGCCCAGCGTATCGGCGACGCCCGACCTATTAGCCAAGATCCTCAAGAATGTCGGATTCGTGCTCTGGTCCCTTTCAGGGCATCCGGAGGCCAACCGATTTGCTGAGTATGCTCCTACCATCGATCCGCTGACCGCGGCACTGGCTTTGCTTGGCCTCTGTATCTCGTTGCGATGGTTTACGAAATCGATTCCACACGCCGCGATCGTTCTCCTCCTGGCCACTAACGTCGCCGGTCTGGCGGTGACGATTGGCAACTACTTCTACATCGTCGCCACACTGGCTCCGGTATTTCTATTGGCAGCAGTGGGACTCGGCAGCATCGTCCAGGAGTGGAGCAAGCTGGGACGGTACGCGACCGTAGTCGTTTTTCTGGTGCTGCTGGGATCCATTGGCTGGATGGTGCACCGCAACCATCAGGAGTTTTTTGGCAAGCGGATTTTCAGGGAACTGGCGGTTCCCCAGAATCCACCTGGAAGCGGATACCTGCTGCTGGAGAAACTCAGTGAACTTGTGGATAAGCGCGCGGTCTTCTTATCTCGGCACGAGCCAGGTCGGGATTTCGATGACCAGCTCTACGAGTTGGCGAAGCGGATTCCAAACTACGGGTTTGTCGCGGAGAGCAGGCCCTTTAATTCGCCGGTGATTCTTTTCCCTGCGGATCAGCTTGAGTCGGCTGATGGTGTGGAGGTCTTCGTTCCCAACGTCCCTGTTGTCGGGTCAGAGATCTTGCCCAGGTTCCGACGCCTTTATCCCAATCTGACGATATCGAGTATCCTGGCTCCAGGTCCGTACAGGCAAAGGTATTCCGAGCCAATAGCTATTCAAATCAGCATTCCCAGAGGCGACGTGGTTCGGTTTCACGGGCTGGCGAAGTCGGCTCCTGGAACCGGAACCAGTAGCGCGTACTCCGGGTTTCTTTTCGCGTCTCAGAGCGGCCGCTATCGATTTACTGCCCCTCCTGAGGGTGTCCTCGAGATCTGGATCCATGGCCGGCCGCTTCTCTCCCAGGACGACGGCTTTCTATTGGAAGCGGGGCTCCATCCGATTCGAGTCCTGGCCGAGGAAGGCAGCGGGATGGCGACATTGACCTGGCAGTTCGGGGACCGCCCCTGGCAGCCATTGAGTGGTTTCCTGCTCAATCCGGGAGGTTTGGACGAGGGTGTGTTCTCATCCCACCTTGCCAGCCTGGGCAAGGTGTCAGACTTCTACTATTCGCAACGTCCTTCGGTACCCATCTCTTCCACCTTACTGGACGTAGCTATCGCCGAGGAGGGATCCTTCTTTACGGTGGATCGGGAGCAGCTGCTTGCGGTTTCTGCCGAGGGTGTCCGGGGATCGGGTGTTTCGCTACCGGGTCCGAGAGATTTCCGAATCGAAAGAAGCGGCGACACCCTGACTGTGGTTGACCCGGCTGGCTCGTTCTGGCACGCGGTTGGGAGCAGCCTGCAAGAAGCGCCCTCGATCCGCTGTCAGGTCGCAGATCAAACAGTCGAGAAGGATCGTGTGATTGTGCTCTGTCGGGATAGCCGTCTCCTTGCCAGCAGCGGCGAGGACCCGGCGCCCCAGGGTTTGACGGGTGCGGACGGGAAACCTCTCCTGTGGCCGACAAGGCTGGTTGGAAGCCGTCGGGGGTATCACATCATCGATGCGGGAGCCGGTCAGCTGCTCCGATATAGCGAGGACGGCCGGTTATTGGGGAATAGGCACTTGAAGAATCTCTACTGGGATTCAGATTTGGCTGTGGATCCCGATGGGAATTTATATGTGCGGAGGTGGCCGGGAGAAATCAGGACCTACAGTCCCGAGGGAGAGCTGCTTTTCCACCCCGTGACCGGGAGCCCGTCGCTGCTGGTGTCCGGGGATCGGGGCGCTGCCACGATCCCGTTCCGACTCACCTTCTCGGGAGCTTTCGGTGCCGGAGTGCTGGACAATCAAGTCATCCTATTCGAGAGGCGACGCCCCACTACGAAAACCCATGAGTAATCCGGGGCTAAGGGTCTGCGCAAAAATAACTTGGTAGAATTGGCGCTCAGATTTGTGCCAGATTTGGCCGCGAACGATTGAGCGAAACCGCAGGCGTAGCCCGGTCTACGTTGAGGATTTCGCGATTGAGGAGCGGCCGAAGATGGTGTGAAGATGAGATGCCAAAATGCCAAGTTATTTTTGCGCAGACCCTAAGAGGGCCGAGCCGCTCAGCGCCTGATGCGGATGGCCTTGTGGTCCACGGTAGTGAGGCAGTTTGCGCCCCATACTGCTATTCCTCGGATTCCCGGCTGGACCGGGAGTGTCTTGAGCGGGGTTCCGTCGTTCTTCAATACCCGAATATTTCCGGCGACGGGGTCGGTCATATAGATGCGATCCGCGTCATCGATGTCCAGATAGGCTTCCTTCAGAGCGGAGCCACTCCAACCAGGGATCGGCCAGGACGCGATGGGCTCACCTTCCACGGTGAACTTCTGCAGCCGATTGTTCCCGGAGTCGAGGACGTAAACGTTCCCTCTGCTGTCCACCGTAACCCCCACGGGATTTGAGAACTGGCCCGGCTGGCTTCCGGAGCTGCCCCATTGATGCAGCAGAGTCCCTTGGGTGCTGTAGACGCAGATTCTGCTGTTACCCGAGTCGACGACGAAGACCCGAGCCCCAGATACCGCGATGCCGCGAGGACCATAAAAGGCTTCGGGCGGTGCGAATTGCCGTAAAAATGTGCCATCTGGGCGAAAGACCTGAACCCGTCCGTTCCAGGAATCGAGTACGTATAGGCTTCCGTTGTCATCACAGGCTACCGCATGAGGTTCTTGGAACCGGCCAGGAGCGCTTCCAAAGCCACCCCAGCCGCGCACGTACTCACCGTCCGCTCGAAAGACCTGGATGCGGTGGTTGGCCGTATCGGCGAGGTAGATCAGCTCGTCACGGCAAACTGCTAGGTCCTTTGGATTTCGAAGAGACTCGCGAGGCAGGTCTCCGTTCTCCACGAAGAGGTTTTGGGCCGCGGTTCCGGAGAACATCTCCGACCTGACGGTTGAGCCATCGGTTGCCTGAACGGGTACCCCCGCTTCCGCCGGCACCCTTATGGTTTGAGCAAAGACTCGACCAGATGGCGAGGCGGGATAACGGAGCGGAGTCAGGGTGTGATCCGGATACATCTGCAGCAGCGAGTCGCGGATCTGTTGGAAGTGGGGGGAATTCTCGACGATGAACGCGACCGGTCGGTCACCCCGGGGGCTGACGGTGAGGATGTCTTCCGGCCTGTCGTACCACTGGTAGTAGGGCACCGCGGGCACTCCGCCAGGATAGCTGATGAAGGTCATGGTATCCCGTGGATAGTTCCCCGCTGCGATATGCACTTCAGTCTGAGGTATCAGAGTCTTCAAGTGGCGTGCCACCACCAGCGTCTCCGGGTAATAGCCCCAGATCGGACGTCTCTTCGGGCCTAGATACTCCACATAGGTGAGTTCCGCACAGCTCAACAAGGTGAGGCCGGCAAGCAACAGGACTGCAGTCTTGAACCGCGGACCGACCACGACCAGCAGCATCCTGACGATCACGACCAGGGCAACGGCGGCGAAGACGTAGACGAAGGGTAGGGTGGCTATACAACGGTTGGCATTCGGCTTGGAGACGATGCCCGGCAGCAGCGCCAGCAGAAAGGACGAGCAGAGAAAGAAGCACTCCAGGCGCCGAATGTGGAGAAGACAGTACACCAGGCCGAGGGCAAACAGAACAGCTGGTATCGGCTCCAGAATGGGAGTATCAATGATGAAATCATCTCCATTCCCACGGTAGTTGAAGATCAGTAGAGCATCTCTCAGGTTGGAGAGGAATCTACCGGGGCTGCTTCCTATCCAGAGGGCTTCGGCTCTTCCCATCCAGACGCCCCAGTGATTGGCGGCATACCAGAGCATCGGGGCGGAGAAGAACAGGGCACTTGCAGCTCCTGCCAGCAGACCCCTGTAGTAGACACGGAGGAAGTCGCGACCTTGAGTCAGGATGCAATACAGCAGAAAGAAAGCCAGAGAAAGTGGGATGATTCTGGCGGCGTTATAGCTGTTCAGACAGCCGGCGACGCCCACTCCTGCCAGAACGAATGGCCAAGTCTTCCGGCTCTTGATGCCGTACCAGAGGGCGGCGAGAGCCAGGCAATGGAACAGAGGCGTCAGGATAAGCCTCCAGCCGGTCCGGGAAAACATCCAGTGCCAGCCCGAGACCGAGAACAGGAACAGGGATACCAGCGCCACGTACCTGTTCGAGAGGTTGCGAACGAAGAGGTAGAAGACGGGTATCGTGGCGATGCCGCAGATCGTCGCTGCCCAGACGATCGCCATTCGATTGACCCCGATCTGCTCGATCATGAGGGCGACCAGATACTTGTAGAGCGTCTCGTGGCCGACGGCCTCTGCCGTGTAGGGAGCGTAGGCTTTCCCCCTTAGGATTTCGATCGCATAGATGCCGTTCCAGGCGGCATCATGGTTCAGGCCATCCGGAATGATGTCCAGCTGCTGAAGTCGGAAGAAAACACCCGTTGAAAGTGCGATCAGAAAGAAGACGATCTCCAACCTGGGAGAGGGGTAGGCGTCGAGTCTCGGGAAAGTGGTCTCTTGTGGTTGCCATTTTCGGAAGCGAAGGGCGGCGAGAGCGAAGCCGATTAGTGCCAGACCGTAGAGCACGACCACCGAGCTGGAGATGGGGCGTTCCCCGACGTCATGAAGGTGAAGTTGTGACCAAAGGCCAAGCCCCACGGATACGATGAGTGTGAGAGCGAGCAAGAGTCTCTCTGGCTGTTGTGGGGTCCCTGAGACGGTGCGACGGAGTGTTTCAGCGTCTAGTTGCATGGCTCAGGGTTGAAGTCAGGGCGCATCAGTCTACCCAGTTGGAGAGAAAGATCCATCGACTCATCGATCATACTCCCACCGGGGCTGGAATACCGCACCGAGTGCCTGACCGTTTTTTCGCGCCTGGAAGCTCGCAGTAAGTGGCGGCAAGGTCAGAGAACGAATCGTTGGCTCGGTGCTGGCTGGGTAGGTTAAGAGCGTCGATCCAGGGCAAAGGCAAGGTACAAGATACAAGGTACAAACAAGCTCCAAATCACAAGCACCACATTCCAAACGATCGCGCATCATCAACCTTCGGCGATCCGACAGAGCCGCAAACGACTTGACTCGTTAGCAGTATGAACCCAAGTTCCGAGGAGAGAGTCGGGCAACTCTTCCCCACGGAGTGACGCAAGATCTCTGTTAACCCCGAAAAGTTTCGTTCTCTGGAGCCAGCGCTCCTGGGGACGGGACTAAACAGATAACTCTCAGCATGAGGGAGCAAGGCGAATGCGGAGGCGTTCTGTTTTCTGCAACCTTGACCTCGGTGTGCGGCGAGTAGATGCTTTAACCGCCGCGATGATCGACAGGGGCAGGCGGAGTGGTCAGTGATTAGAACAACAGATTCTTCTGAGGGCAGCCGAGTCTACATCTTCTTCCCCGTCTACAACGAGGGGCCTGATGCTGGATCGCTGGTCAAGAGAATCCATCGAAGTTGCTCGCAGCTGGGAAGACCCTGCCAGATCCTGGTGGTCGATGACGGCAGCACCGACGACTCGGTCCCGAATATCCTGGATGCTGCTGGGCAGGTCTCGCTCGAGTTGCTCCAGCATCATCGCAATCTGGGTTTGGCCCACGCTCTCCGGACAGGTATCGATTACCTACTCGAACGGATTGAGCCGGGCGATACGGTCTTCTTCATGGACGGAGATGATACCCACGATCCCCGCTTCATCCCTGAGATGCTGGAATTGCTCGACTCTGGAGCAGAGGTAGTCGTTGCCTCGCGCTTCTGCAAGGGTGCCAAGACCGGTTGGGTCCCACAGCATCGAAGGCTGCTGAGCTTCGGCGCCAACCTGGTGGGGAAAATCCTGTTTCCGATCCCGGGAATCCGCGACTACGCTTGTGGGTTCAGAGGCATCCGAGGCGAAACCCTCACGGCTCTGTCCGAACGCTACAAAGGCCTCCTAATAGAACTGGATCGCTATGGCTTCGTTTGTTCGGTCGAGCTTCTGGTGAAACTCTCAGAGGTCGCAGATCGATTTGTCGAGATACCGCTCGAGCTTCGATACGATCGCAAGAGCTCCCCCTCGAAGATGAGAGTTGGCCGGACCGTCTTGGGTTATTTCGCACTCTTTATCCAGCAGCGAAGGGCTCGAAAGAGCCGCTCTTCTGCACCCAGCAGTTCCCAATGATGTCTCGAATTAGCGGCCGGCTGAGTCCGGAGAATGGAGTGGCGGAGCACTCGCCACAGGTGAGCCGCCGCAGCTGGTTGCTGCTGACACTGATCCTGGTGGTCGGCATGGGACTGCGGGTCTACCGTCTCGATGAGGTTCCCGCCGGGATCTACTGTGACGAGGCTGCTCTGGGGTACAACGCCTACGCCATAGGTGAGGCGGGAATCGATGAAAACGGAGTTTCGTTGCCGCTTTTCGTGCGATCCTTTGGGGGGTACAAGAATCCAGTCTATATCTACGCCGCCATCCTTCCGGTAAAGCTATTCGGATTGTCGGAGTTCAGCCTCCGCCTCACAAGCGCGATTTTCGGTGTCTTGACCCTGCTCGGTCTCTTCTGGCTGGGGACTGAATTGTGGGGAACCAGGGCCGGACTCATTGCTTCAGCGCTGCTCTGCATCACCCCCTGGCACCTGCATTTCAGCCGGATCGCGTTCGAGTTGATCTCGTTTCCCTGTCTATTCGTTTTTGGATTCGTCTTTCTGGTTCGCGCGGTTCGCCGGGGCGGGTTGAATTGGGTAGGGGCAGGCGCGATGTTCGGACTAGCCCTCTATTCTTATGCCATCGCGCTGTTGGTAGTCCCGGCCTTCCTGCTGGTTTTCCTGTTTCTTTTTCTTCGACCGATCTGGAAGACGAAGGCAAGCTTCGTATGGGGACTCCTGCTCTTCCTGATCCT
>JAKZYH010000574.1:0-25628 GCA_047514575.1 Acidobacteriota bacterium | reverse complement strand
GCTCAGAACCGGACCCACTACAGGCCCCAAAGTCGAGTTCTCGCCCACCGCTGCGACTATGATGTGGGCATCTCCCTCCAGCTGGAGGGGAAACTTACGGTCAAACTTGATCACACCGCTTCCGAAATAACCGGGGTGGGTCCAACGGGTGAAGTTCAAGGTCTCGTCGGGACGACCGTTGACCAGAACCTGAACCCGATCAATATCCAGCCAATTGGCGCACTGAACCCGCACCTTCAGGAGCGCCTCTCCACCGGGCAGCGACAGGTCTTCCCCAGGGATGACTTCTCGACCGTCCCCGGCGGAGCCTGTCGCCTTCAGGGACACCTCCATGAAAGGGCCGTTGCTCATGACGATGTTTCCCGCCTCGGAGGCGCGCACGATATCCACAGCTTTGATCTGGGATGGGTCGTCGGTAGGGGATCGAACATAGTTGCGAATCCATCCGCTGCCATGGAAGTTGTAGTGAGCATCGGTGTTGACCACGCCCGGGATTCGATGTCCCTGATTGAGCAGTTGGAGCCAGTTGAAGATGCGGTTGTTGAGGACCTGGCCCCGGTATGAGAAGGTTGGCGGTAGGCTCAAGGTGTCCCCTCCGCCTCCGCGATAGGTGCCGACGTAGTGGGGATGGACCTCCAGAACGTCAATGTATTGAAACATGCCTTTGAGTCCACCGTCCGGGTCGCCATCAGCGTCACGGTCAAAGAACATCTCGCCCAGATCAGGATGGTTTACCTGCACCAACTTGTCTGCTCCATCGTCCCAGAGCGCGAGACGGCGGATCTGCTCGGCAGGGTCAGTGTGGATCACGGGACCACCGTTATCCTGGGTTCGTGGTTTGAGCACGATCGGAAAGGCGTTTTGATGGTTGAGGCTGCCGGGTCTCCCGGAGAGCTCGATCCCAACGCAGGTGGCCAACAGGTGTTCGGCCCCGAGCTGTTTGAGGTGTGGGGTATAGGTGGAAAGACGGTTGTGCTCGGTGCATGGAGCGAATTCGATATGTTCCGCCAGGATGTTCAAGACACGCCCAAGTTGGCTGGCGGTATTGTCGCCCGAGGGACTCGAATGACTGTGAAAATCGGTACTGACCCAGCCTGAGCTCTGAACCACCCGTCTCAGGGTCGCTTCCAACTGGACTTCCCCTGATGGCGGGACCTCAACGGTCTGGTACTCGGCGTCGTATTCGGGACCGTGGCTGATCAGAACCTGATACCTCCCAGGCGGGATTGCCTGTGACCACTGTCCGCTGGCGGAGTAACGTAGATTCCCCACCGAGAAGCTACCGCTGTGTGGTCCCAGCTCAGGGTTCGGGGTTCCATCGATTCCGTGAAACTCAACCTTGCAGGGAATAGGTCCCCCCTGTTCGTCTCGAATGCGCGCCTGGACACGAGCTGCTTTGGGCAGGACAACATGAATCGGCGAGGCCGTTGCGCTTGTCCCTGAAGGCACCGCAGCGCTGACATCTCGGCTGCCTCGCCCCAATGAGGACACCTTGGCCTGATAGGTTCCGGGAGGAAGCTCCAGCAACATCTCACCTTTGTCATCGGTCCGCCCGTACCCCTGGGACGTACCGCCGGAGAAGATCTCGACATCGGCGTCGGACACCGACGTTCCATCCTGTTCACTGACTCGGACCTGGGCAGTCCCCATAGGTTGTTCGCGTATTCGGCTGGCTATGGCCTTGACCGCCACCAGGTGGCGAGCCGGGAAGATCCGCCTCACCAGGGTTCTCGTCTCCCCTGGAGCAAGATCGAATCGGTCCTGTCCGTCGATGAGATAGCGCAAGCTGGACAATCGATTACGTGCATCCCCAGAGGACTCGATCGATCCCCTCTCGGGCTGGATGCCGTAGGCCTGTCCGAACCACTTGTCATACGCCCAGAAAAGATCGGTAATGCCATCGGTGACTTTGTCGAAGGAGCGGTCTGCTCGAACCTCATCCAGCAGTTCCACGGTAAGCTGTCTGTCACTGCGGTTGACGAACTCACTTTCGACCCATATAAAATCGGATGTGTCCGTCAGACGGTAGGTCACATTCGCTTCCGGTCGATCCACTCCGCCCGCCGCCGTGACTCTGAGCGAGACCTCTTCTCCACCCGCTCTGACGATCTTGATCTGGCGGTATGCGAACTGATCTCTCCCATTTGGGTAGAAAGCGCTGAGCTGGTCGCTTTCTTCCTGGGGAGACTGGCCTCGCGTAGTCAGGTCGATGATGGCTCCGCCTACCTTGGTGACGGTGGTATTGGCGTGCCTTCCGGAGACCGCGTTGGCGACAACCGCGACCAGATGCTGATTCCTCAGAACATAGTCGCCGTAGATTGCGTCGACTTCCTTGCCCCCCGGGACGGCCTTGTCCCAAGTCTCAGGAGTGAGACGAAGGATCTCCGCCGCGCTAAGCGGGGAAATCAGCGCGAAGACGACCAGCAACCAATTGAGATGTTTTTGGGAACACATGACATGCCTCCGTGCGAACTGACTGATGCGTTACTGTACAGAAAACAAACTCTCGTCTACTTCACCGAGCAGATCCAACATTGGCGTGATCAACAGAGCCGCGCGCGGCTGCCAAAGTCTGCAGCGTAAAGCCAGGTTCCGAGGAGAAAGCGGACAGCGGTACCCCAGGCTCGCAGGGCTCGTGCAGCCCTCGTTGAATAGGATACCGTCCGAGAGAACGTTTATGAAGCCCACGACCCGTCGAAGCCGGCGGCGAGACGGGAGGTCCACGTTCATCGACACGCTGCGCCTCTTACCTGACCTGGCGGGACAGCCGCTAGTGAGGGTGCTAGACTGGGGCGTAATCATCTTCGAGGAGGTGTCCGTGGCCAGCGCTTCTGAACCGGAGATCACCCAACTGTTGCAGGCGTGGGGAAAGGGGGACGAAACCGCTCTGGAGAAGCTGACTCCACTGGTGTACGCCGAGCTTCACCGTCTGGCCAAGCATTACATGAGCGACGAGCGGCTAGAACACGTGATGCAGACCACGGCGCTGGTCAACGAGGCTTATGTGCGACTCATCGAATGGAAGAAGGGCGATTGGGAGAGCCGAACCCAGTTTTTCGCCCTGTCCGCCCGTCTGATGCGGAACATTCTGGTGGATTTTGCGCGTAAGTCTCGCCGCGGCGCTTCCGTGACTCAGGTTTCCCTGGATGAAGCGTCCCTGGTGTCTTCGTCGCCTGGGCCGGATCTGGTGGCCCTGGACGAGGCCCTGAAGGTCCTGGCGGGTCTTGACCCGAGGAAAGCCCGAGTCGTGGAACTGAGGTTCTTCGGCGGATTGAGCGTGGATGAAACGGCCGAAGTGTTGTCGGTCTCTCCCATTACGGTCCTACGGGATTGGAAGAAGTCCAAAGCCTGGCTCTGGCGCGAGCTAAAGCGGGGGAGGGACCAGAGCATCTGAGTGCTGGCCGTGGCAGCGGTCTCCAGGCCGCCGTCGAGCCGCAGGCTCGAAACCAACGAGGCCGGCGGCCTGGAGACCGCCGCTACGCCCCGAGGGTCAAGACGCGGTGCTGTCCGCTTTCTCCTCGGAACCTGGATTCACGCTGCAGGCTTTGACAGCCGTGCGCGGCTCTGTTGATTGTGACGCGGTTTAATATGCTCGGGATCCCTCTGCACCTGTATTCCAATGATAGTTTTTCGTCCTCCATTTCGCCCTAACTATTGAGTCCTGGCTCAGCCGGGACGACTGACCCGCCGGACCGCGGTCCAGCCGAAGTTCAGGCGGAGGAGAGCCATGAAGCCTGAGCGCTGGCAGCAGATCGATCGGATCCTCGATGGGGCCCTGGAGAGGGAAGGAGACCAGAGGCAGGCCTTCCTGGAGGAGGCTTGTTCCGGGGACCCATCCCTGCGCCGGGAAGTCGAGAGCCTGATCGAGGCCGGTGAGCGAGCAGAAAGCTTCATCGAATCGCCTGCACTGGAGTAGGCGGCCAGGACCCTGGCCCAGAGTCGGGGACGGGAGTCCCTGGAAGGACAGACCCTGGGCGCCTACCGCATCCTCTCGTTTCTAGGCCGGGGAGGCATGGGAGAGGTCTATCTGGCCGAGGACACAAACCTGCCCCGCAAGGTGGCTCTGAAGTTCCTGACCGAGCAGTTCACCAGGGATGAAGAGAGGCTGTCGAGGTTCCGACGCGAGGCGCGGCTTCTGGCATCGCTGAATCACGTCGGTATCGCAGCGATCCACAGCCTGGAAGAAAGCAACGGCCAGCACTTTCTGGTGCTGGAACTCGTCGAAGGTGAGACTCTGGCCCAGCGTCTGACCCGAGGTCCTCTCGCGGTAGAGGAAGCGCTGCGAGTCGGCCGTCAGATTGCCGAGGGTCTGGAGGCGGCCCACGAGAGCGGTGTGATCCACCGGGACTTGAAGCCTGCCAACGTCAAGATCACGCCGGAGGGTGCGGTCAAGATCCTGGACTTCGGTCTGGCCAAAACAGTGGAGAACGAGACCTCGAAGCGGGAGCTGCCGAACTCGCCTACACTCACATTGGAGGCTACCAAGGAGGGGATCGTCCTGGGGACGGCGGCCTACATGAGTCCAGAGCAGGCGCGGGGACGCGAGGTCGACAAGCGCACCGATATCTGGTCCTTCGGCCTGGTGCTGTTCGAGATGCTGACCGGCAAGCGCATGTACGCGGGCCAGAGCTTCACCGAGACACTGGCCGCGGTGATTCATCAGAAACCCAGTCTGGAGCAGCTACCCACCGAGACTCCCAGAGGAATCCGCGAGCTGCTGAAGCGTTGTCTCCGCAAGGACCCAAGGATGAGGCTCCGGGACATCGGCGACGCTCGTATCGCCATTGACGAGTGCTTGGTGGAAGGCGCACCCAGCCCCGAGGAGACGCCTGTTCCCCGACCGGCACTATCTCTGTGGCGACGTATGGCTCCCTGGCTCGCGGTGCCCCTGCTCGCAACGGTTGGGTGGTTTGCAAGGCCGTCTCCCACGCTCCCCGACAAGCCCCTGGTCCGCTTCGAAAACCGAGTGGAGAAGAGCCGGGTTCTGAATCACTGGTTTCGCCACGGGATCGCCCTCTCGCCGGACGGCCGCCAACTAGCCTTCGTTTCTGCCGGGAATGCGGAATGGTACGACACCGAGCGAACGATACAGGTCCGATCATTGGATCAGTGGGAGCCCGTGGTGGTCCTCCAAAAGGAGGGCACTTCTTTCAGCCAGCCCTTTTTCTCTCCTGACGGCAAATGGCTGGGGTTCAATGAATGGCATCCGAAGCCTGACCGCCCCGCGCTGAAGAAGATCCCTCTCCAAGGGGGGACACCGGTCACCATATGTGCACCACCAGCAAACGTCGGAGCGAGCTGGGGTTCGGACGACCAGATCATCTTTGCTCGAAGAGGACCAGGAGGGCTCTTGCGCGTCCCGGCAGCGGGTGGAGAGCCCGAGCAGATCACCGAGCTGGATCGGGAGACGGGAGAATCCAGCCACCGGCTGCCTCACGTCCTGCCCGGCGCGAAAGCGGTACTCTTTACCGTGCTGCGCCATCAGGGCTGGAGCGGGCCACAGATCTTCGTTCTGTCGCTGGAGACCGGCGAAAGGAAGCTGTTGATCGAAGACGGCACCGACGCCCGCTATGTTCCTACCGGCCACCTGGTCTACGCCCGGCAGGGGACGCTGATGGCTGTCCCTTTCGACCCTGAGACTCTCAGCCTCGACGGCTCCCCGGTCCCGGTTCTGGAAGGCGTCACTCATTCGATCGACATTCCCAACAGTATCGCCAATTCCGGTGCCGCCCAGTTTGCTTTTTCGGACTCGGGGTCTCTGGCCTACATCACAGGCCCAATGTGGGACGAGATTGTGAACCCGCACGATCCGGTGTGGGTAAAGCGCGACGGAACGGAGGAGCCCATAGGTGTCGAACCAGGCTACTGGACCTACGCCCGTCTCTCCCCCGATGGATCCAGGGTCGCCTTGATCAAGGGGCTCGAGAGTCTATGGACGTATGATCTTGCTCGCGACACCTTGAGCATCCAGATCTCGCAAGGGATCGTTAGCAATCCAGTCTGGTCTCCTGACGGAACCAGGATTGCGTTCAACTGGAATCGGGACGGTCCCAGGAATCTGTTCTCGAAGCTCGTCGACCGTCCTGGAGAACCTGTTGCCCTGAGCCCCAGCGAGCATCCGCAGCGACCGAGCTCCTGGGCCAGGGAAGGGAACAAGCTCGCCTTCTGCGAGATGGGCGATATCTGGATTCTACCAATGGATGGTTCATCTTCAGCCGAGCGTTTCACAAATACTCCAAGAATTGAGGAACGGTTTCCGACGTTTTCACCCGACGGTCAGTGGATTGCCTATGCTTCCTTCGTCTCGGGTCGACCGGAGGTATATGTTCAGCCCTATCCTGGACCGGGCAGTAGGCAAACGATCTCGACCGACGGAGGGATCAGCCCGGCCTGGTCAGGAAACGGCAAGGAGCTCTTTTACCGTGCCGGAGAAGAGGGTAAGAAGCTGATGCTGATGGCGGTCGACATCAAGGTGGATGGGGGCGAGCTGATCCCCGGTATACCAGTCGTCCTGTTTGAAGGTGATCATAGTTATGCAAGTCACAGTCGGACCTACGATGTGAGCGCGGATGGAAAGCGTTTTCTGATGATCCGGCAGCCGGAGAAGAATCCCTGGGGTTCGGGACTCGAAGAATTCTGCGGCGATAGAGTGAATGTCGTTCTGAACTGGTTCGAGGAGCTGAAGCGCATGGTTCCGACCGATCAGTGATCAAAGGCCGGGTGAGTACTAGTCCAGCGCGCCACAAGTTTTGAACCAGGGTTCAGCAGCCCCTCGTCGCCGCTGGCGTTGTTGTGCTCACTCTACATATAGCCCAATATGCGTCGCTCGCGAGGCCTCGCCATCGACAACGATTGACTACTGACCCCTGGCTTAGAACTTATGGCGAGCTGCACTAGCGTGGCCTCGGTCTCCAGACCGGTACCTGTTTAGTCTGTCACCCACGTGGCTACGACGAGCAAATAGCAGGATCTCCGCCAGAAACAGAGCCGTGACCGTGAGGGAGCGGGACTCCATCGGGAAATCTTCCGATCCACCACGGTGTGACACGAGCGCAGCCAAGTCACCACGAGGAACCGATCAAAATGCCGCCGGATCCCGCTCCCTCACGGTCACGGCTCAGTCATTGCGGCTAGCGACTCACGTTGCCTGAGAGAGCTAGCTCCTTTCCCGAAGGTGGCAGCTTGGCTGCGGAGTCGGGCGAGGGCACGGGCAAGGGCGAGTACCGGTTTGTCACACGGCGGCCTGGACGCCGCCACCACGGGAGCTCAAAAGGAGAACCGGAAGCCGAACTGGAGCTGTCGAGCCGTGGCCGCCTGTGTGACGCGGCCTCTGGCGCCGGAGGCTATGTTTCCATTGGGTGCGTAGAAGATGGCATGGTTGAAGGCGTTGAAGAAATCCACGCGGAAGTCCAGGGTCTTTTCCTCCCTGAAGGCAAACTGCTTGTGCAGGGAGATGTCGACCAGGGGGACTCCGTCGCCGCGCAGCGGGACAATGGAGGAGTTGCCAAGAGACCGACGGGCCGCCTCATGGCAGATGTCTGCGCCTTGGCACAGGCTGCTGTCGTAAACCGGAGCCACGAAGGCACTGGTGTCAAACCAGCGGTCGACGCTCCGTTCGCTTTCTCCCAGGTAGCCATCTGCGATGCGATCGGAGAGCACTGAGCTGCGTCGTCCCCGGTTCCAGAGATCTCGGCCGTACCTGACCCCGTAGAGCGAACCGGTCGTCAGTGTGATCAGCGTCGTAGCTTGCCAGCCACCCAGTAGCGTCCGAGTCATGCCCTTCGAGTGGCGAAAGAAGGGCAGCTCCCAGAGGGTGGAGTTGTAGAACGTCTGGGAGCGGTCGTGTGGCATGGGAGCCTTTAACGCGTGTCGCTCGTATGCGCGACTATCGAACCACTGACCCCAGAGCCCAGAGTAGTTGAGGGCCATCGCCTTGGACCAGGTGTAACCCGTGGACACGGCCACACCGTCCTGAAACCGTCGCTCGAGCTTGACTTGAAGCGAGTTGTAGGTCGAATTCCCATCCGTGTGGTTCAGGGGGTCGGGCTGCACCTGGGGGTAGGGCCTTCGAGCCTGCTGGCCTGACCAGGTCCGCTCCTGTGTTGCCCCCTCGATCCAGGGACGAGGAGGTGCGGTGATGGGGTCGCTTGTCATGGTCGCGGTTCCGCCCCCGATCAGGGGAACCACGTAGCCTTCTGGCAAGGCCACATTGAAGGCCCGGAAATTCCGGAGGTGGCGGCCCTGGTTGCCGGCATACCCCACCTCCAGCTTGGTCGCGGGGAAGAGCTCGTGCTGGATCGAGAGGTTGTAGGAGTAGACCTGGCCCTCTTCCCGATCCAGCTCCGAAAAGTAGCAGGTCCGATACTCACTCAACTGCTGGGAGGGCAGCTCCAGTCGCTTACCCAGTATCAGGGTCGGAACCTCCGTCTGAGGGGGCTGGAAACCCTCGAGCATCCCTCTAACCTGAAGCATGCGCCGGTTGCCTGCGGGCCCGAAGTCCTGGTCATAGGTGAGACCGGTGCCGAAGCGAAGGACAGTCCGGTTGGTCCCGAACAGCCTCCAGGCCAGACCAAAGCGCGGAGCGAAATAACGCCACTTGGCCTCGTGGCAGCCCCTACGGTCCAGGTTCTGGAATTCAAGCGCCAGACCTTCCGGTCCCTGCCACTGGGCAATGTCGAGACCCCTTGGCATCAACTGCACCGGATCGATCCGGCCCTGGGCCTGGGAGTAGTCGACGGCACAGTAGTGGTAGTCGGTGGAAAAGCTGCCGTCGGCCGAGCCCTCATAGAAGGCTGGCCGGGGCTGCTCCCATCTGAGGCCGAGGTTCAGGGTCAGGTTGGGGCCCAGCTTCCAGTCGTCGTTGACGAACCAGTTGTAGTGGGACTGGTTGAAGTGAGCATCGGCAGCTGCGAGACCCAGGGAGTTCCCTCGAGACACGGTGGGCAAACCCATCACCAGCTCCGCCCAGTCATCTCCGAAACTGGAACCTGTGACCTGTCCCTCGGCGTCGCGACGGATCTGTCCAGTGAGAAACCCATCGAATCTGTCGACGCCAGTTCGGGAGATGGTTCGGTAGTCGACGTCCAGGTTTCGTGTGTGCTCGAATCCAAACTTGAGATAGTGGCTGCCCCTGCGCCAGGAAGCCGAGTACTTGAAGCCCATCCCCCAATCGCTCAGGCTGCCGTGACCTGCCTGGTTCCACCCCGAGTATCCGCTTAGGAAGATTCCGGGGTGCCCTCCGGGACCACGGTTTCCATCCGGGTAGAACACCGGAAACAGGTCTGCATCGTCGTAACCCAGCTTCTCCGCCCAGTTCACCTCATCCAGCCTGCGAGCCAGCACCCAGCCCTCCTTCCAGGTCGAGACGTTGAGCTCGGTAACGAGGTTGGAACCCATCGAGTTCACCCAGCCGACGGCCGACTGCCAGCCGCGCCCTGGATCCTCGAATACACGCATGATTCCATGTAACTCGGCTCCCGGCACTCCGGTGCAGCAATTTCGGTGACGGGTTTGCGGCGTGTTCTGCCAGCTGAAGCGCCCAAAGAGAGTGTCGCCACCGGAGAAGTGATGATCTCCCCGGATCGAGTACTTGTTGATGCGGCTGTTGCGGGTATTCGGAAAGCTGTAGTTTTTGGCGCTGACGCCGGGAACGTTGGGCTCCGGTGGGGGCATCAGCTCCATCAGCTTCTGGTACACGGGGCTCCAGCGGCTTCGGGGAATCTGGTTCCCAGCGAAGGGGGTGCGCTGGCCGTCGACGACACTGAAGGGATCGTAGAGTTGGGGGATCGGCCCCGATGCTCCCTCACCGGAGAAATCCCCATTGCGCATGGCCAAGGAGGGTACCGTAACAAAATCGGGCCTCTCGAAGTCGTCGATGAAGCGTTCGTAGTGAGCGTGAAAAAAGGTCCGGTCCTTCACGACGGGTCCACCGATTGAGCCGCCGAAGATCTTGTAGTTGACCGGAAGCTTCTCTCCTCCCAGCTTGTTGGTGAAGAAGTTGGCGGCATCGAAGCGGGTGTCGCGGAAGTAGTACCAGGCGTGCCCGTGGTACTCGTTGGTCCCACTCTTGGACAGCATGCTGATCACGGCTCCGGCCACGCGCCCATACTCGGCCGAATAGTTGTGGGTGATGACCTTGAACTCCTGGACCGTCTCGGGTGTGGCCTGGACGGCCGGCCTCTGGGTGGTATATCCCTGGTTGTTGGAGCCGTCCAGGGTGATCTGGTTGGAATGGGAGTAGACACCGTTGAAGGAGGGGTAGCCGCCACCGAAGCCGCCAGGTCTAGTTGGATCGATTTCTTGAGGCCCTTCCTGCGTCGCCCCGGCGGTCAGGTAGGCCAGCTTCACCAGATCCCGGCCCCGAAGCGGCAGGTCCAGGATCTTCTGCTCCTCGACCACGGCTCCCACCTCGGCGTTGTCGTTGTCGATGATCGGCGACTGGCCCAGGATCGTAACCTCCTCCGTGATTTCTCCCGGCACCAACTCAAAATCCTTCCGGCCTATCTGGGCAACCTGGAGACGAAAGTCCTCGTCGATGGAGGTCTTGAAACCGGAAAGCTCCGCCTTGGCGTCGTACCTGCCTGGTTTCAACTTGTCGATCAAGTATTCGCCCCGGTCATCGCTAATGGCCGACCGGGAGACGTTGGTAGCTCTGGCGGTGGCGGTGATGTCCACTCCAGGCACCACGCCTCCGGTCTGGTCCCGGACCGTCCCCACCAGGCGTGCGTAGGTGCTCGACTGGCCATGGGCCAGGGGCTGAAGCGCCGCAGACAGGAGGCAGACTCCCATAGCCGCCACCAGCATCGACAGCAGCCGACCTCTTGCTCCCCACGGAGCCGTCTCGGCAACGCCGGAATCTTCGAACTGGCCTCTGGAAGCGAGGCGGCGAGAGCTACAGGGGTAGACCTTCGATTGGCCGCAGTATCTATTCAATAGATTTCCACCCAACAGACCACGTCGTGTTCGCTTTGTCAACTCTGCCCACATGCGGGAATTCCTTGTTGGTCCTACGTGAATCCCTCAGTAGTAAGGGCGGAATCTCGGCCGAAAAACTATCATTGGCGGGGAAACTTCGGTCGGTTTCCAAGTCATTCTTGCGCAGACCCTAAGGATTCACTTTGAGTTACGCAGGTAGGTCGCCACGACGGGATCGGCGACTCTTACGACGCCCCTGGCGTCCTTTCCCACCAGGTCCGCCTTGATGAGAACATCGAGAGCTTGGCGGACGCTGGCCGAGGATAGTCTAAGCGATTGCAGGAAGGCCTGCGAGTTGGGTTGCTCCACTCGCTCCACCCTGGCAACGGCACCCAGAACTGCACGCTGATTCGCGCTCAGTCCGACGATCGCTGCAACGGCTCGATGGTGCTCTTCCTGAACGTACCGGTCCCACTCCTGGTCAACGGCGGCTACTGAGGGAGCCCGGCGTCGTTGCCAGAGCTTTCCGCAGAGCACGTTCAGGTAGTGGGGATGGCGGAGCGTGTTGGTGAAAACAGCCGCGATTGCTGGCTCGGAGATCTTCTGTCTCCAACGCCTCTGTGAGGCTGCCAGGAGAAAGCGAGCGTAGTGCCCTTCCGAGATTCTGTGCAGGTTCAACCGTTCGCAGAGCTGGTACAGGGGACGTGCCGGGTCTTCGAACAACTCCGACAGCAGGTGGCGTTCGCTGCCCAGAAAAACGTAACTGACGTGGGTTGCAGCCTGCGCCGCATGTCGAATGGCCGCCTCCAAAGGTGCATGCCCCCTGATCAGGCCCAGCTGCTGGAACTCGTCGAAGACCAACACCGACCGGCGTCGGTGACGAGACGCAATCCGATTCAAACCTTCCAGGGCGTCAACCAGGGTCTCAGGCGAGGCTTGGCCCGGGAGCAGCTTGATCTTGAACCCGTCCTCTGCGAGAACGATCTCCGGTCGAAGGTTCCCGAAGACCCCGCCGAGGTATCGCAGGGGCCGCTGGGATGGTGGCAGGAGTCGCCCGGAAAGCTCTCCGACGGTGCGCCGGATCATCTGGTCAAGGGACTGAGCATCATAGGAAAGAAGAAGATCGACGGTCGCGTGGTGAAAAGTGCGCCGTGCGCCTTCCATGTCGAGCAACACCTGGGCAACCAGGCTGCTTTTCCCAAAGCGGCGTCGCGCCATGATCCAGGTGTGCCGTCCGCTCCTGATGTTCTGAATCAACCTCTCGCGCTCCTCCTGGCGGTTGCAGAAGGCGGCACCGGTGGCGATACCCAGGGGGAATTCCTCAAGCGCCATGTAGATCATAATAGCATATTATTATACGGTCTATAAATATGCTGTATGTGAATACGCCAGAATTGAGGGTTCCTTGCGCCATAGCTACAGCGCAGAGTAGAATCGAGGGCACGAAAATGGACTCCATCCCAGAGTGTTTTGTCTGAGTATCGGAGACGATCTCAAGATGGATCTTCG
This sequence comes from Acidobacteriota bacterium, assembly GCA_047514575.1. GTDB lineage: Bacteria > Acidobacteriota > UBA6911 > RPQK01 > JAJDTT01 > CAUZIZ01. The sequence continues at coordinate 13,205 of JAKZYH010000574.1, read as the reverse complement.
GCCCAGGTGGCGCGACCAGGACCCCGGCGCGCGGGGGATCAGGCAGGGGTCGGTAACCTCCAGTCAACGTTGATTGGAAGACGCTGTACGTAACCTCTTTGACCACCCTGGCTAGAATGCGCCTAAACATCCCGGGCGTGCCCGTTCCTTTGATTGCAACCGACGCCGACTCACTTCTATAATCTCGACACCCGGAGGGTTTGGCTCAGGAGGATCTCCAACATGCTTTCAAGAAGAGACTTCGTCTTATCCAGTTTCGCCCTGGCTGCCGTGTGTGCGGGAAAGGAGCCTTCTCTTACTGGGAGGCAAAGGGTCGATCGAGTCCTCGAGGGAGCCGAAGTCGATCGCCCTCCCTTCACCTTCTACTACCACTTTCGGCTGCAGGACCTACCGGGAGATCACCATGCCAGAGCCACTCTGGACTTTCACAAGAAGTTCGGGACAGACCTGGTCAAGGTGATGAGCGACTTTCCCTATCCCAAGTCCAAGCGAGACTGGTTTCAGCTGGAGGTGGTCGAGAATCCCTTTCCAGAGCAAATCAAGGCGCTGGAGCTCATTGCGGAGGGTCTCTCTGGTCGGAATCATTTCATTGAAACCGTCTTCAATCCCTGGGGCGTCGCCGGCAAGCTCTCCTCCAAGGAAGAGGTGTCGCGCTTGAAGGAAGAGAACCCGCAGGCCCTACTGGATGCTCTCGAGATCATTGCGAAATCCGAGGCGAACCACGCCAGGCGGGCAATCAAGGCGGGAGCCTCGGGCATCTTCCTGGCTATCGGCAATGCCCAGGAGCCTGAGCTTTCACGGGAAGACTATGGACGGTTCAGCGAGCCCTTCGACCGGATGGTGCTGGAAGCGGTCGCGGATGCTCCCCTGAATACCTTGCATCTTCACGGTGAAGGGGTCTATCTGGATCGCTTCTATGCGGGCTGGCCTGCGAGTGTGATCCAGTACTCCATCCACGGCACCGGTCAGTCCTACGAGCAGACCCGCGAGGCCTACGATGGAGTCCTGATGGGAGGGCTCGACGAGGGTAGTTTTCGCACGCTGTCGTCCGGTCAGCTCGAATCGCAATGGAAATCGGCACAGGAAGAAGCAGGCCGGAAGTTCATCCTGGCCCCGGGATGCTCCGTACCTGATGAGACGGCCGACTCGGAACTACAGTCTCTGGTCGATCTGCTGACGGCTTGAAGTCCGTCGGAGGAGGAGATCTGATGGCCTACTATCTGGTCACCGCGAAGCCGAGGCTGGATCGTCTGCCCCAGCTCTTGCAGAATCTGCGGCGGCGAACGTATGTGACGATGAGCCCGTTCGGAAGGTCCCTGACCGATTCACTGCATCGGTCCCGGCTTCGGGATGACGGATACGCCGTCTGGGAGGAGGAGGACTACTGCTCGCCGCCGCTGGCCCAGGAACGCGCCGCCGCGCTGGACGAATTCTTCGATGAGATCGCCGTAGTCCCGGTGGAGAGAGGAAGGGGCTGGAGCCAGATCGACGAGCTGCCACGGCTCTTCCCGGAGCTGGAGATCGACTTCAGATCCGGTGACGCTCGCTGACGGGTAAATCCTTGATTTCTAATGGTTAAGATTCTATACACGGCCTCCAGAACGGAGCGGGTCTCGGACAGGTTGACGGTTCTCACCGACCCGGCCCATCACCCCTACCGCGTCGAGTTCCTTCGCTACGAGGAGGACGGCGCCGTGATCGAGTACATGCAGTTCCAAGGGGGGCAACCGAGTTCGACGATCTGAAGTGAGGCTGCTCCAGGGGTGATCAGGCCAGCACGCTTTCCAGCGTGACTTCTGCTTGTCGGGTGAGCGAGCGCTTACCCGCCTCGAGTGCCGCGATGACCTCGACCTCTTCCTCGATCGGGACCGATTCCTTCCCCGTCCTGACGTAGTCCAGGACCTCCTTTAGCAGGTACCAGTAGAGATCCTGCAGGTTGGGCTTAACTGTCTTCCACCCCTTCTTGCCGAAGAGGCTGATCTGATACCCGGCCCGGATCCACTCCCGCTCCGCCACCATCAAGACCACGTCACGGTGATCCGCGAATCGGATCCGGACGACGTTGAGCCCGGGCTGGCCGACGTTGACGGCTGAGACCGCGCCACCTCCCAGGACGGCATAGATCATCGAGAGGGCGTGGATACCGTAGTACACCAGCTCGTTGGCACAGATGGCCTGGGCCAGATACACCGGTCCCAGTTCGGGCAGCTGAGCCTTCAGCGCCAGGATGTCGGGAACGAACCTCAGCGAGCTGGCGGACATGAACGGAGTCCCGGTCTGGCGAGCTACATCGGCCACCGCCTTTGCCTTGCGGGCGGTCATCGCCAGCGGCTTGTCACAGAAGGTGGGGACGCCTGCTCTTAGGGGATGAATGGCATACTTCGACTGCTCGCCCGACCCGTCATCGATGATGATGGCCAGATCGACGTCCTGAGCACATTCCTCCGGTGTCGCGCAGACGGTGGGTATCCTGCAGGCGGCGGCAAGACGCTCTGCCCACACCCGCTCCTTGTCCCACACCTTGACCACCCGGGCCCCTTCGATCTGCTTTCTTGCCCGGACAAAGGTCCAGTCGTACTTCTTCACTTCGGATTCATCGAAGCCGTTGAAGGTGGAGGCGAAGGCGGTTCCGTGATTGGAGCCGGGCCGAAGCGGCTCGTCCAGATAGCGGTAGGTGGCTGCCGAGATAAGACTGATGCGCATGCTCCGATTCCTCAATCGCAGCTGCCCGCTTGACGCGCCGCGATCCGAAAAACTATTCTGCCACAACGCCAGAGAAGAGGGAGGCGGGCCTGAAGTGGCTTCGGTCTCCAGGCCGAAGTCTTCTGCCTGCAGGCTTGTGGCCCGGACAAAGGCGGTATGGAGACCACCGCCGCGCCGCGAATCGCAGTATAACCCACGAGGAGCCACATCATGGACAGGACAAGGCACGGAGTCATCGGCTTGGGATGGTTTGGCGAGAAGCATCTGGAGGCGCTCGTCGGCAACCCGGGAGTGGAAATCTATTCCTTGTGCACTCGAAACCCCGAGCGACTCGCCCAAGTTGCCGAGTGCTTCCGGCCTCAGAAAACGTATACCGACTATCGGGAGATGCTGGAAGATCCCGAGCTCGACAGCGTCAGCATCACGACCATGTGGAACCAGCATCGCGATCCTGCGATTGCAGCGCTGGAAGCGGGGAAACATGTGTTCCTGGAGAAGCCGATGGCCTCCACTGTCGAAGATTGTCAGGCCATAGTGGAAGCGGCGGCCGCTTCATCGGCAAAGTTCATGGTGGGCCACATCTGCCGCTTCAACCCCCGTTACGCGGCAGCCAAGCAGGCGGTGGACGAGGGCAAGCTGGGCCGGATCGTGGCTCTTTACGCCCGCCGGAATCTGCCGGCCTGGGTGGGCTCGCAGGTACTGGACAAGATCGGGCCGATCATCGGGGACGGCGTTCACGACACCGACCTCATGCTCTGGTTCACCGGTGCCAGGATCGTCAGCGCCTACGGTCAGACGGTCGCAGTCCACGGCCACAAGTACCCGGATGTCGGCCATGCCATGTACCGGTTCGACAACGGCGCCACTGGAGTGATCGAGGATGTCTGGTGCCTGCCGGAGAAGACTCCCTTCCAGATTGATGAGCGTATGGAGGTGATCGGCACGGAGGGTTCGATCCAGGTCCACGATACCCATCCGAATCTGACGATCGTAGACAGCGAGGGCGTCAGATGTCCGGACACGACCTACTGGCCGGACATCCATGGGGCGTGTACCGGAGCCCTTCGGGAAGAGTTGAACTACTTCGTCCGCAGCATCGTCGACGACACGCCGATCGAGGTGATCACACCGCAAGAGTCCCTGGAAGCGGTGCGCGCCTGCCTGGCGGCCGAGGAGTCCGCCAGAACCGGACAGGTTGTGCAGCTGGGCTAGCCGCCGCACGTGTTTAGCGTAACCACACTAGCGTTGCCCTTCCCTCGCCTTTACACTTGCCTTCGCCTGTGCTTTTGCCTTCCACGCAGGGGCCTATGCCTTCGACGTGTTCAGTCTCCTAATACCAACGCTCCCGGTTGGGGAAGCGCTATCAGGTTAGGGGAGGCCAGAGTTACGAGAGAAGGCACAGGTAAGGGCAAGGCTGGCCGCTAAACTGATACTGATGAGCTGCCCACAATGAGGAAACCTACGACCAGATGGATTGTCCTTTTGTTTGCCTTCCTGTCCCAGGCCAGTGCAGGTGATTGGACACCAGTATCGGTACCTGGTGAACAGAGCTTCAAGGGCTACGCCTGGTATCGCACCTGGGTGAAACCACACGACCGATTCTTCGCCGAGCACGAGCGAGATCTATGGGGTGAATCGGTGATCCTCAACATTCGGGGGCTGGCAGGAGCCCACGAAGTCTACGTCAATGGAAAACGCATCGGCACCGGGGGCGCCTTTCCGCCCAGATTCCAGGATGGTCGGGAGGGAAACCACCGCCACAAGGTTTCTTCGGGCACGCTGCTGCCCGAGGCCTGGAACGAAGTGGCGGTGCGGGTCTACAACCCCTCCGGCAAAGGCGGATTCCTCAGCGAGGCCCCCTTCCTGATGACCTACAACCTGGAGTGCGTCCTCGAAGGCAAATGGGAGTTCCTTGCCGGGGATGCCAGAGCGCCCTTCGGTGGTGCTTTGAAGACCCGACCGGCACGCTCGTCGTTCGATGAGTTCCGAGAGTCCAACCGGGTGCTGGGGGAGGCGGAACAGTTCATCCACGGCCAGAAGCTGTCACCCGAGGAATCCTTCCGGAAAATGAAGGCGGCGGACGATCTCGTGGTAGAGCTGATGCTGGCGGAACCCCTGGTGGCGCAGCCGACACATTTCAGTTTCGACTCGCGTGGCCGTATCTGGGTCTCCCAGTATCGCCAGTATCCCTACCCGGCGGGTCTGAAGATGGTCAGCAGAGATCGCTATTTCCGTTCGCATTACGACAAGGTGCCGCCTCCGCCGCCCCATCACGATCGCGGGCTCGACGTGATTTCGATTCACGAGGACACCACCGGCGACGGCAGGTACGACAAGCACAAGGTCTTCCAGGACGGTCTGAACATGGCCAACGCGGCGGTTCGCGGCCGTGGCGGCGTCTGGGTGATGCACACTCCCTACCTCCTGTTCTATCCGGACCAGGACTTCGACGACAGGCCGGATGGGCCTCCGGTGGTGCACCTCGAGGGATTCGGGCTGGAGGACTCCCACGCTGTCTCGAACGGACTGGTCTGGGGAATGGACGGTTGGCTGTATGGGACCCAGGGCAGCACCACGGCCTGTCACGTGAGACGCCCGAGAATCGACCCACCGGGCGCTCCCGGCATCTACTTCCAGGGCTGTATGGTCTGGCGCTATCACCCCGAGTCGAGGCGCTTCGAGCTCTTCTCCCAGGGTGGCGGCAACAACTTCGGCCTGGAGCTTGATGCCGGCGGTCGTCTTTTCACCGGGCACAATGGCGGGCACACCCGGGGCTGGCACTTCGTCCAGGGCGGCATGCACCTGATGCAGGGAACCACCCCCAACAAGTTCGGGCCGCCACGCAGTCCCTTTGCCTTCGGCGAGCTGCCCAAGATGGAGAGCGAGCAGGAGATCAAGCGGTTCACCCATTTTGCCACCGTGGTGGAGTCCACGGCGATCCCGAAGAGGTACCACGACTCATTCTTCGGAGTTGACCCGCTGCACAACTTCGTGATCTCCAGCAGGCGCATCCCGGTGGGCTCCAGCTTCAGGACCAGCGATCTGGGTAAGGTACTGACCTCCGATGACTTCGCCTTTCGTCCCGTGTTCATCGGCAATGCCCCCGATGGGTCTATCCTGATCGCCGATTTCTACAATCACTACATTGCCCACGGACAGCACTACCAGAGCCAGATCGATCCCACCACCGGACGCATCTTCCGCCTGCGGGGAAAGCAGGAGCCGCTGGAGCAGGATCTGAATCTGCACGCCAAATCCACCAGCCAGTTGTTGGAGTTTCTGAGACACCCCAACCGCTGGCATCGGCACACCGCCGTCAGGTTGCTGGGCGAGCGAAGAGACCCGAAGTCGGCGCCTCGACTGCGGCGGCTGGTCGGGAGCGGCAGGGACCTCGAGTCCCTGGCTGCGCTGTGGGCGCTGTTCCAGGCTTTCGGGCTGGATCAGGAGACCGCGCTCACCGCCTTGTCACATGACTATCCGCTGGTTCGCTATTGGGCCGTCCGGCTGATCTGCGACGACGTGGGCTTCGCCAACCGCCCTTCCACCCAAGGCCTGGTCGACAGTGTCGGCGACCTGAAGGGTGGACCCACCCGGGTTCCCGATCGTCTCTTCCAGGCCATACTCACAAGAGCGGCTGGTGAGAACGATGCTGAGGTGCGTTCCCAGATGGCAGCTTCGGCCCGGCGTTTGCCGGTCGATCAGGGCCTGGAACTGGTAACGGCTTTACTGAGGCACGATGAGGACCTCGACGACCCCTATCTGCCGCTGCAGTCGTGGTGGGTGCTGGAGGCCAACCTCGACCCCCAGCGCGAGAAGGTGATGGCATTGTTCGAGGATCCTGAGTTCCGGCGGCGGCCGATGGTGGAGAAGCATATCCTCGAGCGGGTGATGCGGGCCCTGGCGTTGAAGGGCAAGCACAGGGATCTACTTGCCTGCGCAGGCTTGTTGGAGCTGGCGGAGGACAAGGATCAGTTGGACCCGCTGATGAAGGGATTCGAGCTGGCCTATGCAGGGCGGAGAATGCGTAATCTGCCGGATCGACTCGCTCGTGCCCTGGTGGACAGCGGCCGATCCTCGCTCGAGCTGCGGGTCCGGCTGGGTGACGCCGCTGCAGCCAAGGCTGCGCTCGAGCTGCTCCAGAACCCTGAAGCCTCGATCGACCAGCGGATCTCGGTGGCACGAACGCTGGGCGAGGTGAAGGCCGTTGGGAGTGTCCAGCCCCTGATCGAGGTGGCGTCCGAAGCTCCCGAGGCGCCACTTCAGCGGGCGGCACTGGCGGCACTCTCCTCCTTCAGCGACTCCGGGGTCGGCGAACAGGCGTTGGCGAGGTTCCCGGATTACCTGGACGAAGCCAGACCCGCCTTCTTCGATCTGATGCTGAGCCGAACCGTCTGGGCGCGGCAGCTGACCCAGGCGATCTCCCGGGTCACGGTCGGGCCCAAGCTGGTCCCAGATGACGTTGCCGAGCGGCTGAGGCGACATCCGGACAAGTCAATCGCAGGTCTGGCAAAGGAGCAGTTCGGCAGCGGAGGGAGCCTGGACAGCGAGGACTTCAAACGCCAGATACAGAGAGTTCGAGATGTCCTGGCCGAGGGGACCGGTAATCCCTACGCCGGTGAGGCCGCCTACACCAAGCGCTGCGCCGCCTGCCACAAACTTTTCCACAAAGGTGGCAGCAGCGGACCCGACCTGACCCCCTACCAGCGGGGTGACCTGGAGACCCTGCTGATCAGCGTGATCGATCCCAATGCCGAGATCCGCGAAGGCTTCGAGTACGTGACACTGGTCACGAAGGAGGGACGCACCCTGAGCGGCTTTCTGACGGATCAGGACACGCAGGTGGTAGTCCTGCGCGGGATGGCGGGCGAGGACACCCGTATCGAGCGCCAGCAGGTCAAGTCGATCGAACCAATGGGGCGTAGCCTGATGCCGGAGAGGCTGCTGGAGGGATTGAGCGATCAGGAGCTGCGGGACTTCTTCGCGTTCCTGAGAATCTCCCAGCCCATCAGCCGCTGAATCTGGTCATCGAGCTTTGCTCACTTGCATCAGCGGTCCCCAAAGCGAAAGGAAAAGAGGTCGGAGTCCTTGAGAGCGGAGGTCAAATGTTCCCCTTGCGCATCTGTTCGGCCATGTAGTCGGTCGCTCGCCACGGCGGTGGCGCCCGAGTCTTTTCGCTGGCACCGTGGACACGACATCACCACTACGTTCGAGCCTACGGCTGAGCCGATGTCCCATGACGCCGCTTGTTCGAGTATCCTGTAGCCCGAAGGAGGAAAATGCCGATGAGGCAAAAGTGGAGCAACCGGCAGCCACTCGTCCCCCTGGTGGTGACGGTGTTACTTCTGTCGGTTCTTGGATGTGAGAGACAGGCGGAAGAGGCCGCCATCCCCGATCCCGACCAAGCGCCTTTGTGGGTGGGCGGCGAAGATGGCTACCACACCTACCGAATCCCAGCCTTGCTGACCACCAGGAGGGGCAGCCTGCTCGCCTTCTGCGAGGGACGCAGGAATAACGCCCGCGACCACGGCGATATCGACTTGCTGATCAAACGCAGCACCGACGGCGGCAAGACGTGGTCCGCGCATCAGATCGTCTACGAAGAGGGCGGGGAGGAAGAGATCACCATCGGCAACCCCAGCCCCGTCGTCGACCAGGATACGGGCACGATCTGGATGCCGTTCTGCCGCGACAACAAAGAGGTGCTCATCACCAACAGCACCGACGACGGACTGACCTGGTCGGAGCCAGTCAACATCTCGAACGACGTTGTCAAGCCTGGCTGGGTGTGGGTGGCCACCGGGCCGGGCGTCAGTATCCAACTCGCGCGCGGACCACACAAAGGTCGCCTGGTCGTTCCCTGCGACCACGGAGTCATGGTCGGAGAACAACGAATCATGCACTCACATGTCTTCTACAGCGATGATCACGGCGTGACGTGGCGACTCGGCGGCCTCCTTCCCGAGCACACCGATGAGGCCCAGGTCGTCGAGCTGAGCGATGGCGACCTGCTGCTCAACATGCGCAGCTACTGGGGCCGCGTCGCCAAGCGTGCCGACCGCGACGGTATGCGAGCCCTCGCTCGGAGCTCCGACGGCGGCCTCGTCTGGGGTGAGCTGACCTTCCACGAAACCCTAATCGAACCTGTCTGCCAAGGTAGCTTCCTGCGCTACACGGACGCCGAGTCGGGCGGCAAGAATCGTCTGCTGTTTTCCAACCCGGCGAGCAAGACAGATCGTGTGAAGCTGACCGTCAGGCTCAGCTACGACGAGGGGAAAACGTGGCCGGTCTCAAAACAGCTGCATGAAGGTAAGTCCGCCTATTCTTCCCTGGCCGTGCTCCCAGACAGGACGATCGCCTGCTGTTACGAGCGGCGCGAGGGGCGCTACAGCAATAACCTCTACTTCGCCCGTTTCACACTCGACTGGCTTACCGACGGCGTCGACTCCCTGCCGTAGCAAGGGCCCATAGTCTTTTTCGTAGAAGTAGGGATAGGCCTCCTTGAACTCCTCCCAGTAGTCTTCCAGGCACTGGTAGAAGGCGGTGTTTTCGGGTTGACGAGGCCGGTAGGTGCCAGCGAGGGGCATGCTCTACCGGAAACGCTTAGTGGGGCGAATCTACGAGGTTCAAATAGGATCACGACCTCTGGTTCTCCTTACCGGGCCCGTTGAACGACGACCGTCAGGGCTCACGGATCCACAAGCTGGAAGGCGAAGAGCTTGGCGTAGATGAGGGTGAATCGGAGCTGAACCACCCGGGCCCGGAGCTCCTTCAGATCGGTCCTACCCTTCCAGACGGGGCGTAGCGCAATTCCATCGCCCGACAGAGGTTGGGAGCGGGCCAGCAGCTCTCCATCCTCCCCCAGAACCTCCACCATCAGAGAGGACTGATTCCCAGGGTCCTCGTAGGGCAGACTCGACCGAGGTTGGTGGCGTCTCCCTGCGTGAGCGATGGCGACGTTGGCATTCAGCTCCAGCTGGCTTCCCCGAAGGACGAATCGACGGGTGGTGACGATGCCCGGATCGTGTCTGGCGTCCACTGACACGAAGCCGTCGAGACGTTGTACATACCGGTGAATCGCGCTCCCTTTGAGGCGCCTGCCGTACCAGGAGGCGTCATGAGGCACCGCGTGCTCCACCCCGTACATCCAGATCTCGTCCCCCACCCGGGTCTCTACCTCTTTTTCCCCTCCCTCATCCGACACGAATGTAGACCGTCCCCCCCGAGGATCACCCGGCTCTGGAGCGCCTGGCGGCCCTAGTTGATCCAAATTGGGGGTTCCTTGCGCCATAGCTACAGCGCGGAGTAGAATCGAGCGCACAAAATGGGCTCCATTCCAGAGTGTTTTGTCTGAAATGAGTGGGTGACCCTCGAGTTCTCCTCTGAGGGGTTCGTCATGCCTGTACAGGTGCTCTCTCCCAAGATGAAGCACATCGTCCCGATGGACCTGGCCATTGAGCAACTAAGTGAAGGGTTCGGTGGATCCAACGGACCTGCCGAGGGTCCGGTGTGGTGGAGCGAGGGAGGCTACCTTCTTTTCAGCGACATTCACAATGACCGAATCGTGAAATGGTCACCGAGCGACGGTGTCGGTACGTTCCGCTCGCCCTGCGACCGCACCAACGGCCTTACACGAGACCCACAGGGGCGCCTTGTGGCCTGCGAGCACGACACCAGGCGTGTCACGCGGCGGGAACATGATGGCAGCATCACCGTTATCGCCAATAGCTATAAAGGCCGGCAGTTGAACCGCCCCAACGACGTGGTCGTCAAGTCCGATGGGAGCATCTACTTCACTGATCCATTCGGGCGTCCCGCCTGGTGGCCGGCCAAGTACCAGGGACCTCAAGAGGAGTGGGAACTGGACATCGCGGGGGTGTTCCGGGTTTCACCGGACCTCGGGACACTCACACTGTTGGCCCAGGATTTCGTTCGTCCCAACGGGCTCGCATTCTCCCCGGATGAGAGCGTTCTCTACATAAACGACTCGCGCCGGAACCACATAAGAGCATTCGGCTTGGTGGCTAGCGGAGCCCTGGCCAAAGCCACGGGGGACCAAGTCTTCTGCGACCTGCGGGGAGAGCAGCCTGGGGGGCCCAACGGCATGAAAGTGGACGTGCGGGGCAATATCTACTGCGGAGGGTCCGGCGGTATCTGGGTCATTGATCGCTCGGGAAAGCACCTGGGCACTATTATCACCGGCGAGCCGCTGACGACCAACATGGCCTGGGGCGATGACGATTGGAAGACGCTGTACGTAACCTCTTTGACCACCCTGGCTAGAATGCGCCTAAACATCCCGGGCGTGTTCGTTCCTGCCCGCACCGCCGGTTGAACCCGTCGAATCGCTCCAAAGGCGGGCTTCCCAGGGTGGGTGCGGAATGTGCACGCTAGCAATGAGGGGGCTTGGGCAAGTCGCTGAAGGAGCAGCAGCTCATGACCCATCGGAAACGTGATCGCGAAATTGCGACGTTGCAATCGCTTCTACTCTATGACTCTTTACTTGATAACACTCCTGGTCTTTGGACTGGCGGTTGCGGAAGTGGCTGCTGGAGTCATGGTCAGCGGGCGCCGCATCAAGGGCAGTTGTGGTGGCCTCAATAACCTGGTGACTGGCGCCTCAGTAAGCAAGCTGCAGCATCTGCGGCGCGACCTACGAAGAGCGCCTCGGAGGTGGCTGCCGTGAAAAAGATCCCCACTAGGGCCAGGCTTCAGGCTGGCCTGGACATCGCCCTTCTTCCTCTGCCTCGAGCTGCATGAATCTATTCGACAACACCGGCGGCGGATTGGCACCCATCGACTGGATCATCGTCGTTCTGTACGCCGTTGGAACCATTCTCCTGGGGAGCTACTACTCCCGTCGCCAGACCAGCCTGGAGGAGTATTTTACTGGCGGGGGGAAGATGAATCCGACCCTGGTCGGGGTCTCTCTCATGGCCACCTCCTTGAGCACCAATGCCTACCTCTCCGTTCCGGGGGAAGCCATTTCCAGGGGACCGGTAGGGCTGGCCAACCAGCTCGCGCACCCCTTCATCTTCGTAGTGGTCGGCTTCATTTTCATCCCGCTCTTCATGAGGACGAGGGTCATCAGTGTCTATGAACTGCTGGAGGAGCGTCTGGGGCTGGGGATCCGGATGCTGGGTGCTGTCCTGTTCCTCTTGTTTCGCCTGGTCTGGATGTCCTTGCTGGTCTTTGTGGCCGCTCAAGCCCTGGCCATCATGATGGGTCTGGACGAATCATGGGTCCCCTGGATCACCCTCGTCACCGGACTGATCGCCGTCACCTACACCTCTCTGGGGGGACTGCGAGCCGTCGTCATCACCGACAGCTTCCAGACCCTGTTCATGTTGGGGGGGGCCATCCTGGTGATTGGCCTGGTGACCTACCGGATGGGTGGAATCGGTTGGTTCCCGACCTCCTGGCAGCCCCACTGGGACCAGCAGCCCCTCTTCAGTTTCGACCCTTCGGTTCGTCTGAGCATCCTGGGAACCATCTTCTCCACGTTCGTTCTTGCCACTGCGGGCCTGGGAGGGGCTCAAACCAAGATCCAGCGCTTTATGGCGACCACCGACGCCCGGGCCGCGCGGCTGGCCTATGTGACCAACATGATCATCGGTGTGGTAGTGGTGTTGGCGCTGTGGCTGGTCGGATTCGCGCTGCTGGGGCTCGTCCAGACCAATCCTGATCTTCTACCGGCTGGAATCGATACCGAAGCGAACGGGGATAAGGTCTTTCCCTACTTCATTTCCTATCTCCTGCCACCGGGAATCTCGGGCTTGGTGGTGGCCGCCATGCTGGCAGCAGCCATGTCCAGCATCGACTCGGGAGTCAACTCCATCACGGCGGTCATCAACCGTGACTTCCTGCACCGTTTCGGAAAGCTCCCGTCCGATCCCAGGGTTCAAGCGCGTTGGGCCAAGATCCTGGCCTTTGTCATTGGTGCCGTAGTCGTGCTGGGGAGCTCTTTCATGGGCGGCGTTCCCGGCAACATCTGGGAGGTCTCGAAGAAGACCTCGGGTCTGCTGATGACACCCATGTTCGGCCTCTTCTTCTTTGCCTTTTTCGTGCCTTTTGCCCGCCCCCTGGGCGTTGCCGCCGGAGCCGTCTGCGGTCTGACGACAGCAGTGCTCCTCGCCTACTCCGGGCCGATCTTCGGGATGCACCCCGTAACCGGAGAGGATCCCGTAAGTTTCATGTGGATCGCGCCCTGTGCCTTGGCAGTGAACCTGGCGGTGGGAACAATAGTCAGCTACGGATTGCATCTCTATCAGAGATCGTAGAGGTGGCCTCCGTACCTGTTTGGCATCCCCCCTTGCCCTTGCCTTTGCCTAACCTGAAACTTGATGTGCAGGTTGAATGAAAAAGGGTAAATATTCGGTAAACCCATAATCGAGCAATGACCAACGGGCGATGCTCTTGAAGGACTCAAGTTGAGCGAAGTAATCTGCGGAAGTGTTTGCTCAGAGGGTAGAGCCAGATGCCCTTGGTGGGCAGATCGGCCTTGT
>JAKZYH010000573.1:0-20462 GCA_047514575.1 Acidobacteriota bacterium | reverse complement strand
TACCATGACAGGAGGCCACGGGTCGGGCTCAGTTCCACAAAGCCGGGATAGGAATTGTCACCAGCGCTCGGCAGTTCGGCAAACTCGACAAGCCGGTCGTCGTCCAGCCAGTACAGGGAGGTCTTCGGTCCACGGTGCTCCGTGCGCTTCCTTCCACCTGCGATATAACGGTCGCCCCATCGAGCCAGCAGCGGTCCTCCGATATAGCGATTCAGGTCCTTCCGTTCCCATTCTACATACGGGGGTGAAGAGCGACAGAGCTGCGCGCTGTTGTGTCCCCGCCGTCGGGCTACGGCTACGATGCTCCCATCGGATTCGAACTGGAATGCGGTTTCGTTTCCCTCCGTCTCCTGGAACAGGGCGCGCTTGCGCCAGATGAGGCCGTCGTCACTCTCGAGCATCGCCGATTCATTGTCTTGGCCATGGCTGCGGGGTCCGACCGAGAAGTTGATCTTTCTCCGACCGCAGAGAAAGGCCTTTCCAGCAAAGGTGTTCGCCCGCCAGATGTAGTGGCCCAGGGTGCCTTCGAGTAGGACGGGGTCGCTCCACTCGCGTCCATTCAGCGACCATACTGCGTAGCCGAGCTGCTCGTTCAGTTCGAGATCCTCTCGACACAGGTCTGGACCCTTGCAGTACCAGGTTCCCGAGTAGACGAACAGCTTGTTCTTGAAGATCAGGAAATGCGGGTCGCGAGTATCCCGGTCCTCGACCCGAAAGCGGTGCACCTGCTCCCATTGGGCCGCGTCGTCGCTCGCGAGGATGATGACCGAGGCGGAGGAGTGGACCCCGTGGCCATCGGGGCAGCTGCGAAAGGTGAGATAGAACCTGTCCCGGAATCGTATGAGGTCTGTGAAGGCGTTGTGCTCGCCATTGTGGAACACGCGTCGGATGTTGGAAACCTTGACTTTCGGCGGCGGTTCAGCGCCGATGGGAGCCAGGACAGCAAGCGCGACGAAAGCGGTTACCAGACCTCTTTTCATGCTTCCCGAGTGTGAGATAAGCGACGCCAGAGGTCAAGCGGCTTGATTCCCGAACCCGATCCCCGCAGACCGGCTGGTCAGGACCGATGTGGGATTTCGAGAGCCTGAAACCACTACTTCTAAGATCCCTTACCGAAGTGGAAACGGACTCCTGTCGCAAAGAGGATGTCATTCTTCTCCAGGTCGGGGAGCGGGTTGCTCAGGAAACGATCACTGAAGGTAACGTGCCACGCGAACCCCTTCCCTACCTCGGTTGAAATCGACGTATCAAACTGGATTCGGAACTCGCCGCTCTCGCTCACGTTTGGGTAGAAGACCAACTTCTCCGTCAGTGTAGTGCCGTCGAACAGCTGGTGGGAGAGCTGTTCACCCGCAACTATCTCTGCGGTACGGCGGGTGAAGCCGCCACTGAAAAACTCCTGGTTGAAGGAACCACCAAAAAGAAGAGAAAAACTGGTTTGCTCGGTTTCACGAAGGCGCCAGCCCAGCCCCCCGCCTAGGACGTTTCTAAGATCGAGATCCTGAAATTCGTCGAATTCCAGGTCGATGAACCCGAAGGAAAAGAGACGATCGGTGAGATTGATATCGTATTGAGTGCCGCCACGAACAGCATTAGCCGTCGTCCTGGATTCGCCGCTGGTACTGTCCCGCGCAAAAAGAGAAGTTGCGTAGACCGAGATCTTATCCCTCGTCGTTTTGCGCTCGGTTCTCAACGTGCTCGAAAAATTGGTCGCTTCAGCGTTGCCCTGCGCGAAGCTCAGCCCTCCATCCAGATTGCCGCTCCACAGATCCAGGAGACTCGGATCGCGGAGCTGCTCGATCTCCGCTTTGTAGGCTACCTGCGCGGCCTCCGACCGAAGAGATACAACGGACGATTTCGAAACCGTAACCAGACCTGATTCGGCTGTCTCCACCTGAAGACTCTCTCCCGAGGTTGATACTGTCCCCACCAGGACCTGTCCTCCCCTGGCCGCAACGTAGAGGACTTGCTCAGCTGTAACGGCTTCAATGGCCCCCCACTTGATCTGCACTTCTCCCAGAAATTCCGTGGTGAAATTCATCGCCTCCAGATCAGACTTGACGATGGTCCCTGTCAGACGATCTCCGTTCTCGAGTAGAACCCGGTCGGCCCTGAGGCTGCACCAGAAAGCGAATCCGATCACCAGCATGAGCATTCGTCTGCTTTGCATATCTCTCCTTCAGAGGGCTTCTGATCTCCAGACCTGGTTTGCACAAGAGCACCTCTTCATCCATACTTAGCCTACCCGAATTTCTTACGTTTTGAGGATTTGATCCAGGTGGAGGTGTCTCATGAATAGACGAGGATTTCTGAAGACCAGTTTGGCAGGTGCAGCCGCCAGTGCGGCCACGACGGGTGCCCGTGGGGCGAGTGTATCGGCCAACAACAAGGTGACCCTAGCGGTTATGGGTGTCCGGGGTCGCGGCAAGCCCCTGATTCAATACTTCGGTCAGATGGCGGACGTGGACCTGAAGTACCTCTGCGACGTCGACCAGAACGTAGTGGAGCCGGCGATGAAGATCGCCGAAGAAGGTCAGGGCAAACGTCCCGAACTGGTGGAGGACATTCGGCGGGTCCTGGACGATAAAGAGATAGACGGGATCGTCGTCGCGACCCCGATGCATTGGCATGCGCCCGCTACTATCCTGGCCTGTCAGGCAGGCAAAGACGTCTACGTCGAAAAGCCCGTCTCCCACAACGTGAGGGAAGGTCGCCTGATGGTAGAGGCGGCCAGAAAGCACGGTCGAATCGTCCAGGTAGGAACCCAGGCGCGCAGCAGACCAAACACCCGGAAGTTTGTCGACTATGTCCATTCGGGGAAACTCGGCGAGGTGCACATGGTCAAGGTCTGGAACTGCCAGATGCGGCGTAACATCGGCTTCAAGCCGGATGAACCAGTACCCTCGGGAATCAACTATGACCTCTGGACCGGTCCCATTCCCCAGCTTCCCTTCAACCGTAATCGCTTTCATGGCACGGTCAACTGGCATTGGCACTACGGCGCCGGTGATCTCGGCAACGATGGAATCCACTGGATCGACGTGGCTCGGTGGGTACTGGGCGTCGGCTACCCCAATGAGATCAGCGGGATGGGCCGCAAACTCTATTTCGACGACGATCAGCAGACGCCTGACACACAGGTTGTGACCTTCAACTACGATAACAAGGTGTTCAGCTACGAGATGCGTCTCTGGAATCCCTATCGAATGAATGGTGGCCAGAACGGTGTGGAGGTCTACGGGACTGAGGGCAAGGCGGTTGCCGGATACTTCGACGATTCCCGCCGATACGGGTTCAAGATCTACGACAAGCAGGATCGCATGATGCACTATGAGCTGGCAGGGGAAAAAGGCACGAACCCCCACTACGCTAGCTTCATCGACTGTATACGTTCTCGCAAGAAGCCCAGCGCCGACATCGAGGACGGGCATCTCTCGACCGCGTTATGCCATCTTGGCAACCTGGTCGGGCGACTCAATCGAACACTGCGTTTCGATCCCGATACAGAAAGCATTCTCGACGACCCAGAGGCGAACAAGTACCTGACTCGGGAATACCGGGACCACTGGTCGAGCAAGCCCTTCGTATGAGGATGGGACTGGCCGGATCTGATGCCTTCTTGAGCAGGGCCGCCCGATCGGGCAGGCGCCCTTGCTGATCTCTGAATCGGGCTCAGGGAGAGGTATCCAATACTCATGCATCATTACCAAATGTCCAGGCGACAGGCGCTTCTGGGGCTTTCGACTCTGGGTGTGGGCTCCCTGCGAGCCCTTCGGGCCGGGAACAAGCTCACCGTTGGAATACTCACGGAAGCCACGACAGGCTCTCATCTCTCCTCCTACGTGAAGGGCCTGGCGCGATGCCAGGGTGTCGCCCGAGTGGTCCTCTCTGATCCCACCGGACGAACGTTCGCGGATGCAGGTGGTCTATTGAACGGACGGCTGGATGCGACCTACCGAGACCACCGCGAACTTCTTCGGAAGGAGCAGCCGCGACTAGCTGTAGTCACCCTGGAGGGCCACACCGCTCCGCCGGTGATCGCAGACGCCCTCAAAAGCAACTGCCACGTCCTGACTGAGAAGCCCAGCTGTGTTCGTCTGGAGGATTTTGAAGCTTTGGCTCGTCAGGCAGACTCACACAGCGTTCACTTGATGCTGTCGATGGCAACCCGAGTCAGCCTGGCGGTCCGCAAGGCCCGCGGCCTGGTCAAGGACGGATTCATCGGTAAACCGTACTCGGCCACCATGGACTGGATAGCAGACCAGACCCGTTTGACGCGACCCGCATATCAGAAATCGTGGCTCTCGTTCAAAAAGAAGGCCGGGGGCGGAAAGCTCCTCTTTCACGGGATCCACTATCTCGATGCCCTGCAGTATCTGATTGGCGATCGAATCGTACGCGTTTCCGCCATCTGCGAGAACGTCGGGGGGCAGCCCATCGAAGTCGAGGATGCCGCGGTCGTCAGCTTCCGCTGTCAGAAGGGTCTGGTGGGCACCCTGAACACTGGATACTACCTGGATCGGGGCTATCAGAACCAGATACGCGTCTGGGGCTCAAAGGGGTGGTTTCACCTGGACCTTCCCTCCGGCGCGCCCTTGAAATGGTACTCCACCCATTCCGAAGCCCCCCGAGGGATCCAGTCGTTTACCTACCAGGACGACCCCAACCTTTACAAGGTCCTGGTCCAGGAGTCGGTAGATACGGCGCTGGGACTTGTTCCTGCCCCCCTCACCACCCAGGATTCCCTGCAGGTGCTGAAGGTCATTTTTGCTGCCTATCGATCGGCCGAATCGGATACGACACAAAGGATCTCTTAGTACACGGATTCATAAATACGATGATGCTCGGTTTGACAGCAGCTGCCCTTTTCTTGACAGTCCTCTCCTCCATTCAGATGGCTAACGGGGCAACCCGTTACGTCCAGATCACGAGCCGAGTGGCAAACATTCGAAGCGCCCCCACCACTCGCGCTCGTCTGGTGGCAAAGGCGAAGCGTGATGACGTGTTCCAGCTAGAAAAGGAGGAAGGGAAGTGGTACGAGATCCATCTCTTTTCAGGTGGGAACCGCTATATCTACAAGCGTCTAGCCAAGCCAATACCCTATGTCCCGGAGATTCCTGGGCTACTCTCGACTCGACGCGAGATCTTCAAGGCTTGGAAGGAGGCGGAGGAGCGGGCACGAAAGGAAGCGGCTCGAAGATACCCTCCAGAAACCAAGCCCAGAAGAAATCTCCAGCGCGAGCAGCTTCTCAACGATCGGTACAAACTGAAGGTAATGCACTATTTCGAGGTTCAACCCGCCCTTTTTCGGAGAATCGTCCTCGAGGGAAACCAGAACGGGTGGTAAGAGAACCTTCGAGACCTGTCCTGATCGCACAGTCGATTTCACCGAGACCAGCGAATTGGAGAACTCTATGCCACTCAATCCGCAGCAAGAACAGATGTGCGAGCAAAGCAGGTGGGACTTTTCGGATCTCAAGGCCCTTTTTCTGAACTGTACCCTGAAGAAATCACCCGAGCTCTCGCATACTCAAGGGCTGATCGACATCTCGAAGGCCATCATGGAGAAAAGTGGCATAGCAGTCGAAGTGCTGCGCCCGGTCGATTACAATCTGGCCACAGGCGTGTGGCCAGACATGACCGAGCACGGCTGGGACCAGGACGATTGGCCCCAGATCTACAACAAGGTAGAAAAGGCTGAGATACTGGTGCTCACGTCCTCGATCTGGCTGGGCGAAAAGACATCGGTGTGTACCCAGGTGATCGAGCGACTCTACGCCAACTCACACATCCTCAATGACGACGGGCAGTATGCCTACTATGGAAGGGTGGGCGGTTGCCTGATCACCGGCAACGAAGACGGAGCCAAGCACTGCTCGATGAACATCCTCTATTCGCTGCAGCACCTCGGCTATGTCATCCCACCGCAGGCAGATGCAGCCTGGCTCGGTGAAGCAGGTCCAGGGCCTTCCTATCTCGACGCTGGCTCCGGAGGTCCCGAAAACGATTTCACCAACCGCAACACGACCTTCATGACCTGGAACCTGATGCATCTGGCCCGCATGCTCAAGGACGCCGGCGGCATGCCCGCACATGGGAACCAGCGCTCGGCCTGGGACGCCGGCTGCCGCTTCGACTTCGCCAATCCGGACTATCGATAGTCCGGCCAGGCCGCTGAATCAGTCTCTTTCGAAACTACATCATGCTGAGACAGGCGACTTGATCGGTTTTTGAACTTTTCCTCGATCAACGAGTCTTCAGCTTCCTCGACAAGCGTCAAGAGCTAGCAGTCTCCGACATGATCCTGTCGCAGATTGCGGGGAAACCGCTTAGGATACGGGGGATAAACACTCGGGTCGGCACTGCCAGTTCATGGCCAATAACCAGCGGACACTTGGAGCAAGCACCCACGCTCTCACATCGACGCAAGGCGGGTCATCCTCTTGAGCTCGCGTTCCCAAACCGCTTTCAGCTCCTCCACCTTATCGGGTCGCTGACTGGCCAGGTCTTGGGACTCGGCGCGGTCCATCGACAGATCGTAGAGCTCCCATGGGTCTCCCTTGGCTGCGACCAGTTTCCAGTCACCGAGACGAATCGCGCGATTCCCCTCATGCATCCACCAGAGGAAGTCGCGATCGATCACCCGATCCCGATCGAACGCGGCGACGAGGCTCTGGCCGGGCGCCGGCGGAATCGGCTCACCGGCCCACTTCGTTGGCTTCTCAATGCCGACCACGTCCAGAATCGTGGGGACGATATCGATCACGTGAGCCGGCGTGCGGCGCAGCTCCCCCGCTGCGCGAATGCCGTTGGGCCAGTGCACAACCAGTGGCGTACTGATACCGCCTTCGTGAACCCAGGTCTTGTGGCGCCGGAACGGCGTATTCGATGCGCTGGAGGCACCGGGGCCAAGACAAAGATAAGTGGCAGCGCTGCCCGGAGTGGCTTCTGGATCATGACCGCCGTGACGGACGATGATCTCCGCACTGGCACCGTTGTCCGATGCAAAGAAGACGAGCGTATTCTCGTAAGCGCCCATCAGCTTGAGCTGCTTGATCACACGACCTATCTCGCGATCCATGCGGTCTACCATCGCGGCGTGGATCGCCATCTTCATGGCCTGAAAGCGCCGCTGCTCATCGGTCAACTCGTCCCAAGGCAGCGGGCGATTGATCTCGCCGCGGCCGAGCTTCTTCAGGGCGTCGGGGAAGTGACGGGGTGGCCCAACCTCAGGTTCGAGCCTTGATAGCGTCGTGTTGAGCAGTCCCATCTCCTTCTGACGAACAAAGCGTCGGCGACGCATCCCAACCGTCGAGGTATTTCTCCCGGTAACGCGCGATGTCCCTCGGTAGCGCGTGCAGGGGAAAATGTGGAGCGATGAACGCGATGTATTGAAAGAAAGGGCGATCGGTATGTTCTTCCGCGTGCTCTCGCAGACAATCGATCGCATGGTCGGCCGTAGCGACGGTGGCGTAGTACCCAGACTCATCGGCAGCGGGTTCAACGGGAATGTCATCGATGAGATTGGCCTTGGCGGTGAAGAAGTTGCCCTGGTTTTTCATATTCAGCGATCGATCAAAGCCACCGGCGAGCACCTTGCCATCGATGTGCCACTTACCGCTGTGGTAGCTGCGATAGCCTAGCGGCTTGAGTAAGTCAGGCAACAACCGGGCCCACTTTTGGCGGACACCCCGACCTCCGCCACCGAGACCAGGCAGCTCATCGCGGTGGACCTGTTGGGCGTAGTATCCGGTCAGGAGGGCCGCACGGGTCGGCCAACAGCGAGCAGTGTTATAGAACTGGGTAAAGCGCAGCCCCCCTGCCGCCAACGTATCCAGATTCGGCGTAGCGATCTCGCCGCCATAACACCCCAGGTCCGAATATCCCATATCGTCCGCGAGGATAAAGACAATGTTCGGCCGCCTGTTAGGTCCCAACCCGGCTGAGAAGGCTTGATTAGCAGCAGCCAACGCGGCCAGGACTACGGTCATGAAAAGGATGCGAACTCGCACTTTCAAAGCTCCAGTTTTGGATCATCCACAGAAAGGGTGTCCTGCCCGAGAAAGGGACAGACTGTTTTTCCTTGCTCGAGTATTGCCCTCTCCCGAGAAGGGGACAGGCTGTTTTTCCCTCTCCCAGACTGGCCGAAATCCGAGCTTCTCGCGCCCCTCAAGTTTGCCGCGCCGATTCGCCGCGCCGAACTCAGTCACCCAAATTAGCTTAGGGTCTGCGCAAGAATAACTTGGTAGAATTGGCGCTCAGGTTTGCACCAGATTTGGCCGCGACCGATTGAGCGAAACCGCAGGCGTAGCCCGGTCTACGTTGAGGATCTCGCGATTGAGGAGCGGCCGAAGGTGAACATGAGATGCCAAAATGCCAAGTTATTTTTGCGCAGAGCCTCAGGACGTCTTTTCAAGGAAGTTTGCTAGACCAGCTCTGCTAGGGGTACGCCAGTGACATCGTCGATGGCATTGGCGATCTTGATAGGGCGGCCAACCGGGGTCATGTATTCCTTGGACCAGTCGATCCCGAGAGCTTTGTAGATGGTGGCAAATACATCGCCCAGACTGACAGGACGATCGACCACCTGACCGCCTCGCTCGTCGCTCTCACCGATGACCACACCGGTTTGGAGTCCGCCACCACCAAGTGCCAGAGACCAGCACTGGGGCCAGTGGTCCCGGCCCAGGCCGGGGTTGTGATAGGGTGTGCGACCGAATTCGCCCATGACCAGCAGAACCGTCGAATCGTAAAGGCCTCTCTCGACCAGATCATCAATCAGCACCGACAAAGACCGGTCCAGCGGCGGCGTGAGTCGGTCGCGATGTCCTTCGTCGTTGTTGGAATGGGTGTCCCACGAGTTGCCGCGAAAGCCGGCGGCGGTAACGAAGCGGGTTCCCGACTCGACCAGACGTCGCGCCAGCAGAAGGCTCTGTCCCACTGTGTCGCGGCCGTAGGCTTCCCTGGTTTTCTCCGACTCCTTTGACAAGTCGAAGGCATCCCTTACCGCCGGCGTCAGGATCATCTCCCAGGCCTTCTGCACAAAAGCGTCCATCTTGGCGTGTTCGACGCCCTGCACCTTCTGGCGGTAGACCTTGTCCAGGGCCGCCAGGAACGAGCGGCGGTTCTCCACAGAGGCGGGCGCCAGCGTCTTGGGGAGACTGAGGTCGGCTACCTTCAAGTCCTCTCGAGAGGGGTCTGGGAGCAACATAGGATCATAGTCTGGACCCAGGAAGGCTGATTTGAAGTAGTCCTGATATTGTCGGCTCCGCTCCCAGCGCGGCACCAGTGCGTAAGCAGGCATGTTGTTGGCTGGGGACAACTCTTTTCCCACGATGGATCCAAAGCTGGGAAACTGCATGGCGGGATTGTGGCGGTGTCCGGTGGCCGCATAGTGGACTGCCTGAGGATGATCGTTTCCGAACGACGTGATGGAGCGCACCAGGGCTAGCTTGTCCATCCGCCGGGCAAGCCTGGGCAGGAGCTCCGAGATCTGGATGCCAGGAACATTCGTGGAGACAGGCCGGAAGGAGCTATTGGCCTTGGGGTCCCAGGTGTCGACCTGACTGGGGCCTCCTTCGAGCCACACCAGAATGCAGGAGGTAGCTTTGGGCCTGCTCGAGATCGAGCCCGCCAATGCGGCCTCCAATGTCAAGAACTGGCTCAAATGTAAGCCCATGAAGCCGAGTGAGCCGACCCGAACGAAATCGCGCCGATTCCATTCCCTTTCAGTGGCACTCAAACAGCCAATTCTTTTCAACACGGCTGAGTCTCCCAAAGTGGTTGGGGCGCGATGCCCTGTGAACTTCTTACCAGTGTATCTCTAGTAAGCCCGCCAGTCGAGTCCCCCGCCGGCCGGATCGTGGCGGTGGGCTCCAGGCCGCCGTCCGAGCCAAAGGCTCGGAAAAAACAAGACTTCGGCCTGGAGGCCAAAGCCACGTCCAATTCCCGAGTCAGTGATTTTCCGCAAACTCCCTGGAGCTGACCAGGGCCCACTGCAGATCTCGGAGCGCTTGCTCCCGGCTGGGAGTTTGCTCGATCAGCCCCTCCAGCTCCTCCACCTCTTGCTGCAAGGGGAAGCGGCTCAAACCCGCCAGATAGAGTTCTTCGATGATTCTCCGGTTGCCTGCTCCGGCCCGGTACATTTTATGCACTCTGGCACCTTCGGTCCAGAGCTTGTCGTTGTAGGTCGACCCCACCAGCATGTGCAGGGCCTGGCTCAGGTTGGGCTTGGCATCTCGTTCCGGCACCGAAAATCTATTCGGGCGTCCGTAGAGATCCAGGAAGTTCGAGTGGTAGATGTCCGTCTCCTTCAGCTGTACCGCACGCGTCCCCCTGGGCGCCGTCCCTCCAGCCTGATCTGCATCGGGAAGCGACGTACTGAAGGTCTCGGCGACGCCGGTGAGATCGCAGATGGCGTCCAGCAAGACCTCTGCGTCGAGAGCTCGGGGCTGGGCATGGGAGTAGTTGAGCCGGTCTTCCCGGTTGGTCTCATTCGCGTCGCTAGAGAGCTGATAGGTGCGCGAGTTGACGATCAGGCGGAACAGTCGCCGCAGGTCATATCCGTTCTCAGAAAAGTCCAGGGCCAGCTGCTTCAAGAGCGCTGGGTGGGTGGCCGGATTGCTGCTCCCGAAGTCGTCCACCGGGTCGACGATGCCGCGACCGAAGAAGTAGCTCCAGATCCGGTTCACCGAGGCTTCGGCGAAGTATTCGTGAGAGGTCATCCAGCGAGCCAGTTCCTTCCGTGGAAAGCTTCGTGGAGTGTAAGGCACCGCAGTGCCATCGAGAAGCGTAGGCCGCACTTCCTGTTTCGTCCTCGGGTGAAGGACGCGCATATCCACCAGACTGGGCACATCTGCGGCGACTTCCTTGCCCTCAGGATGGTCAAAAATCACCGACTCAGGGTTTCCGCCTAGCTTGAACATCGAGCCGAAGAAAGCAGTCAATCCCCAGAACTGGTCCTGACTCCAGGGTTCGTAGGGGTGATCGTGACATTGGGCACAGTCCAGACGCCGGCCCATAAACACCCGGACCTGTTCTCCCATCATGTTCTGCGGGGGTGGGATCACCAGATAAGGAAGATAGTGACGGGAGGGAGCGCTGTAACCCTGTGCTGAGACCCGTTCCCTGACCCATTCATCATAGGGTCGATTGCGCTCGATGGCGTCTCGGATCCATTCCCAATATGCCTGAGTCCACTTCGGATTGATGCCTACTGGAAATACGGCGACCCGGAACAAGTCTGCGAAGCGAAAGGTCCAGTAGTCGACATACTCCTGAGAACCGAGCAGGACTTCAACGAGTTTTTCCCTTTTCCCCGGGTCTCTATCAGCCAGAAACTCTCGTACCCGATTGGGCGGTGGAAGACTTCCTGTCAGGTCGAGACAGACCCGCCGCAGGAACTCACCATCATCAGATATCGGTGAGGGAACGATGTTGAACCGGCGAAGTTTGGCGAAGATCCTCTCATCAATGAAATTACGTCTCTCGACACTCGGATAGTCGGCCACCGGAGTCCCCACGACACCGATGCCAACACGGGTCTCATACCCGGCACCCCTGATGACAACGGTGGTCTCGCCTGAACCATGGGCCGTCACCACGCCACTGGAGGAAACCGCGGCCACTCCAGGGCTGCTCGACTCGTAATACACCTGATGTGTCAGATCTTCGGTACTCTCGTCGGAAAAAACGCCCGTCACGATCAGCTGCCGGCTCTGCCGCGACTCCAAGAGAGCGCCCTCAGGAAGGACTTCGAGTCCGACCACCTTGGGCCGGGTTGCCTCAGCTTGCGCTCCGAAAGGCGCTCCTCGGCGGATCCATTCCAGGATGGCGCCGTAGTCGGCTGACTCCTTCTCCAAGCGCAGCCCACCTCCGTGAGGCAGGTCCAGAGTCGGCTTCAATAGAAGCTTGCTTTTTGCCGGATTCTCGAGGTTGACACGAGGGATAATAGGTTCGCCAGGCTCATCCGTCAGGACCTGAAAAACTCCTCCTTTGGCGATCCAGCGGTAGTCCTCACGCGGATGCGCTGCGTTGACGGAGAGCTTGAGTCCGCCCTTTCCTTTCAGCCCGCCATGACACTCCCTTCCGTTGCAACCGCGACGGGTAAGGATCCCGCCAATGCCGCGTTGGAAGCTGAACGAAGGCTGCAGGCTCGAGTCCAAAACCCGTAGCAAAGTTTGGGTCCGATGTCCGCCCACACTGGCTACCAGTTCGGTCTCGCCATCAGAGACGGCTTGGATTCGTCCGCTACCCAGCAGTTTCGCCACCCTGGTATTCGTCAGGGAGAATTGGGTATCGGAGCTCAGATCCCGTTCCTCTCCGTCGGAGAAGCTGGCCAGCACTGCGAACTGCTGGGTGGATCCCTTGCCCCTGACCGTGGGCGTGTCGGGCACTAGCCGTATCGAGATCAAACCAGCCATCGAGTCCTGACGACTCGTTGAAGCGAGGGACACAGAGCCGCCTCGAACCTGTTCCAGTGGCACGCTCAACCAGAGGAGGAGCCCGGCCATCGAAAGGACTCTGATGCGGAATGGACGTTTCACCACCGCTTTACACAGGTCGTCGCGATTGCGATGGGAAGCACGAAGCTTCCAGTACAAACTGCCCATCAGTGTTCCTTCACTCGAGAGTTCTAGCGACCCTTACTCCGCTTTCGGGAGTAGCCTGGGTGGGTTTGACCACCATGATGAGCAGATCCTTCACCGGGATCGAGGCCCCCAACCTGCCCTCACCGACCGGTCGCGCCAGGATTCGCACCGTCACCGGTGTGCGGGTGGCAGGTGCATCCTCCTCAACCACGAAGACGAAGGTGGCCTTGCGACTCTTCGAGACGTACCGTTCCTGCCTGCCTCGGTTCAGGGCAGGCGGTCGGTCGGGCTCCACTTCGGTAGCGGTGTGAGCTTTCACACCCTGGGGAAGCCCCTCGACCGTCATTATTACGTAGCCCTCGAAACCTTCTTCCTGGTCGGTGACAAGACTCAACTTGCTGGCGCGGCCGGCCACCAGGTTGAGGTGGCTCTCGACGACAGGAACCTGTCCCATATGGGGTACCTGGGGGCGGAGCAGGACCTTGTAGGCGTCGCCGTAGGTGGCGGTAATGTCCCGGATCTCCAAGGTGAATTTTCCGGCCCGGGGAAACGAATGGATCGTCTTGGGCTGGATCTGCTTGGAAATATCGTTGTTTCCGTTGAGAGTGGAGTGTACGTTGGTAAGCACCTCTTCCCCTTGATCGTCGTAGATTCTGAGATAGGGGTTGAACAGCGGAAGGGTTCGATTCGGAGTCTCCACCTCCAGTGCGATCTTGTCTCCAACCTCGGCGGAAAAGCTCACACGATCGATGTCTCCAGGAGGATCAATGGTACCTGTCAAGAGTGAAGGAAGGTCTACTCGACGAGACCCTGCGGAAGTACTGACTGGCTCGGAATCCAGGTCGATCACTGGAATGTCGATTGGGTCCGTCGCAGCTTGGGGGGCAACCCTGCGAGAGCTCAGGATCTTCATCCGATCTCGCTGCAGAGACCGCGTCCAGGTTCGCTCCCTCCACATGTCCAGATCAGAACCTTCTGGCTCGGAGCCTTTTCTCCAGCTGGTGGCCTCAGAAGTAGCTGTGGTCCTGAGGAGGTACTGGTGGTCGAGTCCTCCTTCGCCCAGAAAGCCGCTCACCCTGACAAGGTATTTGCCACTCGTCTCGAACCGATGCGTCAGGATCGCTTCGGTGCTCAGATTCGGATAGGCGATGGGTTCGTCGTTGAAGGCTAGTCGCTTCGCGCGATCGGGATTGAACCAGCTTCCGGTAACTTGATAAAGGGCGAGAGCGGGATCCATGGAGGAACTGGAGAAGACCTCGAAGCTGAGGGTCCTACCTCTGGATACGTCGAAGGCGTAGTAGTCGACTTCACCTTTCGCGCCGATAGTCCCGTGGACGATCGGCGGATCGGCACCCAGCTCCTCTGCCGCCGTCGGCATCTCGTGGGGTTCATCGCCCTCTCGGACAGATGGCCTGGAGTGGACCCAGAGGTTCAATGGGTTTGAGATACCTCCTGGTGCGAGAACTCTGACAGCATGGGCTCCTGGAAGGGCGCCATCAGGGATCCGCAAGGCGAGCTTCAAGACTTGAATCGGCTCCTTCGAGGAATCCTTGCGCTTGGGTTTCCTGGCTGGCGAAGCAGGGAGCGGCTCCGTTTTCAGATCGAGGATCCGGGCTGCAAGGTGTCGGGTGTCGAACCAGAGGGCATAGGTCCCATCAAGAGCATGGCCTCGAAGGGTAGCCTGCAGCTCCGCTCCCGCCTGACCACCTAGAGGGAAAACCGAAAGAATCGTGGGCTCTGCCGGTGCTTGGACCTCGGCCCAGATTAAAGAGAGGGGAAGAAACAAACCCAGGGCTGCGAAGATAGTGCTCCGGCCCAGAAGGCTTGATTCGCTCAATCGAAGGCACTCCACTCTGGGATCTCTCCTGATGAACTCAATACTCGAACCAACGACTCTGAACTACGCTAGCAGGGCCTCGACTACTTTCCCATGAATGTCGGTCAAGCGATAGTGGCGGCCCTGGAACTTGAAGGTCAGCTTGGTGTGATCGATGCCCATACAGTGGAGGAGGGTGGCCTGGAAGTCGTGGACGTGGACCGGGTCCTTCACGATGTTGTAACTGAAGTCGTCGGTCTCCCCGTAGACCGTCCCCGGCTTGATGCCGCCACCCGCCATCCACATGGTAAAGCAGCGCGGGTGGTGGTCGCGACCGTAGTTGTCCTCACTGAGCTGCCCTTGACAGTAGACGGTCCTCCCGAACTCGCCGCCCCAGATCACCAAAGTTTCGTCGAGCAGGCCTCGCTGCTTCAGGTCCATGACCAGGGCCGCGGAAGACTGGTCGGTATCTCCGCACTGCCCCCTGATGTGTGCTGGCAGCGTATCGTGTTGATCCCACCCTCGGTGGAAAAGCTGCACGAAGCGCACTCCCTTCTCACTCAGACGTCGGGCCAGAAGGCAGTTGGCGGCATAGGTACCGGGCTTCCTGGATTCCGCACCATAGAGCTCGAAGATATGCTCGGGCTCATTCGAGATGTCGGTGAGATCGGGCACCGATAGCTGCATCCGGTAAGCCATCTCGTACTGGGCGATACGGGTCTCGATCTCTGGGTCTCCGAAGGCCTCTGCTCTCAACTGATTCAACTCCGTGATCCCGTCCAACATACGACGACGGCTGCCTACGCTGACCCCGGGAGGATTGGAAAGATACAGGACAGGATCGCCCACGCCGCGAAACTTGACTCCTTGATGGTTTGAGGGGAGGAATCCGCTTCCCCAGAGACGAGAAAAGATAGGCTGGGCATTGACCTTGTGTCCGCCTTTGGAAACCAGAACCACAAAGGCGGGCAGGTCGCGATTCTCGCTGCCCAGACCGTAACTGGACCAGGAGCCGATGCTAGGACGTCCGGGCTGCTGGCTGCCGGTCTGGAAGAAGGTGATCGCGGGATCGTGATTGATCGCTTCGGTGTGCAGGGTCTTCACGATCGCGATCTCATCGACAATATTCGCCGTGTGTGGCAGCAACTCGCTCACCCAGGTTCCCGAGCTGCCATGCTGGGCAAACTTGAAAAGAGAGGAGACCACGGGCAGGTTCTTCTGACCCGAAGTCATTCCGGTGATGCGCTGCCCCTGACGGATCGAGTCGGGCAGTTCGGTCCCGCGAAGCGCTTCTAGCTTGGGTTTATAGTCGAGAAGATCGATCTGGGACGGAGCCCCGGATTGGAACAGGAAGATGACACGTTTGGCCTTGGGTGCAAAGTGGGGCAGGCCTGCTAGCCCACCTCCTGAGCTGCCGACGTCGCTGGATGCCGAGAACAAGGTTGGATTCAGCAGCGAGGCCAACGCGGTGGCGCCGATTCCAGTGCTGGTTCTGGCGAAAAATTGGCGCCGCGTCATTTCCAGCTGCAGTGCGCTCTTTACATCCATCTTTCTTCACTCTCGAGTGATGGTTTCATCCAGGTTCAGGATGCTGCTTGCCACGGTGGTCCAGGCGGCCAGCTCGTGACGATCCAGACTCGGATCAAAGGGAGACTCGCCCACCTGGAGCAGCAGCGCAGCCGACTCTGGATCGCTCTGGTTCTCCGCTAGTTGAGCTTGGAAAATGCGACGAAGAATCACTACTTCTTCCGCCGTGGGATGGCGTGCCGTGGCAAGACGAAAAGCCAGATCGATCCGTTCGTTTACGGCGAGTCGAGTCTTCCTCATGATTCGCTCCGCGAGGACGCGAGCGGCCTCCACATAGGTAGGATCATTCATCAGGATCAGGGCTTGAAGCGGCGTATTCGTGCGAGCCCGGCGAACGGTACAGGTCTCGCGATCGGGCGCATCGAATGCCACCAGCGTAGGAGGGGGAATGGTGCGCTTCCAGAAGGTATACATGGTGCGGCGGTAGAGATCCTGCCCCTGGCTCTGCTGATAGTATTGGGCGGTGTACTTTTGGCCGTAGGCCATCTCCTTCCACAGACCACCGGGCTGATAGGGGAAGACGCTAGCACCCCCGATCTGTCGATTCAGCAGCCCACTCGCCGCCAGGGCATTGTCTCGGACTGCCTCGGCCGACAAACGAAGGCGGGACGCCCGCGCGAGCAGGCGGTTCTCTGGATCCTGGTCCAGAAGTTGAGGTGTCACTCGCGAGGATTGACGGTAGGTGGCCGACGTCACGATCAACCGCTGCAGGTTCTTGACATCCCAGCCGCTGCGGAACTCCGTTGCCAGCCAATCCAGTAACTCGGGATGGCTGGGAGCATCTCCCTGAGAGCCAAAGTTCTCTACTGACTTGACGAAACCGTTCCCAAAGTACATCTGCCAGTAACGGTTGACGGTTACCCGCGCAGTCAGCGGATGGTCGGGGCGAACCAACCACTTCGCCAGCCCCAGACGATTAGCGGGAACATCCGGGGGAAGCGGCGGGAGTGCCGAGGGAACACCAGGCAGAACTTTCTCACCACGATTCCGGTAGTCGCCTCGGTCCAGAACCGCGGTCTCCCGGGGGTCTTCCATTTCCTCCATCACCATGGTCGTGGGGATGGCCTTCTCCAGTGCTGTTTCCTGCTCACGCAGGGCAACGAGTCTGGCATACATATCCCGGTAGCGAACTGGCGCTTCTTTCCGGAGGTAGTAGCTTCTTAGATCTTGCTGCTCACTTTCGGTTCGGTCTTCCGGCAGTACTTTCAAATTAGCCCGGACAGGCTGATAGATCGCAAGTTGCCGAACTTCATCAGCCTCCAACTCGCGTCCGTAGATACGTACTTCGTCCATCTGGCCATTGAAACTGCTTTTGTTCAACCGTTGACCCAGATGGAGAGGTGCCGAGGTTCTGATTGACCCCTCGAGACTGTCGTGAACCGCCTCTACTTCCTGTAGCTCTCCATCCTTGTAGAGTCTTAGGCCAGCTGCCCTGCCGGATCCGTCGTAGGTAAACGCAAGGTGGTGCCAGGAGCCCAACGAAACCGGCCGGAGAGTGCGCACCTTCAGAGCATTCTCGGGCCATTCGTGGACCAGATGAGCCATCAACAGCGGCCCGCTGAACTTGGGCCCGTCGAAGTCCGTGAAGTCTCCCAGGAAGAGATCGTATCCCCGCAGGCCCTCGTTGGAATCATCCATCCGGGCGATAAGAGCTCTATCATACTCGCTACTGTTGTTCACCCAGAGGCCGATCGAGAAAGCATCGGTCGACTCAAAGTCTCCTAGATCACCAAGATCCACACGGTTGCGTTCGTTGAACTTGGCGGCCAACCCTACTTTGCCCTCCTGATATTCCAGTTTTTCTCCCCTGGCCCTGCCGTGTCGGTAGAGCCCGGTGGTGTCGGCGGTGTGGCCGTCGAGCTCGTAATGAGCCAATAGCTCGCGAGTGGGATTTCGGGGAATCCGATCCAATCCCGACTTCTCCCACTGCTCCATCAGGCTGGTCACCTTCTCCTCCGGCATTTCCGATTCGATCCAACGGATTCTCTGTTTCAGATCCTCATGGAGCTGCTCCTGGCTGGGCGAGGGAACCTGCAGGAAGGGAGCTGCATTACCCTTTCGGCCGTCAAGGCCCTTCTCTGGAATGGTGTTGAAGAAGGCCGAAAACTGGTAGAACTCACGCTGCTTGATGGGATCGTACTTGTGATCGTGGCAGCGCGCGCAGCCCATGGTAAGACCCATCCAAACCGTAGAGGTGGTGTTGACGCGATCTACCATATACTACACCTGATACTCCTCCGGGATGGCTCCACCCTCGAAGTTGATCATGTGGTTGCGATTGAAGCCGGTGGCAATCTTTTGCTCCCGGGTGGCGCCGGGCAAAAGATCTCCAGCAAGCTGCTCGATCGTAAAGCGATCGAAGGAGAGGTTCTTCTGGAAGGCGTCAATGACCCAGTCCCGCCACAACCACATGTCGCGATGACTGTCGATGTGGAAACCATGGGTATCGGCGTAGCGGCCAACGTCGAGCCACTCCATGGCCATACGCTCCCCGTAATGGGGCGATCCCAGCAGCCTGTCCACCACTTTCTCGTAGGCATCAGGCGAATCATCGCTCAAGAAAGCGTCGATCTCATCCAGACTGGGAGGAAGGCCTGTCAGATCCAGCGTCACCCTTCGCAGCAGGGCGACACGGTCGGTTTCGGGTGAGGGCTCCAACCCTTCTTTCTCCAGTCGGGCCAGAATGAAACTGTCAATCGGGTTTCTGGCCCAGGAGCGGTTCCCGACCCTGGGAACCACCGGCCTCCTGGGAGCTACAAAGGCCCAATGATTCTGCCACTGAGCTCCTTCTTCTATCCAACGCTGAATCAGGTCGACCTGCTCCTGAGAGAGTTTCCGGTCGAACCGAGGAGGAGGCATTCGGGCGGCCTCGTGTTCGGCACTGATCCGTTGGAAAAGACGGCTCTTGGAAGAATCGCCCGGCACCACCGGATGGTACTTTCCCCGCTTCTCGAACAGTCCTTCTTTCAGGTCGAGACGAAGACCCGCCTCGCGGACCTTCTCGTCGGGGCCATGGCAGGCAAAGCAGTGATTCGACAGAATGGGCCGGATCTGCCGGTTGAAATCGACCGGTGGCAGCGACGATCCCGCCCAGATTGGTGTCAGACTCAGCGCCAGGCTGGCCAGCAAGAAAAACGCACAGCTCATAGAGACCTTCTATCCCAGGGCCTTTCCAGTTTATGGATTCGAGTTGCTCATATTCTACATCAGGTGCGTCCCGCAGACCCACCCCAGCGTCCGATCCGACCGCTGCAGATCCTTCAGAACCAGGCTTGGCTTCAGAGGCATTTCCGATCCTCTGAGCGTCGGTCTCGGACTAGAGTGCCGCTGTGGTACACACCTCGTAAGGCCCGGCGACGCCAGTCCTTGGAGGCGTCAAAGTACTCTGTCGCCGTATCGATCGTGCTGATCAGAACAGCGCTGCGATGCAGCGGCAAAGTTCCGCTGATGTGACCATCAGGACGAACCAAAAAGCTGGAGCCGCTGCTCTCGCGTCGGGTGGTATTGTTTACACTGATCCAGACATAGTTGCTGGCTGCATAGGCCTGCATCGTGGCCTTGACCATCACCTTCCAGACGTTCTTGCTGTCCCTGATCTTCTGGGGAGTCATCCCACCGTTGTGGTAGGAATGGAAAACGAGCTGAACTCCCTTCCGACTGTACTCCCGATACAACTCCGGATAGCGAAAATCGTGGCAGATCTGAAGCCCACAGCGGATCCCCTTGACCTTGAAGACAACAAGCTTCGAACCCGGCGTATAGTGGCTCAGGTCATCCTCCGTACCGCTTCGGTCACCGGTACAGAACATCTTGTCATATCGGTCGACAACTGAGCCTCGGGGATCGATCACGTAGAGACTGTTGTGCGGCTTGTGATTGCCCGAAAGACGATGATTCGATCCCAGAATCACCCACAGCTTGAGACGACGCGTCAAATCGAGAATCTCCTGCGTTCGTCTCTGAAGTAGATCCCAGCGGTAGTCTTCGAAGGAAGCCCGGTCGACTCCGACATACGCTCCCAGACAAGCTTCGGAGAAATGGACTAGCTCGGCTCCTTGAGCATGGGCAGACAGGAGCTGCCTGGAGATGTAGCGAAAGTTGCGCTCGATATCTGAAGTCACCGGAAACTGGCAGGTAGCCAACGTCAGTTTCATATCGTTCCCTTCAAAATGTTCGGTGACAGCATATCTTACTCTGGGCGATCTTTCTCGTCGCCTCGATCATTCGAGAATGAAACTCTGGCTCCAAGAGATGGCAACGATCGCAGGAGTCCTTCGAAATTCGCCTGTTCGAGATTCTGCTGTTGTCCGGCTCTCTCCTCGGAACCTGGCTCATTTTGCTAGCGGCTCAAGTCGTTCGCGGCTCTGTCGGATCGCCAAGGGTTGATGATAGGCGATCGTTTGGAATTTGGTGCTTGTGATTTGGAGCTTGTTTGTATCTTGTTTCTTGTATCTTGGGATTTTCAAGTT
>JAKZYH010000572.1:0-5480 GCA_047514575.1 Acidobacteriota bacterium | reverse complement strand
ATCGACCAGCACTGACGCCCCGTAGCCCCACTGCATCAGGATGTTGTTGTGCTTGTTGCCCTGGAACTCGACCAGGCCCAGGTCCGGCTTGGTCCAGTGGATCCCGTCCCGGGAAGTGGCATAGCACAGGTAGCAGCCCGGGCACGCTTGATACCAGAGCTGGTAGTGCCCAGTCCCAGGGTCCCGGTAGATGCTGCAATAGGCAATGAGGGTCTCCCAAGGCTTGTCTGCGGCGATCACGGGAGCTTGTGGCTGAAGAGAATGGATCGGCTTTTAGAGAAATGAGGACAAGGATGGCAGTTTAAAGCACGCGACCAGCTTCGCAGCGAACAATATTCTGAGTGTCAGCGGAAAAGGCGGATTGAATTCAGCCTATCCTTCCAATTTCTATATATGTCGTCCCCTGACATTGCCCTTCCAGACCCAAAGATCTAGTATTCTCGACATAGACTTCCCTCAATCCTGGAGACTCCGTTTGATAGGACAAACCATCTCCCATTACAAGATCACCTCCAAGCTGGGCGAGGGCGGGATGGGAGAGGTGTACCGGGCCGAGGACACGACCCTGAAGCGGGAAGTTGCTATCAAGGTCCTGCCTGAGCAATTCACCCAGGACGCCG
Organism: Acidobacteriota bacterium; assembly: GCA_047514575.1. Lineage (GTDB taxonomy): Bacteria > Acidobacteriota > UBA6911 > RPQK01 > JAJDTT01 > CAUZIZ01. The sequence goes on along the minus strand of JAKZYH010000572.1, from coordinate 4,860 downwards.
ACCGGCTCGCCCGCCTTGAGCGGGAGGCACAGCTCCTAGCCTCCCTAAATCACCCAAACATTGCCGCCATACACAGCTTTGAGCACTCGGATGGAGTTCATTTTCTTGCGATGGAGCTGGTCGAAGGTGAGACCCTGGCTCAGCGTCTAGCCAAGGGTCCCTTGCCCGTTGGGGAGGCTTTAGAAGTCTGCCGTCAGATTGCCGAGGGCCTGGAAGCTGCCCATCAGAGCGGGATCATCCACCGGGATCTGAAGCCAGCCAATGTGAAGATCACGCCCGAAGGGAAGGTCAAGATTCTGGATTTTGGCCTAGCCAAGGCATTAGAGGGCGAGATCCCTGCTGCCGACATCTCCGACTCACCCACGCGAACGGGCGAGATTACTTCTGCCGGCGTGATCCTGGGAACAGCTGCTTATATGAGTCCCGAGCAGGCCCGTGGTAAGCCCGTAGACAAGAGAACCGATATCTGGGCCTTTGGCTGCGTCCTCTATGAGGCTCTGACTGGTAGGCAAGAATTTGGTGGAGAGACGATCTCCGACTGCATTGCCAAGGTTCTTCAAAAGGAGCCGGACTGGGAAGCGCTGCCTGAGAAAACACCTTGGAGAATCCGGGATCTACTCCGACGATGCCTCCAAAAAGATTCCCATGACCGTCTCCACGACATAGCTGATGCCCGGATCGAGATCAGCCTCGTTCTCAGTGAGCCTTTTGGTACCACCCCTCTGGGAGTTGAAGCAGGTCCGCCTCGATCATACTGGCGACAAGTCCTTCCCTGGGCCCTGGTTGCTGTTGAAACAGTCGTCGCGTTGACACTGGCGCTGGTTGATTCTGGCGAGGCGCCCAAGGGAATGGGCACCGTCCGCTTTCCCATCTTTCCGCCTGAGAAGGTTTCCCGTGTTGGTAACCCTTCTATTTCGCCCGATGGGACGCAGATCGTCTTTGGCGGTCTCGACGACGATGGCAAGTGGTCACTCTGGGTGCGCAGGATGGATTCTGATATCGCCCAGAGACTACAAGGCACGGGTGGAGTTCCGAGTCCAGCTGGATACGGTGGATACTTCTGGTCTCCAGACTCCCGCTCCATTGGATTCTTTGCAGATGGCAAACTCAAGAAGATCGATGTCTCAGGCGGACCTCCTGTTTCCCTCACGGATACTGCTTTTCTTAGAGACGGGACCTGGGACCGGGAGGGGACGATCGTCTTTTCGCGAACCGCAGGACCGCTCTACCGCATTTCTGCGTCAGGAGGTGAGGCGACAGTCCTAACCGCACTCGACCAGTCACGTCAGGAAACAGGTCATTTTTCCCCCGTTTTCCTACCGGACGGTCGCCGCTTTGTTTATGGAGCCGCGACAGATACGGGAGAAGAACCGGCGATCTACCTAGGGTCTCTTGACTCCAAGGAACGCAAGTTCCTGGTCAACGCCTCTTCTTCTGGGTTGGCCTTTGCACCACCTGGTTATTTGCTCTTCATGCGCGGCGAGACATTCATGGCCCAACGATTCGACACCACAAAGTGGGAAGTCCTGGGCGAGCCCTTTTCCATCGCCGAACAAGTGGCTGGCTCTTCCTTCTCTGTTTCAGACCACGGCGTCTTGGTATATACGGTTGATGATCCAGGCACCGACAGCCTTGCTTGGCGTGATCGATCGGGCAAGCTGATCGGCAGGGTAAACGAGCCTGGAATCTACAAGCAGATTGTTCTCTCGCCGGACGAAAAGCGGGTAGCGGTAGAAAGAGGACAGTTCAGGACGTCGGACATTTGGTTGCTCGAACTATCGAGTGACATTCTTTCTCGTTTCAGCTTTCATCCTGCTCGGGATGCCGATCCCATCTGGTCCCCGGACGGACAGCGAGTAGCGTTCTTTTGCGATCGGGGGGTCCTGTGCCAGAAGAGTGTGGGTGGCAGCGAGGTGGAAACACTGTTTGACTCCGAGAAATTGTACTTTCCCGAGGCCTGGTCCCCGGACGGAAGTACCATTGTCTTCCACTCTTTCGACTCTATGCAGCCTACTCTGAGGAATTCGGTGTACGCCTGGCAACTGGGCGAAGATGAAAAACCGAGGCGCCTACTTGAGGACCCTTTTCACAAAGACGAGCTTCATATCTCTCCAAACGGGAAATGGATCTCATACAACTCCAACGAATCCGGGAGGTCGGAGGTGTACGTCGCCTCCTTCCCAGACTTCTCTGGCAGAAGGCAGATATCCAGAGACGGTGGCTGTCAGGCCCTGTGGAGAGGAGACGGCAAAGAGCTCTTCTACCTTCAGCTCGACGGCAAGTTGATATCCGTAGAGGCAAAGGCCGGTTCCACACTAGAGACTGGCATCTCGAAGGTTCTCTTCCAGACAGGTGTCAACCTGTACCCCGGGTTCGATCAATACTGCGTCACCAGCGACGGCCAGAGATTTCTGTTTATCGAACCGGTGGAAGGGAAGGCTGAACCCATCCATGTCGTCCTCAACTGGGTTGAAGAACTCGAGCGGCGCGTGCCGATCGCGGAGTGAATCTGCGTACAAACAGCGTCAGATTTGATCGCAATCGAACGGCAGCTTTCGAGAAGCGGACGTTCGAATGTTCTGCGGAAACGTCGAATGAACCACCCTATGGTTGCAGAAAACCAGAGGATTCTTCCGCTCTGGAAATGCTGATAGTCGTAGCGACCGACCTCGTGTGAGTAGGGCTGAACGGCCACTGTGGCGTGTCTGGGACAAGAGGCCGCTTCAGCGGCCTGGCGCGAAGCGAATAGCCCCGGCGTTTACGCCGGAGTTGGTCGACAATCCATCCCTCTTGAGGCCCTTTCAGGGGCCTTCTCGAACAAAGGCTTTAGCCAGGGCACGATCTAGAGCCGACAGACCAGAGGCGTTCCAGCCGATCGATGGTTTGCCCCCGGCGATGGCGCTCCTTCTGGCGGCGGATGTAATCCACGACAAATGGCAGATCTCTTCGACTGAAGGATACAACGCCGAATCCCTCCTGCCAGGCGAACGGGATTCCCCGGCGCAGCTTTTGATTGAGGTTGTGGGTACTCGAACCTTTCAGCTTCCCAACCCAGTCGCTGATCCCCAACGTCGGGGCAATCCTGACGGCCAGGTGGACGTGATCCTCGATGCCTCCGATTTCGTGGAGGAAGGCTCCCCGTGTCGCAGTGATTCGACCCCGCAGAAATCCGTGAACCTGTCCTTCAATGGCTCCTCGCAGGATCGCGCAGTGGGACTTGGTGTGCCAGCTCAGGTGGAGATAGATCTCAGAGAAGACCTTCGACGCCATGAGAGTTGTCCCCGTCGGGACTGGTACCCGTGTTTGCAGTCCCAAGTAACTAAAACGATCGGCGCAATGAATCTGCGGAGTCCAGGCCAACGGAACCCAGGTTTTCGCGACGGAAAATAGGGACATCGGGCTAAAGCCGTTGTTCGAGAAGGCCCTTGAAAGGGCCTCTGGGAGTTCCATACAGGAACCAACCCCGGCGTAAACGCCGGGGCTATTCGCTTCGCGCCTGGCCGCTGAAGCGGCCTCTTATCCGAGACACGCCCAAGGGCCGTTCAGCCCTACTCGCATGAGGTCGCTCGCGACGACTATCAGCATTTCCAGCGCGGAAGAATCCTCTGGTTTTCTGCAATCATAGGGTGGGTTATTCGACGTTTCCGCGGAGTATTCGAACGTCCGGTTTTAGGCGGAAACCTAAAAGCGGACAGTCAGATTTTCCCCGGAAATGCCGAACGAACGACCGCAACCAAAACCCGTCGTTCCCAATCTAAGTCAGCTGGCAACCGACGGCTTAGAACCTAGTACCGGAAAGCGGACCGCAACAAGACGGATTGACAGGGAATCCCCAGGATTCTGCAAGACCTTAAGGTACGAAGTACCTGGGTTCGATCGTGTAGAATAAATACATGGGCGTAGAAGAAATAGAGGCTGAAGCCCTCAGATTGAATCCAAAGGCGAGGGCCCGCCTTGCGGGAAAGCTTCTCGAGAGTTTGGATGAACTCTCGGCCAGCGAGAACGATGACGTATGGGCGGCCGAGGCCGCACGGCGGGACGCTGACATGGATGCTAGGCCGGAGACGGCTCGACCCTCCTCTCAAGTTCTGAGAGACGCCCACGCGCGCCTGCATCAGGCGCGATTGAGCTCGGAAAACTAATGACAACAGCCCGGCACTAGATCGAGACTCGCCATACCTTCTGCCTCTCAACCGGCGGCACCAGCCTGTACCGGGGAGAAAAACGGACCTCAACCGGGAAACCATATAAACAGAAGTTAGCATGACGTGAGCAGCGCGGATGGAGATTCGACTGGATCATGTGTCTGCTTCAGGGAGCTGTGATGGCTATCAGGTGCTCTTCGAAGCCGAGGAAGACGGGCTCGGTGCATACGTACTCCTCCAACGGCATTTCGAGGAGCCCGGTGGCGATCTCTGCTACCTTGAGACTCATGACGAAGACTACATCGGTCACTTCAGGGTGCGGCGTGCCAGGCTGGATCGGAACCGGTTCTGGCTCGAACTGCCGCGCAGGAAAGCAGCCGAGGTGGAGGTGAACTTTGACGCGACGGCTGAAAAGTACGAGGAAATCGTGCGTATCATGCGAATCATGATTCCGTGCATTGAGGTAGCGGAAGCCGAGGAGACATGCTAACAGGCCGATCCAGTCGGACCGTCCTTCGGTCGGCAGCTGATCGGTCTGACCGTTAGACCGAGGTAGAAGGAGACTCGGAGCAAAGCATGCCGGAGACGTGGGTCACAGACATGCAGCACTATCTCGACGAGTCCGGACATGTTGCAGATATGCCGAGACCTGCTTTGAACCTCGCGCTGTTCCTAGGATCAATCGTCGCGTGGATGACCAGTCGAGACGTCAAGA
>JAKZYH010000571.1:0-19616 GCA_047514575.1 Acidobacteriota bacterium | reverse complement strand
CGTAACAACAAGGGGAAGGCTTTTGCTTGGCATGTTCATCTCCTGGAGATGGAGGCTATCCCACGGGTCCGGAGTTGTCAATTTCTGGGGACCCGATGCAGCGAGCCGAAGAAAGAGGCGATAACGATCACCAGGGCCAGCTGTCCGAGCCGCCTGTCTTTGCGGATACGTCCACTTTCGCTATACTTGGTGGGAATCGATTTGAGTGCGGAGCCGACATCATGGAAGAGACTTTTGTTCGACGGGTTCGGTCTGCTGTGCTGCTTCTTCCCTTTGGGGCATTGGGCATGGTGGGTGGAGCCGAAGCTTCTTCGCCTCCGGTGGACTTCGTTAAGGACATTCGACCCATCTTTGAGACCAAATGCAACCAGTGCCACGGGTCGGAGAAACAGATGAACGGGCTCCGACTGGACAGCAGAGAGCCTGCCCTCGAGGGGGGGAAATCAGGACCTGCCATCCTCCCGGGAAACAGCGTGGGCAGTCTTCTCTACCAGAAGCTCCTAGGTGAGGCTGAGGGCTCGCCCATGCCCCTTTCGGGCCAGCTTGCCGCGGACGAGATCGGGCTCATCCGTACCTGGTTGGATCAGGGGGCCGAGTGGCCGGACAGCATCGAGGCCGAGTCTGAACCTACCGAGAAACATTGGGCCTACGTAAAGCCAGTGAGGCCGATTCCAACGGAGCCGGCGAAGCCCGGCTTGGTGCGGAACGCCATCGATCGATTCATCCTCAACCGGCTGCAACAAGAAGGCCTCGAGGCCGCGGCCGAAGCTTCCAGAGAGACCCTGATTCGCCGAGTAAAGCTCGACTTGATCGGTCTGCCTCCGACGCCAGAGGAAGTGGACGCCTTTGTAGCGGATCCCGACGACGACGCCTACGAGAAACTCGTAGACAAACTGCTTGCTTCTCCTCACTATGGTGAGCGCTGGGCTCGTCCCTGGCTGGATCTGGCCCGCTATGCCGACACCAACGGCTACATCCACGATCGGCGCCGCAGCATGTGGCCCTACCGGGATTGGGTAATCAAGGCGCTGAACTCGGACCTGCCTTTCGACCAGTTCACCATCCAGCAACTCGCCGGCGATCTGCTACCCGAATCCAATTGCCGGGGCTCCTGTGATGAGATTTCACTCAAGATCGCCACCGGTTTTCACCGCAATACTATGATCAACACCGAAGGAGGCACCGACGACGAGGAATACCGGGTGGCGGCCATCCTCGATCGCGTCGAGACCACCGCCACCGTCTGGTTGGGGAGCACCCTTGGCTGCGCCCAGTGCCATGACCACAAGTACGACCCCTTCAGCCAGGAAGAGTATTTCCGGATGTTCGCCTTCTTCAACAGCACCATGGACGAGAACAACCGGGTAAAGAAGATCAGACCCAAAGATGCCAGCCTCACCCTCGCACCCCCCGATTACCTGAAGCCGCAGCGATCCGACGTAGAGCAGGAAGTCGTCCAGCTCAAAGCAACTCTGAAGCGTTCGACCCCAGAGCTTGAGACCGCCCAGGCCGCATGGGAGGCTGAGAAGGGTAGCAACCTCGTCGCCTGGAGCCTGCTCGACCCCGTTACCTACCTTTCGCTGGCCGACACCGATCTGAAAAAGCTGGAGGACGGCTCCCTTCTAGCCGGAGGACCGACGCCTGCCAGGGATACGTACCTGGTAACAGCCGAGACCCAGGCCCAGAACATTACGGCCCTCCGCCTGGAGACCCTGACCCATCCCAGCCTGCCCCACGGTGGCTCCAGTAGAAGTCCCAGCGGGGAGTTTCACCTCAGTGATCTCGAAGTCAGCGCCGCACCTCTCCGATCGTCGGACCCACCTAGCCCTATCCGCTTCGACTCTGCCGCTGCCGAGTATGAAAAAGGGGGAGGTTGTGGAGAGTTCGACATTCGCAGAACCCTGGACGGAGCTTCGAGTACGGGCTGGTCCATCGCAGGCGACCAGGACAAGCTTAGAGTAGATCGCCAAGCCATCTTTCTCCCCGAGACTCCCATCGGATTCGAAGGAGGGACCCGTCTTACTTTTCGGATCCGACACGAAGGGAAGAATCCGAAGGAGATCATAGGTCGATTCCGACTCTCGCTAGCGCAGGAGGCGGATCCCGCCCGAAACGTCAAGCTCCCGACCTGGGTCGAGAGAGTCTTATTGGTTCCCCGCGACCAGAGAACCGAGGAGCAAGAGAGGACTCTCGCCGAGCACTACCGATCCATTGCCCCCCTGTTGGAGCCGGTCCGAGCGAGACAGGCCGAACTGCTGACCTTCTGGAACCAGCTCACCTCACCCAACAGCCTGGTGATGAAAGAGTTGGATAAGCCGCGAAAAACCCACATCTTTGTCAAGGGGAGCTTTCTCAATCCGGGCAAGCAAGTGCAGCCAGGCGTGCCCGCTGTATTTCATCCACTGCCCCAAGAAGAGGGCTCGCCCAACCGCCTGACCCTCGCCCGCTGGCTGGTATCGCCGGACAACCCTCTGGTAGGCCGCGTCACCATGAACCGGTTCTGGAACCACCACTTCGGTCGGCCTCTGGTGAAGACGGCGGAGGACCTGGGAACCCAGGGAGCCCGACCTAGCCATCCTCTGCTGTTGGACTGGCTCTCCACCGAGTTCGTGAGACAGGACTGGTCGATGAAGGCGATGCACCGTCTGATGGTCACCTCAGCCACCTATCGACAGGACACTCGGGTGACGCCCCAGCTTCTCGAGAAAGATCCCTACAACGAACTCTACGCCCGGGGACCCCGGTTCCGCATGGACGCCGAGATGATCCGGGACAACACCTTGAGCATCGCGGGACTGCTGAGCCTGCGAATGTATGGGCCCAGTGTCTTCCCACCACAGCCGGATGGTCTCTGGGACAACCTCTACGTCGCCGACACCTGGGTTACAGGGGCAGGCGAGGACCGCTATCGTAGAGGCCTCTATACCTTCTTGAAGCGCATCCGACCCTTCCCTTTCTACGCCAACTTCGACGCTCCCAGCCGGGAGACCACCTGTGTGACTCGCACCCGATCCAACACGCCACTGCAGGCTCTAAACCTCATGAATGACGAGATGTTCCTGGAGGCGGCTCAAGGACTGGCCCGACGAATGGTTTCGGAAGCGGGTCCAGAGGTGGAGAAAAAGATCACCCACGGCTTCCGTCTCAGTCTGGGCCGGAGGCCTGAGCAGGAGGAGGTGGAAGAGTTGACCTCCCTTTATCGCGATCAGCTGGGGCACCTTCGCTCTCAAACTGCAGACCCAGTGGCCGGCAGTGCCGCGGCCACCGAGACCCCGACCAGGGACCTCATCGCCTGGACCTCCGTGGCCCAGGTTCTGCTGAACCTGGACGAGACCATCTCCCGGCCTTGAAGTCAGAGGAAACAACCATGAACCGCAAGACAGAGGCCCTTAAAGCCATCACCCGCCGCCACTTCTTCTTCAACGGCGGCATGAGCATCGGATCCGTCGCCCTGGCGGGACTCATGGACCAGAATCTCTTGTCAGCCCCATCGCTGGGCCCGAAGAATCCTCTGGCAGCCAGGCCTTCCCACTTTGCGCCCAAGGCCAAGAACATCATCTTCCTCTTCATGTCGGGCGGACCTTCCCAGATCGACCTGTTCGAAGACAAGCCCAAGCTGAACCAACTGGACGGCCAGGAGGTTCCGGAGGGAACGCTGGCGGGAAAGCGCTTCGCCTTCCTACGAGGTACCCCCCAGATTCTGGGCTCCCCCTATGCCTACAAGCGCCATGGAAACTCGGGTGCTGCGATCTCGGAACTGCTGCCCCACCTGCCTGAGGTGGTGGACGACATCGCCATTGTCAAGTCTCTGCACGCCGAGCAGTTCAATCACGCTCCGGCTCAGCTCTTCATGAACACGGGCCATCAGCTAGTCGGGCGTCCCAGCATGGGGTCTTGGATGACCTATGGTCTGGGCAGCGAAAACGTCGATCTTCCGGGTTTCGTGGTGCTGCAGTCGGGTCCCGTCCAGGTTTTCGCGGGCAACTCGTGTTGGGGTGGGGGCTTTCTGCCCACCCTCTACCAGGGGGTAGAATTCCGGTCCCAGGGTGATCCGGTGCTGTTCGTCTCCGATCCCGAGTGGATGAGCCGGCAGATGCGGCGGCGCTCCCTCGACAGCTTGAAGAGGCTGAACCAGAGGCGCTACGAAGCGGTGGGGGATCCGGAGATCCAGACGCGAATCGCCTCCTACGAACTCGCCTACCGGATGCAGACCAGCGTCCCCGAGCTGATGGAAATCGAGCAGGAGCCCGAACACATCCAGAAGCTGTACGGGACCGAGCCAGGCAAGGTGTCCTTCGCCAACAATTGCCTGCTGGCTCGGAGGCTGGTAGAGCGGGGTGTCCGCTTCGTTCAGCTCTACCACCACGGATGGGACCACCATGGGCAGGTGGCGATGGGCTCTATCACCCACGACGCCGGATTGAAGACACGCTGCATGGAAACCGACCAGGCTGCCGTCGCGCTCCTGAAGGACCTCAAGGATCGAGGTCTGCTGGACGAAACCCTGGTGGTATGGGGCGGAGAATTCGGACGCACCCCCATGAACGAACACCCCGGGAAATACCCCGGTCGAGACCATCACCCCTACGCCTTCACCATGTGGCTGGCCGGAGGCGGTATCAAACCCGGGATCACCGTCGGGGAAACGGACGAGCTCGGCTACGAGATCGTGGAGGAGCCAATCCACGTCCACGACCTGCACGCCACCATCCTGAAGCTGATGGGGTTGGACCATACCCGCCTGGTCTACCGCTTTCAGGGACGGGAGTTCCGCCTCACCGACGTCAGCGGGAAGGTAGTAGACAAGCTGCTGGCATAGGCCGGACCGTCCAGGTCCTTCTCTGACCTGAAACCTGAAGAATTCGTCGGAACGTCTACACGTCGGAACGTCGCACGTTTCTTTTTCGAATGATCCGGCGGTCCGCAGCCGGAGGCGAGGCTAACCTGAAACTTCATTTGCGAGCGTGGCTTTGGCCTCCAGGCCGAAGTCTTATTTCCGAGCCTTTGGCTCTGACGGCGGCCTGGAGCCCACCGCCACGCCTGCCGAAGTTTCTTTCTCTAATGATCCGGCGCAGCCGGTGGCGGAGCGGGATCCGGACGGCTAACCCTCGCCCTGGCGTCTCAAGGCCTCGGTGGCCTCTTGGTCTACGGCTCCCGATGATGGATCCAGTACGACTCCGTAGTCATCCCGGGCAGCCTGGACCGAGACCTTCTCGTTTTTCACGTCTCTGGCTACGACGTCGGGTTCGCGTTGCAGGGGATCGCCCCAGCCTCCACCCCCTGCTTGCCGGTGGTGGAGAGTTTCACCGGCTTTCATGGTGGTCGAGATCATGGTGGGCAGTACTTCTTCTCCGTCCGCATGCATAAGGACGCTCATGGATCCCTTTGCCGGTCTGCCTGAGTTGAGTCCATAGGGGGGATGGTCGCGACGATCCGAACGAATGGCCAGGTGGGTTTCGCCCTCCAGCAGTTCCCATTCCCTCTCGACCGCCAGACCACCACGATACTTCCCGGCCCCACCTGAGTCGCCAACCAGGCCATAGCGATTGATGCGCAAGGCATATTCGGCCTCGGCTTGCTCGATGGGGATGTTGCTGGCTACGTTGATAGGATTGCACAATCCGTCGTTGCCATCCCGATCGGGTCGGCCGCCCCAGGTCCCGGTGAGCAGCTCGTAGTACACATAGGGCGAGCCGTCCTGACGTTTCCCCCCGATGACCACCAGCGTATTGCCCCCTTCCCCGGCGGCTAGAATACGGTCGGGCAGCAGTCCTGCCAGGGCACCGAAGACGGTGTCGACCATACGAAATCCGGTAACGCCGCGCATCGAGGAAGCGCCTGGCATCACCACGTTCACCACGCTTCCGGGCTCGGTGATGACGCGAAGTGGACGGAACATTCCAGCGGTATTGGGCAGATCCTGGCGCATGGCACAGCGCACACACACCGCCACAGCCCCAATGGTGAAGGAAAGAGTGCTGTTCAGAGCTCCCCTGACCTGAGGATCGGTGCCGGTAAAGTCCGCCGTCAGCGTGTCTCCCTCGATGGTGACCCGTACCTCTAGACGAACCCTGGGACCACCCACCCCGTCGCTGTCCATATAATCTACGAAACTATTACTGCCATCGGGCCAGGAAGCAATCTCGGCTCGCATCAAGCGCTCAGTGTAGACGATCAAATCAGCGGCGCAATCTGCGAAGATCTGCGGATCGTAGCGTCGGATGATTTGGTGGATCGAGCGCTCCCCGATGTTGCAAGCAGCGACCTGCGCTCTGAGATCACCCAGGGTAAACTCGGGTACCCGCACATTGGTCCGGATCAGTTCATGAATGGCCACATCCGGCTCACCGCGATGATAGAACCTGAGCCAGGGGATGCGGAGTCCTTCCTGGAAAATCTCGGTGTTGTCGCAGGCTGAGCTTCCCGGCAATCTCCCCCCTAGATCGAGATGATGGGCAGTCGTCACCGAGAACGAGACCTTCTTCCCTTCCCAGAAAATCGGCTTCACGATGTAAATATCAGGAATGTGCATCCCCCCGCCGAAGGGATCGTTCATGATGAAGACGTCTCCCGGCTCCATGGAGTCGCCGAATTTCTCCAGGAGAGTCTCCATCGCGTGGGGGACAGAGCCAAGGTGGAGAGGAATGGTCACGCCCTGTGCAATCATGTTGCCGTCGGCGTCACACAGTGAAGTGGAGTAGTCGAGGCAGTCACGCACGATGGTGGAATAGGCAGTTCGATAAAGGGCCAGAGACATCTCGTCGGCTGCCGACGAAAGTGCGTTCTGCATGATCTCGCGTGTGATCGGATCGATCTCAGACATCTGCTAACTCCATCATGACATTTCCCGCTTCATCCAGCTGGACGGTAGCGTCGGGTGGAACCACGATCGTCGAATCGTATTCATCGATGAGCAGTGGCCCCTGCCTGGACTCTGTCAGCTGCGTCCTTGCTAGCACGGGAGTCTCCATCACTTCTCCCGAAAAGCAGGCATCCCTGGTGAGTCCAGCCTTCTCCGGATAGGGAGCGGGTTTGAGCACTTGATCCCTTGAGGGCTCACCAGCCCGGCCGATCAGTCGGACGGCAACCGCTTGGATCGGATTTTCGGGATCCGAGCCGTGGCCGTAGAGCTGTTGGTGCTCCTCTTGAAAGGCGAAGCAGAGTCGCGCAAGGGCGGCATCATTGATCTGCTCTTCAACAATCTCGAGCCGGATTTCCGAGGTTTGACCCTTGAAGCGAACATCGCAATGACACTGCAGCTGCACCTCTTCAGCCTCGAAACCCTCATGCCTGAATTGATCCAGCATGCGTTGGGCCATCTCGGCTCTGATATCCTGCAAGGCCGCTGCCGTCAGTTCGCTGCCCGAGAGAAGACAGCTGCGGACATCGTGGTGTTCGATCCCAGAGCAAAGCAGCCCCAACGCACTGAATAGACCGGGCAGGGGAGGCACGATCACCCAGCTGATGCCCAATTCGCGAGCCAGACCGGCGGCATGGATCGGTCCAGAGCCGCCGAAAGCCATGAGAGTGAAGATGCGCGGATCGCGGCCGCGCTCCGTGGACACCGCTCGCAAAGCTCTCATGGTGCGAGCATTGCCGATCTGATGAATCCCCTCTGCCGCCTGGACGACACTCATACCCAAGGGTTCTGCGATGACTTCGACAATAGCCTTCTCTGCGGCCGTCGGGCTGATGGTGACCTCACCATCCGCCAGTTCCCCCGGCCGAATGTATCCGAGCACTACATTGGCGTCGGTTAGCGTGGGTTCGGTGCCTCCACGCTGATAGCACACAGGCCCGGGAACCGCGCCAGCGCTTCGGGGTCCGACGCGAAGACCGCCGGCCGGGTCCAGGTAGGCTATGCTGCCACCACCGGCTCCTACTTCACCGATGTCGATGCTGGGAGCCCGGATAAGCTCGCCCCCACCGCCGACGAGTCGATTTCCCACCGACAGTGAGGAACCTACTTCGTACTCCGAGCTGTAGCCGATCCGGCCCTCCTCAATCATTGAGGATTTGGCCGTCGTCCCCCCCATATCCAGCGTGATAAGGTCCTTGATCCCCAGGCGATCCCCTACGAAGGAGGCTGCCAGGACACCGGCCGCAGGACCCGACTCCAACATGAACACTGGGCGCCGAGCGGCATCGTCCTCCGGAGTCAAACCGCCCGCGGACTGCATAATCAGCAGCGGGGCATCGATTCCCTGCTGGCGTAATCCGTCTCGGAGCGCCTGGAGGTAGCCCTCCATGGTGGGACGGACGTAGGCATTGACTACGGTGGTAGCAGTGCGCTCGTATTCTTTCCGCTCCGGTAGAACCTGATGCGAAAGGGAAATAGGAATGCCCGGGAACTGCTCGCGGAGAAACTCTCCCACTGCAATCTCGTGTTCAGGAAAAGCATAGGAGTGAAGCAAGGCCACGGCAACGGATTCGACCGACTCAGTCTCGATCTTCTCCTTGATGCTCCACAGATCCTTCTGCTTCAGGGGTATCAGCACCTCACCGTCGACCGCAATTCGCTCCGATACTTCAAGTCGCAGGTACCGCTCCACCAACACCTCCGGCTTCACGAAGAACAAGTCGTAGATCTGGGGAGCCCGGACGCGGCGCAGTTCCAGAACATCCCTGAAACCCCTGGTGGTAATCAGCGCCGTCTTGGCACCTCGGTGCTCCAAAACGGCATTGGTCGCCACCGTAGTGCCGTGGGCAAACTGGCCGACTTCAGCGCCCGAAGCCTGGGCTTGAGCCAACAATCGCCTAGTCGCATCGACGACTGCCTGGTCGAAGTTGGGTGGAGTAGACGGCAGCTTGTGGGTCCAGAGGGTGCCACTGCCATCCAGCAACAGCACATCGGTAAAGGTTCCGCCTACATCGGCGCCAACTCGAATTGGGTTGTTGGTTCGGTTCATCGTGGAATGATGGTCAGGATGTAGGGATCCTGATCGCCCTCGTCAGGGCGGTACAGAGCCGCGTACAGCCCAACTCCGTCGCGCCTGGAGATCTTCAAGCCTAGTCGGACACGCATGTTGACTCTCCCAAGCGTCTGATGCTTGGGAGCACTCGCAGAACTCGGCAGATGATATCACGGGCTCCCTTCCCTTTGACTCTGCCTTTTGCCTGACCGATTTGCTGCTTGCGTCGAGACTCGGGGCCAACCGGGTCAGCTGCGACACGATTTCAAGAAAGTATAGAGGACGAATACGAAGCAAGGGCAAGGGCAAAGGCAGAGGCAAGGGGGAGGGAGGACACTCAAACAGCGCATTGACGGTATCGAGGTGGTGGACTATCGTGTCTCTCAAGATCTTTGATCCAGGGAACGTAGATCGAGAAAGGACTGTGTGATGGCGGATCTCAAGCGTCGAGAGTTTCTGAAAAACACGACACTGGCTGCCGGAGCCGCTTCCCTGGTGGGCCCTGCCACCTGGGCTGGGGCCAACGACCGTATCAACGTCGCCATCATCGGCATGGGTGGTCGGGGTGGGAGCGTCATGAAGACGGTGGACGCTCTGGACCGGGTCCAGGTGGTCAAGGTCTGTGATCCGGACCAGAACCGAAGGGAGAAGTGGGCCGCCGAGCTGGAAACCCTGACAGGGCGAAGACCCGCCGACGAGGTAGACCTGAGGCGGATCATGGATGATCCCGAGATCGATGCCGTGATCATGACTTGCTGCAATCACTGGCACGCTCCGGCTGGAATCCTGGCCTGCCAGGCGGGCAAACATGCCTACGCGGAGAAACCGATCTCCCACAATCTGAAGGAAGGTCGGATGCTGGTCCAGGCAGCTCGGAAGTATCGGCGCGTCGTCATGGGAGGGACCCAACGCCGCTCGCATCCCAACTTCCGGAAGGCCATTGGAATGATTCACGACGGGATCGTTGGCGACATCTACATGACCCGCTGGCTCCTTTGTGGGCCGCGCGAGTCCATTGGCTTCAAGAAACCCTCAGCGCCACCCGATTCTTTGGATTGGAACCTTTGGCGGGGACCCGCAGTGGAGCAGCCTTTTCACGAGAATCTAGTCCACTACAACTGGCATTGGTTCTGGGACTTCGGAGGCGGCGAAATGGGGAACAACGGGAGCCACCTGGTGGATATCTGCCATTGGGGTTTGGGCAGGTCCAAGGGACTTCCTACCCGCATCGCCACCGTGGGAGGCCGCTTCGGCTACCGGGATCAAGCCCAGACTCCCAATACCCTGACCGCGACCCATCAGTATCCCGATGGAACCCTACTGGTGGGAGAGATCCGCGGCCACTACACGGGTGAACCCACGAGCTGGCACTTCTACGGCACCAGGGGACACATGCGGATCTTGACCGGTGGGAGCTTTGAAATCTTCCTGGGAGGCAGCAAGAAGCCGGAACCGGAGGTGGGAAATCTGCCGCCGGTGGGAAAGGGATTCAAAGAGGTCGACCGCATCCAGTTCAGCAACTTCATCCAGGCCATTCGCGAGGGACGGCCTGACATCCTGAACGCCGAGATCGAGGACATCCACCTTTCCAACGCCTTTTGCCACCTGGGCAACATCTCTTACCGTCTGGGCAGAGAGCTGAGGTTCGATCCGAAGACGGAAACTTTCCCCGGGGACAAGGAAGCCAACCAGTTGCTAACGCGCCAATACCATCCCAAGTTTCAGTTACCGGCAAAGGTGTGAAGGGCCGGATGCGCGACGGCAGGTGAGCAGTGCCAGAACGGATGAACTACCAGTATGACGAAACCAGCTCCGGCAGAGCCGCGAACGGCCCCACAGCCCGGGCGAAGCGTCTTGACTTGTCACCTGCATGATTCCCAGTTTCGAGGAGAGAGCTGGACAGCGGCGAGATCTCCCATCCCGGTCGAATTTTGTTTCTGGAATAGGACCAGCGTTCCCGGGGGCGGGGCTAATGAGACTGAAAGTCAGGCAAACCTGGAAGGAAAAAAAAGATGGGTAACGGTGAAGAGTTGACCAAAACCAATGGGGCAAAAGATCCGGGACTCCTCGACAGCGTGGTCCAGGCGATTCGCCACATCGTCGATCTACGAGTGGTGACCACGGTCTGCGACGTCACGGTCACGAAGTTGTATACGGACCTCGAGGTGACTCTCGACGAGGACGACCAGAAAAGCGCGGTCACCTCGATCAACCTGATCGAGGGCGACATCAAGAACGCCCTGCACAAGGATTACATGTCGGCCGACGATCCCATCTTGCGGGATTTTCACCAGGCGCAGGTAAAGCTGGCCCAGGAGATCGTCGCCAACAACGTGGAGACGCTGGCCAAGATCGTGAATCTGCTCTGGGATAAGATCAAGGACCGCGAAGATGTGAAGAACCCCTGACGTACGCTATGGCCTTCTGTTGAATCGAAAGGATCAATACTGTGGCGGGAGATAACAGATCGTTTAGGGACCGATTGGGTGACTTTGGTCACGACCTGATGAATATCGAGACGAATACCATCCTCAAGGATGGTATTTCGGCTCGGAAGGCTCCCGCGCTGCCACACGCCCTCCTCGACGTGATCGAGAAGTACTGGTCCTTCCTGCTGCTCGACGTCAAGGTCGATCTGGGAGCAATCTGGGAAAAAGGCGAGCTTGAGCGCAAAAACTGGACACCCGTTTTTGGACCGTCCTCTGACTCTTTCCCCGGCGACCGTCAGATCGACAATGGCTGGGACAGTTTCGACAAACTCCGGTGGTGCTCAAAAAAGGTCCTCGATCATTTCGTCGAGGCACGGGAAGAGGGTGTTTTAGACGAAACCAAGGTAATTCTCTACCGTATCCGTCGAAGTTCGGACCAGATCAAGGGAATCCTCAAGCAGATGCACGACGAGGAGCACCCCTGGGCTAGACTCGTGTCTGAAAAAGGGGAAAGTTGGAAAACAGGCCGTACACGAAGTTGGCTGAATGCCAACCTTGCGGCGGAGCTGAAGGGAGGGGAGAAAAGAAAAACGCCCCAACCAGAACACCTCATAGCCGTGCGTAAGATCTGGGAGATCGGCGTCGAGAGCGTTCAGATGCAGACCGTCGTCCAGATCGACGGCGACATCGTCACACGCATTCGTAGCAGCCTGACCAAGGAAGAATTGGAGCGCATCGTTCCGCTTCACCAAGAGATGGTTGAGACGGGTGTCAAGCATTGGACGACGATGTTCGAGCTGGTGACGCGCCTCGTTGGCGATCTCGGCAAGGCACTATTCAGAAAGAACGGATAGGACAGAAGCGAGTTGACGCTCGAAGTTCTCAAGAACCTACCTACCAAGTTCCTGATTCTTCTTCGATCCATCTGCGTTCTGTGGGATCTACTGAAGCTTGTCCCCCGCCTCAAGGATCTAGCGGTCGAAATGCAGACAGGAGGGTGGGTCGTGCGCTCCTGTGGCGACGACTCGAAAATCTATGCGGAATCCCTCGTTCAACCGGATGGCGATGTGCTGACCAGGTGGACTCGTGCGTTTCTTGGACTCGAAAAAACCAGGCGTGAGGAGCTGAGCACAAAGCACTCGACGGCGGTCAGTCAGGTGCTCCAGCAGGTGCAAGAAGGGGGCGCCCTGCTGCGTACGTTGTCTACGCAGCTGGCGACCCTGGCGGCGCTCCCGGCCATCACTTACCTGGAATGGCAACTCGACATCTACTCTATCGTCAAGGCGCTTGGCGTATCTGCAGTCTGGACTCTGCTGGCTCTGGGAATCCGGCAAGGCGGATTGTATCTGTTTCGGAGGAAGGTCGGTTCGCTGATCGGAGACAGGCTGACGCAGGCTGCCAATGCCTCCTGACACCTCTAGCGGCCCATTGCTCGGACAGGCTCCTAATACGCTGTAACACTGATTGTAGCGGATGGCTTCCTTCGAGCCTTGGGCTCGACGAACGGCGGCCTGGAGCCCACCGCCACGTTTGGTTAGAGCGTCATTAGCCCGATCAGTGCGTTTGCGAAGAACGCTGCCACGTAGGCGAGCAAGGTCATGTAGGTGAACTGGATGACCGGCCACTTCCAGCCTCCCGTCTCCCTCCGCACGACTGCCAACGTGGACATGCACTGCATGGCGAAGGCGAAGAACACCAAAAGCGCCACGGCCCCGCCCAGGTCCAGTTCGCTCTTCAGAGCCTCCTGCAGATCCCGGGACCCCTCATCCCCTTCCATTCCGTAGAGAGTGCCCAGAGTTCCGACGATGACCTCCCGGGCGGCCAGAGAAGTGATGAGTCCAACGCCGATTCTCCAATTGAACCCCAGGGGTTCAATGACCGGCTCTATCGTGCGGCCCACCGTTCCGACCACGCTCTCGGCTATGGGAGGCGCTTCGCCGTCCTGGAGCGGAAAACTGGCCAAAATCCACAAGATAATGCTGGTGGCCATGATCACGGTCCCAGCACGCCTCAAGAAGATACGGGCACGATCGAATAGACGAAGGCCCAGGGACCGCAGGCTTGGTAGTCGGTAGGGGGGCACCTCCAGGACGAAAGAGGAGCGCCCGCTGCGCAAGACGGACGACTTGAGAACCCAGGCGGTGAAAACGGCTGCCAGGAAACCGAGCAGATAGAGGCCTAGCATCGTCACCGCGCGGGTCCCGAGGAGTCCACCCAGAAGCGGTTGTTCGGGGATAAACGCCGCAATCACCAAGGTGTAGACTGGCAGCCTCGCCGAGCAGGTCATGAAGGGCGCGATCAGGATGGTAGCGATACGATCACGTTTGCTCTCGATGGTCCGCGTGGCCATGATGGCAGGGACAGCACAAGCATAGGCCGAAAGCAGCGGGATGAAGGATTTTCCCTGCAGGCCCACGTTCCTCATGGTGCGGTCCGCGATCAGGGCGGCCCTTGCCATGTAGCCCGAATCCTCCAGAACCCCGATGAAGATGAAAAGGAGGAGGATCTGGGGGAGAAAAATCACGAATGAACCCACCCCGCCCCACACGCCTTCGATCAAGAGGCTCCGAAACCAGGAATCGGGAAGAAAAGCGTGCAGCCAGCTGCCGGAAGCCGAAACGGCAGCATCCACCCCATCCATCAGGGGCACGGCTACGGTGAACACCGTCTGGAACACGGCAACCACCAATATCCCGAAGATAAGAGGGCCCGCCAACGGATGGAGAAAGAGGGCGTCCAGGCGACGTGTCCAAAGGGGCGGAGCCGGCGCCTCGTATTCTGCTGCGGTTCCCATCCGGGCCGACCATTCGCGGCAGCGGGGAACATCCTGGATGACGGGGAGCTCAACCGGATTCGGGACGGCCAGGGCCCCTTCTAGAAACTCTTCGACGGCCGGAACTCCCTCACCAGTTCGAGCGCTGATCAAGGCGACCGGAGCTCCGAGTCGCTCCGCTAACTTGTCGAGGTCGAGCGCCCCGCCCCTCCTTCGCAGATCATCTGCCATGTTGAGGACAACCAGAGTCGGAACTCCCAGGCTGAGAATGGGAGCTGCAAAGCTGAGGTGACGCCCCAGATTGGTGGCATCGAGAATGAGGACAATGGCATCGGGAGGGGAGACTCCCATCATGCGGCCCGTCAGGACATCATGGGCGACCCGCTCATCCTCCGAGATCGGCTCCAGACTGTAGATCCCCGGCAGATCGACCAGTTCGACCTCCACGCTGCCCGAGAGGCGGGCCTGTCCCACTCGCTTCTCTACGGTGACCCCAGGGTAGTTGGCCACTTTCTGGCGCAGTCCGGTGAGACGATTGAAGAGCGTAGACTTCCCCGCATTGGGTGGGCCCACAACGGCGACCGTACGAACCCCGTCTGAAGCCTGTGGCTGGTTCTCGAGGGTCGCAGCAAGCGCCACGGCGTCAGGCTGCCGCGCGCTCACGAATCCTTCTCCTGATTCGCGCCGGGCGGACGTAGGGTCAGACGGGCGGCGGTCTCGCGGCGCAGGGCAACCTCTGAGCCATCGACGCGGAAGATGCGGGGGTCTCCAAAGGGCGAGCGGCCGGCGGCACCCACCAGGGTGCCCGGCAAGAATCCCAGCTCCATCAGGCGGCGGGCCTCTGCTGCAGGCAGCTCTATGGAGTCGAGGATCCCTTCTTCGCCCTTAAGCAGATCAGCAAGCGTGAACGGAGGCATAGGCGTCTCAGTCCTCGAGCGAAGATGCGCTAACCATTAACTCTTATTCGTCCACCATAGTCTAGCCAGCGACAACAAGAACTAGCGAGCCACCTCATACCGCCGAGGCGAGCTGAAGGGACTAGTACGTTGTAACACAGATTATGACGGATTTGCCGATGGGGGTGGCGGACGATCTCTCCAGTTTGGTCGCATCGACCCCGTTGGTCGTCGTCGAAGATGGCCAAACATCGACTTCCTCCTCCTGCCTTGATCTCGCCTCACAAGCCCCACCGACAAACCCGAAATAATCTGTGTTACAACGTACTAGGCGCATTTCGACCCTTTCCACGCTACGTAGCTGTCTAGCGTACTTGCGAGAGCGTACTCGTTTGCTGAAATCTGCACATCAATCGAGATCAATCCCAACATGATTGCGGTTTCCAGCCCAGTGCCACCAGCCCTGGGTTAGGGAACCTACTCCATCAGAGAGGTCAACCCCAACGGGGTTGCGGCGTCCAGCCCAGGGTTTCCGAACCCTGGGTAAACAGCCATCCCTTTTGATCCCAACCCTGTAGGGGTTGTGACCTCCTACTTCCACCGGTGTGCGATTGCGGTGTGGTCAACTTCCTTCCACAACCCCTACAGGGTTGATCTGGTTGAATTATCCCGCACACCCCAGGGTTCGGAAACCCTGGGCTATCAGACGCAACCCCCTTGGGGTTGACCTCTATTAATATCCGAAGCGCCCTCTATTGTCTGTTTTGCAACCTTTATCAGTTTGCTAACTTTTCGCTTACCAAGGAACTCTAGCGAGCCACCTCATACTGCCGAGTGAAGAAGGGTATCTGACCTGGCATCCTCATCTTGCCTCTGCCTTCGCCTCTACCACTGAGGTTCATCCAATCGTGGCTATCTATCCTGAAGCGAAGCAAGGTCCTTAGAAGTTGTAACCGAGGGCGACGTTGACCTGATTCACCCCGGTTTGCGCCTTGTTGCGATTCCAGACGAAATCCGACTTGATGACGATGTTGGGGATGGGCTTGAATTCCAGGCCCAGAGTCTGAAAGGTACGGTCCCTGTTGGGATTCCGGAAGAAACCCGTGGGGACCACCTTCTGGGTATCGAGGATCTCGTACCGGTAGTAAGGCATCACTCCGATATCAGCTCTGAATTGGGACAGTAAGTTGTACCCGATCTGGAGATATCCTCCCTCGAGGCTCTCGCCGATGCCATCACTGCCCGTGAGGCCCAACGATCGGTTCAATCGAATCACATCGTCCAGGTGGGCCCAGGCGTACAGGCCCCGAAGGTCGAAACCCCGCAACTGGGCCTGGCCGTGAAGCTCGCCGATCGTCGTTCCGACGTCTAACTCGCTGCCTTCGAAGAATGCGCCCTGATCCGAAGCGCCGTTGTAGAAGGAACCACCGAAGAAGACTCCCGGCGTCGGATTGACGTCCAGACGCGCCACCACGGCCATATCCGTGGCGGTCGTTTCCGAACCCTTTTGCCGTCCTCCCCGAAGACCATTCGAGCTGAAGCGGGAACCTTCCAAGCCGTTGATCAGGTAGACTCGATAGTCGAAGATTCCCACCGATCCAACGGCACCGACCCCATTCTCTCGCCAGGTGGAGGGTATGATCCGCCGTTCGGTCTCGGGACGCAGTGCGCCCATGAAAACCGTAGGCTCATGCAACTCGTTGACCAATCCCATGGGAACCAGGAGCAGTCCACCCCGTAGCGAAAGGTAGTCATTCGCAATGAAGTCCAGATAGGCGAATTCGACTGAGGCGGATCCCTCCAGGCTGGTCGAAGCATGTTCGAACTCAATCTCCGAATTGAATACGAAGCGGTCGTTGAAGCGGTAACCCGCATAGATGATAGCCCGCAGGAAATCGAGTTGGGTTGATTTCCTGACAGGGTCTCCAAGCTCATTCTCGGCGCCGAAGTTGTTGTAGAGCATCTCACCATATCCGGCAATCGAAACACCTTCCTGCCTCCGATAGACAGAGGCCGCCGCGGGTCCCAGGCCCCTGGCTCGGGCCTCTTCGTCGGTGACCTCGACGAGCGGCTCTCCACTTCTTATGAGCTCCACCTCAGCGGCCAGGATATTGAGCTGGCGGCGAAGTTCCTGAAGCTCCTCGGAGTGGATAGTCTGGGCCTCACTCGGAGGAGGCGCCGCCACTTTCTCAGTAACTTTTTGGGCCTCTAGAGCCTCTAGCCTGCGCTCCAACTCTTCCAGCTTCGCCTTCAACTGGTCCTTCTCTGAGCTCAGGGCTGAGGGCACCAGCAGGGTAAGCCATGAGGCCAGCAGTCCATATTTGATGAACACAGAGACTCTTCGACGTCTTGATGCGGTTGTGTACACACAATCCTCCTCGGGGTAGGGGAGTGGCTCCCGCTTCCCCCCCTGGCCGAGAAGCCCTATACCGAAGGACGGCCTTCTGCCGAGGGCCCCAAGAGCCTGGTAACTCATTCCCAAAATCAAGTCAGGCAGCATCAAGAGTCAGAAGCCTTATTGAAATTGAATTTCAATTTCAATAAATCTCCCTACCTTTGTCAAGCGGAAACGGCAGATTGATGGCGAGCCGAAGGCTAGAAAGAGAGGACTTCGGCCTGGAGGCCAAAGCCACGTGGGGGTTTCAGGTCCAATGTACTTGCGGCTCGATCTCCTGCACAATGGCGGGGAGTCTTTCGGTCCTGCGATCAAGAGGTGCATGAAGTTGAGAGTGCGCAGCAGACTTTGCCGTTTGGGGTGGTCACAGACAAGCGTTCTAAGCCTGACACTACTCGTGGCATGTGTCCCCTACCTTGAGGCGGGCCGAGCCGTACTAATGGTGGCAGATACGACCCTCGTCTTTGCAACCGTTTCCGAGGGACAGAAGGTTCTGGGAAGCCGAGACGATTTCGTCAAGCAGCTCAGCCCATTTGATCGAGCCGTGCGTCTGAAAACAGACCGCGAGGTTTCCGAGTCGGAGTTCCTCACATTCGTCAGAAAGCAGGTGCTTCCCTGGACGAAACCCGAGAAGGAGCGGATAGGTGCCGCCCTCGATGGCGTACGATCGGCTCTGGAGACTTTGGCGCTCCCGCTGCCCGAGAGAATCTACCTGGTCAAGACCACTGGACAGGAAGAAAGCGAGGCAGCCTACACGCGTGCACGGGCCATCGTCCTTCCCGGCACCAAACTGACGGCAGAGCCGCTGCTGATCCAGAAGGTCCTCTGCCACGAGCTGTTCCACATCCTATCTCGAACGAATCCGGAACTGAGGGAGCGACTCTATCAGGCTATCGGCTTCAAGAGGTGCCCTGGAGTTCAATTCCCGGCCTCGCTCCGGCCCATAAGGCTCACAAATCCCGACGCGCCCAGAAACGAGCACTGCATTCGAGTACGGGTCGACGGAGAACCCACCTGGGCTGTCCCGATTCTCTTCGCCAACCGTGCGCAGTACGACGTTGGAAGTGGAGAAGAGCTATTTGACTACCTTCAATTCAGGTTCCTGTTGGTCGAAAGAGGCTCGGATCCGTTGGATGTGAAAGCAGGAACCCATGGGACTAGTGCAACGCTGGTAGGACTTGATAGGATTTCGGGCTTTTTCGAGCAGGTCGGTAGAAATACAAAATACATCGTTCATCCTGAGGAGATCCTGGCTGACAACTTTGTGCTCCTCATCTTGAAACAGGATAAGGTTGCCTCGCCGGAAGTCCCGATCAGGATGAGAAAGGGGTTGTCAGAAGGGGCAGCCAATCTAAAGGATCCCAAGAGCCGGAACTAGCCGATCGGTAGATCCTGGAGTCCTGTCCGGAAATGGCCACACCGGAGAAATCCCAGAGACCAATACTACAGATCGCACTGCTGCGTGGAATCAACGTAGGCGGCAAGCACAAACTGCCCATGAGCGACGTCGTCTCTATCTTTCGGGAGGCAGGCGCCCGGCAAGTCCAGACCTACATACAGAGCGGCAACGTCATCTTCGAGGCGGAAAAAACCGAGATTCCTCGTATGTGCACCGCTATCATGCAGTCCATTTCCAGCACCTACGGCTGGGAAACGCCTGTCATCACACGTACCGCCGAGGAGCTCAGCGAAATCGTCCGCGCCAATCCATTCCTGCCAGCCGGAGCCGACGATCGGACACTGCACGTCGCCTTCCTGGGCAGCCTACCGAATCGCACCCGGATCGCCGAATTGGACGCCAGGCGCTCACCGCCCGACGAATTCGTCGTCCAAGGCCGTGAGGTCTACCTCAGCTGTCCCCACGGCCTTGCACGCTCGAAGCTGACCAATGCCTACTTCGACTCCAAGCTAGGGACCCCAAGCACCGTGCGAAACTGGAAAACGACTCTCAAGCTCCTGGAGCTAGCCAAAAATATTTGAGGTTTCGATTTCTACCCTGAAGTTCCCTCAGACTTTAGCACATAACTGACTGATTCTACAGGAGATAAGTGTGGTTTCTTGCTGTATTATGTAGGCATGTAATAGTTGTGTTTAGTTCGGTTTTATTCGTTATATGAAAGGATTATATGGGGTATAATAGTAATCATGTACATTACCGCCGTCCCCAACCGCGGCTCTCCCCCCGCTATCCTGCTGCGCGAGAGCTATCGC
>JAKZYH010000570.1:0-2602 GCA_047514575.1 Acidobacteriota bacterium | reverse complement strand
AGTGGAGACAGCGGAACTTGTTCGGAAGACGGCTAAAGCCTTTGTTTGTAGGGGGATAGGAGTAGAGTGATTATAATCTTACAGTTAAGTGAGCTTTAAGTCCTTTGGAATCAACAACATCAAACCGGACACTAGTGATATCTCGTCGACAAGAGCCCGGAATCCGGACATCGTCTTGATAACGGTGGACACACTACGGGCCGATCATCTGGGCTGTTATGGCTATGAAGCAGCCCAGACGCCGATCGTCGATGGTCTGGCGAAGAAGGGAATGATCTTCCTCCAGGCAATGACTCCTCTTCCTCGCACAACACCCGCCCTGGCCTCCGTGTTGAGCGGTCTCGAGCCACACCACCACGGATCCCGTGAAGTCTCTCAAGCAATCTCCAGCATACCGTTGCTACCGGAACTGCTAGCTCAGCAAGGGTATATCACTCTGGGATTGACCGCGAACTCCGTTGCGGGCCCTAGACAGGGCTTGGATCGGGGTTTTGATCGGTTTCGGATCGAGCACACGGCCAGCGCCGAAGAGGTCAACCTCGCCGCCCTCGAGATGCTTCGAGAATTTCCCCGGGACGTGCCCAAGTTTCTGTGGGTTCACTATTTTGATCCCCATAGACCCTACCTGCCGCCTGCCCCCTGGCCGAAGGATTTCGGGGGGGGGAACCGTGTCTGGAGTTATATCACTCCTATCTAAAGGGGGATGTGAAATTGGGCCATATCTTCGGTGACTACCAGCGGCTGGCCCGCAATTCGCTCGCCTCCTGCACCGAGATGTACGATGCGGAAATCGCCTACACCGACTCCCAGATCGGACGACTCCTAGAGGGTCTGTCATCGAGTATTGATCTGGAAAAGGCCTTCCTCGTATTCACCTCCGACCATGGAGAGAATCTGGGAGAGGAGGGGCTGTTCTACGAGCATGGGCCCAGCCTTCACGATGCCAGCCTGAGAGTGCCCTTGATCATCGTGGGGCCGGACGTCGTTCCAGGGCAGGATCATCTGGTGGCAAGACTCCAGGACCTTACACCCACCCTCTTGACCCTGAGTCAGGTTCCCCAAGAACACTGGCCCTCTCTGGATGGAGTCGATCTCGCTTCACGGTTGGAGGTTTCATCGACGAATGACCCAGGAGGCGACGTGATGGCCTTTGCTGAAGCCGGAAGCAACTTCTTTCCCCATGATTTTCGCTCGATTCATTCGGGTCGGGCAAATGGTCTTCACTGCTTGAATGGGGAGCGTTTTTCCCTTTGTCGAGATGGAGAAGCAGAATACAAGCTTTACGACCATATCGACGATCCTCACCTGAGCAGCGATCTGAGTGCCCAATACCCCGAGATCAAGAAGCGGCTGCTGCGTGCCAGCGAGGTGTGGCCGCCGGAACAGGCACGGCAGCGTGCCCTACGTACTTCCCGATTCAAATTAGTCGAACGTCCGCTCCTGGAAGGGGGATACGAGAGGTCGCTCTACCACCTGGAAACAGATCCCGAGGAGAAGGATGATGTGGCTTCAGCCTACCCTGAAGTCGCGGACAAATTGGGGAAGGCGCTGGATGAGTGGACCCGGGAGCTACCTCGATACAGCCGGCCGCGGCGATCCTCGAAGGAGGAGCAATCCCTACGCAGCCTGGGGTACATCCGTTGAGGCTAGGCTAGAGAACGATCGCGATTATCGTATCCGAGTCCCGCCCCCAGCCGGCTGGATCATTCAGCTGGAAACTTTTCCGATCCACTGGAGCCTGAAGCGCGAGCGAGGGAGAGTCATCGCGGTGTCCCCTCTTTCGCGTCCCCCTACCGCTAGCTGGACCTCCCTCGCTTGCGCCTCAGGCTCCAATGGTTTTTGAAGATGAGCGATGAAGTTTCAGATCAGTCGCGCCCCCAGGAGCGCTGGCCCCATTCGAGAAAGAAACTTCCGGCTACTGGGGATTTGTGCGTCACTCCGTGGGGAAGAGTTGTCCGGCTCTCTCCTCGGAACCTGGGCTCATTTTGCTAGTGGCTCAAGTCGTTCGCGGCTCTGTCGGACTTGGCTTCGTAACGCTGGAAGTTCACCCGTTGGCGGTACCTTCGGAGGACAGGAGACGTGCGACCCTCGGACGTTCCGACGTGCGACGAATTCTTGAAGTTTCAGCCTAGTGAGGCACGCCTCAGACCAACAAGCGGTGTAGCGTTGCATCACACGTTTCCCCCAGAGCTCCGGCCCTATTCAAGCAGGAAGCTTCTGCACGAACACAGGGGACTGGGCTGGACAACACCTGATTGCAGCACTCAGGGAGTCCCTGAATCCTGAAAGGATTCCGTCTATCAGCCCAGTGGGGCCACCACAGCTGACGCTGGATCATTCCAGGAAGAAACTTCGTTCGTCCCGAGTCGAACATCGCTAGCAATCCTGACAGAGCCGTGACTGCGAGGGAGGGGGATCCGACATGCCAATGTCGGAGGACCTGCCGATGCAACAGGCACCGCAGGTCCAATGGGATCGAGTAAGGGTCCGATCGGTGATCGGATCCCGCTCCCGGTCACGGCTCTGCTATTGGCGATTCTTGGGTGACCTCCTAGCCGATGAAGTTTCAGATTAGTGCTGCCCCATTCGAGAACGAAACTTC
>JAKZYH010000569.1:0-10631 GCA_047514575.1 Acidobacteriota bacterium | reverse complement strand
GGTGTCACCTATGTCTACAGGGGTCAGGCTCAGCGTCCTCAGCACGCCAACCACCAACTTGTGGGCTACGATCTGCTCTCGGCCTGGGAGCACCTCTGGGTGCCAGGCCACACCAGCCATCACAGCCAGAACAAGATGTACGACGACTACTTCGCCTACCAGCCCTACGGTAACCGTCCTAAGCCTCCCTACCCGGAGATCGCTGGGGCGTTTCTAGGGCGCAAAAGGGGTTCGAACAAGGCCAAGCCCTTTTGGGGATGGAAGGATCGACGAACCGATAAGAAGAAGATCCTGGCTACAGGGCAGTGGGGACTGGACCCGGCCTATGCCACCTCCCAGAACCTGAAGTTTCCAGGTTCCTTTTCCCTCGACTACGTGTTCAATCCCTTCCTCGGAATCGATGGGAGTCGGGCCCCTGAGGTTCGGAGCGTCCAAACGTTGGCACAGCCTTCAGCTGCGGCGCCAGAGGACTTCGTACAGCAGGGGACGTTCCAGAAAACGCTGCAGGCACGGACTAAAGACTACGATTCCCAGTCTCGCAAGGGCCAGTTTGACCTGAAGCTGCGAATCGATGAGGAAGTGGAAGTTCAGGTGAAGGGCGCCAGCATCCGTTATGAAGTGATCAGGGGTCGTGAGCCCTCCGACGAAGGCTCCGAGTATTCCCAGGAGATCCCTCGCGCGATCTTCAAAAAGTTCGAAGTAGAGAAGAAGGATGGACGCGGCAATATCCTGGTCGTGGAGAAGCCCTCGGCCCAGAATGAGTTCAACTTGAAGCTTCGTATCATCGATCGCAAAGGGGGAGATGACCGCTACCACGCTCGAATAAAATGGGAACGAGAGAGGCTCCTTCCTCCAGCGCCTCCGAAGGCCCAGCCGATACTGACGGTCGCTCCTCCCGCACCAGATAGAGTTGTGCTGTCGGCTGCCCCTGTCCCCACTCCACAGGATCCGGCTGGAACCCAGGTTTTCTCGAAGGACAACGACCCCGGTGATTACGACCGGGATCGAGACGGTGAGTTCGAATTTCGGGGGCGAATCGATGGGTCGGTGGTCATCAGCCTACGACGAGATGAAGTGTTCATTCGGGTGCTGAATGGGCATCCGGTGGAAGTGGATCGCTTCTCCTTCTCCCAACCTCTGCCCCCCGGTTTGTACAAGAGTTTGGAATTGGAAAAGAAAGACGGCCGGGGTGAAGTGCTTCTGCAAGAGCGTCCCTGGGAGGGCAATGACCATGCGGCCGTCATCCAGATCTCCGACCCTAAGGGTGGAGATGATCGTTACCACTTCAAATTCAAGTGGAAGCGCTGATCCAGGCGCTCTTGCTTCGACGTCTCGAGTCTTAGAGCGGGCCACTCACACGAGACTCATCACAAAGGAGAATTCGAATGGCAGCCAATAATCCGGCTCAGTTGGGAGTCGCTTGGTTCTACTTCGCCCTACTCACAGTTCTGGCGTGGGGACTCTACGGGAACTTCCTTCACACCGGCCAGATGGCCATGGCGGACCCGGAGAATGGACGCTACAAAGCTTTTCTCTTTGTGGGGGTCGCCTACTTCATTACGGCAGTGTTGGCTCCCCTCCTGGTGCTCAAGCTCCAAGGATCGTCCTGGGAGTTCCCGGTTGCCGGGATGATGTGGTCTCTCTTCGCGGGTACCCTTGGCGCAGTAGGCGCTTTCGCAGTCCTGCTTGCCTTCGGAGCCAAAGGCTCACCTAGCGTCGTCATGGCCATCGTGTTTGCGGGTGCGCCGATAGTAAACGTGATCGCTGCGATGCTGCTTCACCCGCCTGCGGGGGGACTATCGAGCATTCGCTGGCCTTTCGTCCTGGGGATCTTGCTGGCGGCTTCAGGGGGGTGCCTGGTGATGCTCTTCCGACCAAAGGGCTGAGCTGGAGCCAAAAGGACACTTCGAAATTCACCTGTTCGGTGTTCTGCGGTTTGTGATTCTGGCTTGAGCGCACAGGAGCGACGTGAATCCTGAAGGGATTCGGTATTTCAGCCCAGGGTTTCCCAACCCTGGGTCAGCGGCGATTGCCCTGGTTTTCAACCCAGAATGGGTTGCGTACAGAAGAGCACCAACCCTCAGGACGCAACCCTTGCAGGGTTGATTACTAAGGGGTTAACGCTTTTACCCAGGGTTCGGAAACCCTGGGCTACCAGACGCAATCCCGTTGGGATTGACCTCGCTTGGTCTGACGGGATCCATTTCCTATCCTTCCGATGACCGGGTCGAACCGAACTCACACGAGTTGGATAACGGCGGAAATCCCAGTTGAAATCGTTTCCAGTCTATTATCCTTTTAATTGATTGATTACAAATATGTTGTCACGATATTTAGATCGTTTAACCGGACAGCAGTGAATCCGTGTGCTAAGTTGAGGGCCGTCGGGACGTAAAAACCAGCCAGCCCACCACCGCCAAAGATAGCAGCGAAAAAGCCGTGCCCCAGTAGAAGCTGCCTGGCCGATAGCTGAAACGCACCACGTGTTTTCCCTCGGGAATCCGAACGGCACGAAACAGGTAGTCTGCGCGGAAGATCTCGGCTTCGTTTTGGTCGACCTGGGCCTTCCAGCCCGGGTCGAAAGTGTCCCGAAGGACGAGCCAGCCTGCTTCCTCCATCTCGACGTCTATTTCTATCTGGTTCGGCAGATCGGAAAGCCAGTTAGCCGTCCCTGCACCCGCCGATAGCGTCTGACCCTCGACTGACTCCAGTATCACGGTCTCTGCCCCCCTACTTGTAAGCAACTGGAGCGCTTCCTCCCCATCCCTTGCTGGAAGGACAGATTCTGCAATTGAAACCCGGGCGGCCCCATCTACGCGATAGATAAACGGCGCTTGGTCACGCAATACTCTCAACCCCTCCAACTTTAGTCGGCTCGGCGCTACAACCAAGGCGCATCCTGTTCGACGCAGCAGCTCGAGGCGGGCGGGGTCCAGATCGTGAATTGGGTGGTGGTGGTCCCGCGGTCCCGGTTGTAGTTCCGAGTAGAATCGCACCCAGCGGTCGGTGAGGATCGGCTCATAGCCGCGTAGGTCGCGGAGACGCCAGCTCATGCCAAAGTTGGGTAGCAGCGTCCCCATGCCGATTCCCACAAGTCGGGCATGAGGCCGGCGGGCCAATTCATCAACAATGGTGGGGCGGTCCTGAATCAATTGCCGTGACGAAGTGCTGTTGAAGAAGAACCCGAATACAAATCCGTTGATCAGGATCAGGACCAGCAGTGCGGGTACCGGGTTCCTGCGTCGGTAACATCGGTACAAGGGCAACAAGATCAGGAGCGTCAGGACCGTCCAGAACGCTGCCAGGGGATACTCGAAGGCCTCTCCCATGAAGTAGAATGGCTTGTCGTCATCCGAGTAAAGCCAGCGTTTGACGGGACTCCAGGATGACCACAGCAGCAGCGCCAGAGCAGCGCCGAACAACCAGCCGAAAGAACGGCCGCTCAAGTGTCCGGAGCGCCAAACGGAAGCACCCACTCCTGCCAGCACTGCAAACGACACTTGGAGCACCTGTCCGGCGTGAAGGTAGTTGGTCTGGCGGAGCAGCGGCAATCCCGTCAGAATTTCGAACAGAACGGGTATGCCGAGCACCAGGATGAGAGACCAAAGAGTCAGGATTCCCAGGGCCTTCGTCGTCTCGTGTGCCCGCCGCCCCCTCGATGCCAGACCGGCCAGGAAGCAAGTCAGGATGCCGACGTAGGCAAAACTGACATAGCTCCACTTCGGCACTGTTCGTTCCTCCGGACCCTCGCGGTAGTGCGGCTGGAGCAGGGCGGGCCATTCTTCCGGCATCAGGTGATAGGGATTGCTTGCGAAACTCCCTCGGTCGGTAAGGGTGTAGCTCCCGAGCATGAGGTCCAGGAAGGGCAGGGTGGCCACTCCGGCCAGCGTCAGGCCCAGCAGGGTGGCCAAAGCGATGGAATTCCAGCCGCGCATGGTTTGTCGCAATTGGGATCGATCCCAACAGCGCGCGAACGCGTACAGCAGGTAGGCCATCTGCTGGAGGAAGGCGCATTGCATGTTCCCGCTCAGATAGGCCGTTGCCACGATCGCCGCCAGCCAAGCCAGATGGATCCGCCGTCGAGTCTGTGCGTAGGACTCGACTTGTAGCAGTCCCCAGCCCAGCAAGGCCGAGATGAAACCGTTGGGGAAAGTGAGAAAGAAGATGTTGTAGCCCGCGAACAGATAACAAAGGCCAGCCAACAAGGAGCAGTCCGAGGGCAATCCGATTCGACGACAAAAGAAGAAGATTCCACTGCCCGCGAGCAGCAGCTTCAGCAGGGCCGCGTACTCGAAATACAGGTAGATCGGCAAACCAAGAAGCAGCCAGCGCAGCGGGGAGAATAGCGCCGACACCGAGTTTGCTAAAAAGGGAGTGCCACCGAGAACGTAGGGATTCCAGAGTGGGAGTCGGCCCTCGAGAACTTCCGATCGATGAAGGTGATAATAGGGGTACAGCTGCTCCACCGAATCCATGAGCAGGATGTTGCCAGGTGTGGAGGTCGACGGTTCTTCGCTCCAAGGGGAGAACGACGTCAGCAGGTCCCCTGGCCAGAGGATCCTGGATGTCATCAGGGCAGGACTCAGGAAAAGTACGACGGTGGCAACCAGGACGAGAAGGTACCCAGACTCTGTCTTACTGGGGAATCTCCTCAAGACTCATGATCTCCGGAAGCGAATGCTCAAATCTTGGACTCCCAAGCTCACACACGACTACTACAAAGTCAACTCGTCCCGCCGCTATCAGGTTGGATTCGATTGTCAAACCGGAACAGATCCAAGATAATCTGGGGCGCCATGGGAAGAGACGTCTTGGGGCAGCTCCCGATTTATGAGTGTGATTGGTAGTCCGCACCGATGGAAGATAGACTCGGAATCCACCGACTAGACAGAATTGCACCGGAAAGGAAGCCCACCCACCCAATGCCTGAACCAACAGAGAGTACCGGGACAACTGCCCCACCCCGCCTCGGTTTCCTCTATCCGAGCCACTCGGGCGAAGACGACTACCCGCGCATGGGAGAGCTCATTCGTCCTGCGGTCCAGGTGGAGGTCGTGCATACCACCATCGGGGAAGACGCTCATCGGGAGGACGCCCTCCGGGACACCGGCGATTCCGCCAGGCTGTTGCAGGGGGCCAGAACCCTGAAACGACGCCAAGTGGACGTGGCCATGTGGGCTTGTACCAGTGGAAGCTTCGTTTTCGGGTGGTCCGGAGCCAATCAGCAGGCGCGGGAGATTCAGGAAGCGCTTGGTGTTCCGGTATCGAGTACTTCCCTCGCCTTTGTGGCGGCATTGAAAGCGTTGGCGATCAGAAAGGTGGCAATCGCTGGGACGTATCCGGAAGACGTCGTGCAATTGTTCCGGGACTTCCTCGCCGAGACGAGGATACAGACCGTCCATATGGGTGGTCGCGGAATCATTACTGGAGTGGAAGTGGGAGAGCTTCCGAAGCAGGAAGTGATCCGACTGATCCAGGAAGACAATCATCCGGAGGCCGAAGCCATCCTGGTTCCCGATACGGCTCTGCACACCGCAGGCTGGATCGAGGATCTGGAGTCGGCGGTCGATGGTAAACGGGTGCTTACAGCCAACCAGGTGACAATGTGGCAGGCTCTTTCCCTGTTGGACCAGTTCGAGTTTACGGTGAAGGCTGGGCTGGGCTCACTTTTCGGATAAGGGTTCGCTGCAACCACAACTTTCCAGGAAGGAAATCTCATGTCTATCCCTAGAGAGCCAGCTTTCGAAGTCGCCGAGTATCGACGACGGCTTCAGCGAGTCCAGACTGCGATGGCTGAGAAGGAGTGGGATGCTCTTCTGCTCTTCAGCCCACACAACGTGTTCTACCTTTCCGGGATGGATTCGGAGAACTTGTTCGATTATCAGTGCCTCCTGGTGCCCCAGGATCGCGATCCGGTTCTGATCATCAGTCACTTCGAGGAAGCGCGCTCGGAAAACTCCTGCTGGCTGGACACCGTTCGGGCCTACGGACCCTTCGAAGATCCAATAGATGCCACCATCGACGCCGTTCGAGATTTGAAGCTCCAATCAGGCGGCCTCGGAGTGGAGCGCCGCAGCCGTGGGCTCTCGGTGGACTTCTACGAGAAATTGCGGAGTGGTCTCGGCGGCGCCAGGCTCTCCGATGGATTCGGCCCCGTCGAGGAATCCCGGCTCGTCAAATCCGAAGCCGAAATTGCCTACATGCGAAGCGCCGCTAAACTCACCGATCTGGGAGTGACTGCAGGATACGAGGCGATGGCGCAGGGAGTGCCGGACTACGAAATCGGTGCCGTTATCGTCGATACCATGTACCGGAACGGCGGCGACACCGTCTGCTGGGGACCTATCGTGGCAGCCGGTTACCGGGCTGGCTGTGCGCACAGCACCTTCAACGGGCATCGTCTGAGCAAGGGAGAAACGGTATTCTTGGAGGTCACCGGAGAGGTAACTCGGTATACGGCTCCTTTGATGAGGACGGCCATCCTAGGGGAGCCCACCTCGGAGATGCGTCAAGTCGAGGATGCCGTCATGGCGGCGCTCGACATCATTGTGGAGAAAGCTCGTCCCGGAGCCCTTCCCAGCGACGTCGCTGAAGCCGCTCGGAGCGCCCTTGATCCCATACTGAAGGACTACGTCTTCCACTACAATTTTGGATACCCGGTCGGCATCGGCTATCCACCTAGCTGGATCGAGGAGCTCGACTACTTCATTCGAGACGGGAACATCCGACCGCTCGAGGCTGGGATGCTGTTTCATCTCCCTATGTCGATTCGAAAGTACGGAGAGCATGCGGTGAACCTCAGCCACACGATCCTGGTGGGAGAGGAACGCACGGCACCCATTACCCGCAGCCCCGCTCGGCTTCACCGGGTTGTTTGATCTCCGGTCGCGCCCGATCTCGCTTCGCTTCCACGCATCGTCGCTTATAATGGCGCACTATGGATCACAAGCAGATGGATGTCGACGCTCAGGTTGCGTACCTGGCGAAAGGCACCGAGGAAGTCCTCGTCGAGAGGGAGCTTCGCGAAAAACTGGCAAGGGCTCAGAAGAAGAGCCGTCCGTTGACCGTCAAAGTGGGATTTGACCCCACGGCTCCCGACCTCCACCTCGGCCACACGGTCCTCCTGCGCAAGATGCGTCACTTTCAAGACCTGGGGCACCGGGTGGTCTTTCTGGTTGGCGATTTTACCGGATCGATCGGAGATCCCACCGGCCGCAGCAAGACCCGCCCGGCGCTGACACGTGACCAGATCCTCGAGAATGCCGAGACCTACAAGAACCAGGTTTTCAAGATTCTTGATCCGGAAACCACGGTCGTTGATTTCAATAGTCGTTGGCTGGAAACGCTTTCCTCCCAGGAGTGGATTCGCCTCTGTGCCAAGTACACGGTGGCGCGAATGTTGGAGCGGGACGATTTTTCGAAGCGCATCCAATCAGGTCAGCCGATCTCCATACACGAGTTGCTCTATCCCCTGCTCCAGGCATACGACAGCGTCTTCCTCGAGGCTGACATCGAGCTGGGTGGCACCGATCAGCGCTTCAATCTGTTGGTGGGTCGAGACATCCAAAGGGAATACGGACAGTTCCCCCAGGTTCTCCTCATGACGCCTATTCTGGAAGGCCTGGATGGGAAGGAGAAGATGAGCAAGTCCCTGGGAAACTACATCGGCATTCAGGAACCCGCCGAGGACATGTACGGAAAGCTGATGTCGATCAGTGACGAGTTGATGTGGCGTTACTTTGAGCTACTTACCGACCTTTCCAATGACCAGATCGCTCAACTCAAGTCCGACGTGGCCAAGGGCAAGCAACACCCCATGGCGGCAAAACAGGATCTGGCCTCGCGGATCACTCGCGACTACCATTCTGAAGATGACCTGAAGTTAGCCCGTGCTCACTTTGATCGGGTTTTTCGGCAGAGGGAAGAGCCGGAGGAAGTCCCCGGTTTCAACATCCCAGATCCAGGCGGTGCTATTCAGCTTGCGGATCTGATGGTCCAGGCCTCTCTTGCTCCATCGAAATCCGAAGCCCGCCGCCTGATTCTACAGGGAGGCGTGTCCATCAATGGAGAAAAGGTCAGCAAGCATGTCTTGCCGATCGGCAGCGAACTGAGGCAGGGTTTCCTGCTGCGCGTCGGCAAACTCAAATTCGCCCGAATTGCGTTGGACGACGAGTAGCTATCTCGCCTGGGTGTGGCCAGCTATAATGCCGCTATGACTCTGGATGCTCCGACTCTTTTCATCACCGGTGGCGGGGTCGGCATGGGGCGGAAGATCGCCTTGAGTTTTGCCAATCAGGGCTACCGGGTGGCTGTTACGGGTATCGAAGGCCAGGAAGAAACCGCCGGGGAACTCCGGAATCTGGGCTGCGACGCCCTGGCTGTCTCCCTTGACCTAACCGACCCTCCGCAAGTGGAGGTCGCCGTGGATCGGGTCATGGAGGAGTGGGGTCGAATCGACGTCCTGGTAAACAACTCCGGCATCGAGGGACCTACGGCTCCGCTGGTCGAGGTTTCCCCGGAGCAGTGGCAACACACCCTGGCTGTCAATCTGACCGGCGCCTTTCTCTGCGATCGGGCCATCGCTCCGCACATGATGGAGAGAAGATCAGGCTGTATCCTTCACATCTCATCGCTTGCCGGGCTCATAGCACTCTCTCTGCGCGCGCCCTACGTGGTTTCCAAGGCCGCCATGGTGGCCCTCACTCCAACCCTGGCTGCCGAGCTCGGTCCCTACAACATTCGGGTAAACGCCATTTGTCCCGGACCCGTGGAGGGAGACCGCATCAGGAACGTCATCAAACATCGATCGGAATCAACTGGGCAAAGCCTGGAAGACCTGGAAAAGGAGTATATCGAAGCTTCCGTTCTGAATCGTATGGTTCAACCTGAAGACATCGCCAATATGGCGGTGTTCCTGGCTTCACCCGAAGCCAAGAACATCACTGGACAATCCATTCGTGTCTGCGGAGGCCAACTGTAGCCTGAGATTTCACACCGGGTGGCATCAGGAAGCGAGGTGAACCAATGGACAGGGATCGCGGTCTTACCGTGCTCAGCGAGATGCTGGGCGAAGAGCAGGCAAGAGAGGTGCAACAGACCTGGAAGAAGATCTCTCCCGACTTCGAGAAGTATGTCATCGGCTTCCTCGCTGGAGAGATATGGCCCCGCACCGAGCTCGACCGTAGGACCAGGAGCCTGTGTACCATTGCGGTACTCGGTGCTCTGGGACGCGAGCGCGGCCTGGATCTGAACATCCGAATGGCTCTGAGAAACGGAGCCTCACAGGAAGAGATTCTGGAAACGCTGCTGCATCTTGCTCCCTATGCCGGATTTCCTGCTGCCTGGGAAGGGCTCGCCATGGCCAGCAAGATTTTCTCAGAGGACGAAGAGTCTGAACCGATTGGAGAAACTGCGCATCTAACAGGTGATCGATAAAGCATGATTCAGGATGTGACATCAGGGAGAAAACCCATGTCCCTTCGCCTTCTCTTCTGTTTACTGGCTTCCAGTCTAAGCTTCGGCCAGACAATCGACGAAACCGTTGTGCCCCGGAAGTCAGAGATTTTCATTCGGCTGCAGCGTAGTCTGAACACTAAGACAGCCCAAACTGGCGACAAGTTCTCAAGCGTCGTCGAAGTGCCTGTCACCGTCGATGATCACATCGTCATCCCGGTAGGAAGCTACATCATCGGGTATGTCGACAAGAGCAAGAAGCCGGGACGCCTTCGGGGGAAGGCCGAGATGACTTTGAGATTCGATACCGTGATTCTGCCCAGTGGAGTCACTCGCTATATGCGTGCCGCAGTTCTGTCGGCCGATGGTTACGAAAGCGATCCCCAGAACGAGGACGGTGAGATCCGAGGCTCCGGTGGCCAGGCTGGCGAGACCATTTCTGCAGCTGTTCGGGGCGCTATAACCGGTGCGATTATCGGAACCGCAACGGGAGCGTATCGTGGGTCTGCAGGCCGGGGAGCTGGGATTGGCACCGCTCTGGGCGCCGCAGGAGCCGGCTTGATGGCCTTGCT
The DNA here is from genome assembly GCA_047514575.1 of Acidobacteriota bacterium. GTDB lineage: Bacteria > Acidobacteriota > UBA6911 > RPQK01 > JAJDTT01 > CAUZIZ01. Next base: position 606 of record JAKZYH010000569.1, on the reverse strand, counting down.
GAAGAAGGGTCAGGAGGTAGCGCTACCCAAGGGGACCTCGCTGACCATTCAGCTTCAGGACGACCTGCGTTTCGAGAAGCCGACATCCCATCGAACCGGGAAGCGTCTCGAAGGTAGCGAAGATCCTTCCTGAAGATTTGGCCCCATTCAAGAAAGAAACTTCGTGTCAGGGCGTGGCGGCGGTCTCCAGGCCGCCGTGCATCGAGCCAAAGGCTCGAAGGAAGAGGACCTTCGGCCTGGAGACCGAAGCCACGTTTGCGAATCAAGTTTCAGCTTAGTGGGGCGCCCGGCGCCGGGCGCCGCTCCAATCGGGCTTTAAACTTTCTCCCAGCTATTGTACATTTGGTCGTGCAGGCAGGACCGGCAGTTAAGGCCGTCGTAGACACTGGCGCAATCATTGCCCGAAGCTTAGTTTGGTCCCGAGTTGGCAACCCAATCATTTAGCGATGCCCACGAGGCAATCCTGTAGGTTAGACTTAACCATAATCGCCACTCGGGCCGGATTCCTGCACTGCTAGGACGTGCTCGCCGCACCTATCCGAGGTGCCTGGGTGAAGTGTGTCTAGCTGGTCCTGAACACAGCCTTTGTCGCCTTTTCCGGTTCGG
>JAKZYH010000568.1:0-13590 GCA_047514575.1 Acidobacteriota bacterium | reverse complement strand
CCGACCCTCTGCCGGCACTGAAAGCACCTCTTTGGTACCTCTGCCAATCATGGGGGCAAGACTCGGCGATGTTCCCTCTCCTGAGCGATCTGGAGGGATGGGCCAAGGGCTAGGAGCCTGTCCGAGCAAAGCTGCGGGTTGCGTTAGAGGCAGACTCCCAGCCCAACTATCCCAGTCCCAGACTGGGCCAGAGTTCGTCCACCCGCTCTCTGACTTCCGGGGTCATCAATATTTCTTCGGGCCACTCCCGATGGAAGCCTTCCTCGGGCCACTTCCGGGTGGCGTCAATGCCCATCTTGGATCCGAAGTTGGGTAGCCGAGAAGAGTGATCGAGTGAGTCCACCGGTCCCAGGGTGAACTGGATGTCGCGTTCAGGATCGATGTGGTTCAGTGTTCTTAAGACTACCTCGCCATAGTCCTGGACGTTTACTCCCTCGTCCAGCACCACGATGCACTTCGAGAACATGGCCTGGCCCATACCCCAGATCGCATTCATGATCTTGCGCGCGTGCCCAGGGTAGCGTTTGCGGATGCTGATGATGACCAGATTGTGAAAGATTCCCTCAAAAGGCATGTGCATGTCGATGATCTCGGGCAGCTGCTTTTGGATCACTGGTAGGAAGATCTGCTCCACTGCGTGACCCATATAGCAGTCCTCCTGAGGAGGTTTGCCCACGATGATGGTCTGATAGATGGGATTTTTACGGTGGGTTATGCAGGTGACGTGGAAGACCGGGTACTGGTCCGCCAGAGAATAGAATCCGGTGTGATCGCCAAAAGGGCCCTCCAAACGGGTCTCATCCAGATTGACGTACCCCTCAAGGATGATTTCGGCGTTGGCAGGTACGGTGATGTCCACTGTTTTGCAACTCACCATCTCAACCGGCTTGCGGCGGACGAATCCAGCGAACATCATTTCATTGAGGTCGTCAGGAAGCGGAACGATGGCTGAAAAGACGGTGGCAGGATCGGCACCGATGGCTACGGCAACCTCCATCCGCCTATCGCCGCCGGCAGCGGATTCACGACGGGCCTCGCGAAAGTGATGGGCACCATGTTTGTGTACCTGCCAGTGCATGGCGGTGGTGGTCTCGTCATAGACCTGCATCCGATACATTCCGCAATTCTGCTTTCCTGTCTGTGGATTCCGGCTGAATACCAGGGGCATGGTGATAAATCGACCGGCGTCTCCGGGCCAACACTTGATGATGGGCAACTCCAATAGAGAGAAGCCCTCAGTCTTCACCACTTCCTGACAAGGGCCCTTTTTTACAGACTTGGGTACCAAGGAAGACAGCTCGGTCAAACGGGGGAGCATCTTGAGCTTGTCCCAGGTTCCGGTCGGAGCCTTCGGGTCGAGGAGATCTTCGATTCTCTGGGATACATCCTTCAGAGCCTCGACACCAAGAGCAAGATTCATGCGCTGGTAGGAGCCAAAGGTGTTGATCAGAAGAGGGAGTTGCGATCCCTTTAGATTCTCGAACAGCAGCGCAGGACCCATCGCCTTGGAGACCCGGTCCGTAATCTCTGCGACTTCCAGAATGGGGTCGACTTCCACCGGGATCCGAGTAATCTGGCCCGATTCTTCCAATCTCTTGATGAAGTCCCGTAGGTCGCCATATTCGTAACTCATATCCGTCCTACCCTTTCAGACCACTCTTAGGGTCAGGGTTGATCGATGTGGAGGCTATTCTCCACGGCTCCAGTCCTGCCGTCAACGGCACTTTGGATAGTGAGCAGTGAGCAGTACCAGATGCAGCTGCAATCCAAGAGTGTCGCAAACGGTGAGATGCCAGTATTACGAAGCCAAGTTCGGCAGAGCCGCGAACGACTTGACTTGTCACCAGCATGAGCTCCGGTTCCGAGGAGAGAGCCGGACAACAGCACGATCTCGCAGATCCCCAACCCCTCGCTCGCGCTTCAGGCTCCAATCGATCGGAAAGTTTCCCTCTCGAATGGGGCCAGCGTTCCTGGGGGTGGCCTCCAGGCCGGAGTCTTCTTCTTTCGAGCCTTTGGCTCGATGCACGGCGGCCTGGAGGCCACCCCCACGACCAGCTACGTCAGGACGGACTCCTCATCGAATTCCACCCTGCCCAAAAAAGATACATCCAAAAACGATCCACAACACGTAGTGCTGATTGAAAACGCACTAGAAACATTGAATGAAAGGAGTTCAACCATGAATCTGAGTTCGTCTCAACCGAGGTCTCATTTGGCGCTATTCCAGATTGTTGCCTGTCTCCTACTCTCAGCATTGGCACTGGGATCGAGTCATCGGGAGGCTCCCGCTATCACTTTGGATCCAACGGCGGACAATACCGATGTCTACGCCTTCGTCAGCTACGAACCGGGCCGGGAGCAGTTCGTGACCCTGATCTCGAATTTCATCCCACTGCAGGTACCCTTTGGAGGACCCAACTTTCACAAGTTCGATCCGCACGTGCTCTACGAAATCATGATCGACAATGACGGCGATGCGGTCGAAGACATCACCTACCAGTTCCGCTTCAGAACAGAGGTTCTGGAGAGCGGGACCTTCCTGACGGCTACTGGTCCAATCGAATCGCTCCAGGACGCAACCCACAATGTTCGGCAGTACTGCTCCGTCTGGCGCGTCAACGGTCCTGGTCGATCGTCGGCGCCGAGGGAACTTCTGGGCGAGGGTCTCATCCTCCCGCCATCCAATATCGGTTCGGCGACGACCCCCAATTACGAGGCGCTGGCGGAGCAGGCCATCCATGACCTCTCCGACGGAAGCCGCTTCTTCGCAGGACAGCGAGACGAAGGTTTCTATGTGGATCTTGCCGGCATTTTCGATCTTCTATCACTGCGTACGCCAGGCGTAGACGGCACGGCGGGTCAGAACGTGCACTCGATCGCTATCGAGGTCCCCATGTCCCGGCTGACCTCCGATGGGAGCCTCCCCGCCGGTGGAGACGATCCCACGGCCGTGATCGGCGTCTGGTCAACCGCCTCTCGGGCCACCTTTTCCAGGCTGCCCTCCACCGGGGGTTCTCCGACACCACTGCACATTTTCGGGTTTCGAACGATCACGCAAGTTTCTCGACTGGGTTCGCCGTTGGTGAATGAGGTTGTTATTCCCTTGGCGATGAAGGATCGATTCAACTCCTCCCGTCCGACCAGCGACGGACAGTTCCTGCGTTTTGTGACGGACCCCGAACTCGCCAAGCTTCTCAATCTGCTTTTTGGAGTCGAGGTTCCTCCCGCCCCCCGCAATGACCTGGTACAGGTGTTTCTGACTGGGGTTCCTGGACTCAATCAACCCCCCGACGTAGTTCCGAGTGAGATGTTACGTTTGAATATGGGGATCGCGCCGACTCCTGCCGATGGTCAGAATCGGCTCGGTGTTGTGGGCGGTGACCTGGCCGGATTTCCCAACGGTCGGCGGGTTGGTGATGACGTGCTCGACGTCGCCGTCCAGGCTGTGGCTGGAATCCTAGTGGATGGCACGGGAGCAGGCCTGGGAGATAGTGTAGATCAGAATGATGTGCCCTACTTGACGAGATTCCCCTACCTCGGCACGCCTCATCCAGGGAATCCCTGATCCAGCGGCGCACTCGCGGATGAGGGGTGGGCTCGCGCTCCCTCGACCGGCATCAACTGTGGTAGGGTACCTGCTTCAGGATCGTGTTCCGATCCACTGCGGCAATGCCCCATCCGTTGCAGATGTTGGCTAGGATGACGAGGGAGCGCGCATGCCCCAGGATGAAGATCGACGGGACTTGGGTGGGACTCCCAGCCCCACTCATTCGCCCTACGTTTCCCCACTCGAAAATCTCGCCGAGTTCACTCCGAAGGCCGCTGTCGCTGGTATCCTCTTTGGCATTCTTTTCGGAGCTGCGAACGCCTATCTGGGCCTGAGAGTAGGGCTTACCATCTCCACCTCCATCCCGGTCGCGGTTCTGACGGCGGCAGCCTTTAAGGTTCTGTCGTCAGCTGGCCATCGAAGCACCATTCTGGAGGCCAACCTCTCCCAAACGATTGGCTCGGCTTCGAGTTCCGTCGCCAGCGGCGTGATCTTTACGCTGCCTGCCCTTTTCCTCTGGAACCTGGCTCCAGGGTTGCTTCAAATGGTGGTGTTGGCAATGTGTGGAGGACTCCTGGGCGTCTTGTTCATGATCCCGCTCAGACGTTTTCTGATCCAAAGGGAACATGGAAAGCTCCCCTACCCGGAGGGTACCGCCTGTGCCGAGGTGCTCCGCGCCAGTCACGAGGGAGGTCACCGCGGTCACAACGTATTCTGGGGCCTTGGCATCGGCTCGCTCTTCAAGGGGCTCGCAGGTTGGGTTCAGCTCTTCCCTCGGGAGATCCATTTTGGTCTCCCCTTCCTCAATAAGAGCCAATTGGGGCTGGATTTTTCGGCGGCGCTGCTAGGAGTTGGATACATTCTGGGTCCTCGAATTTCCATCATCATGGTGAGTGGTGGGTTGCTGTCTTGGGTTGTGCTGATTCCGGCGATCGCCTTTTGGGGGGAGGGAAGAAGTGAGCCCCTGTACCCCGAGGCGTTTCTGCCGATCGCCGAGATGCCTCCTGACGAAATCTGGAGCCGCTACGTGCGCTATATCGGCGCCGGAGCTGTTGCGACTGGAGGCCTGATCACGCTGATCCGTAGTGTCCCCACCATGATCGAAAGCTTTCGGCTGGCCCTGGGGGAGCTACGAGGTCGTGCCCGAGGACTCGTTTCATCGGCTCCGAGAACGGACCAGGATCTCCCTCTTCGCGGGGTGCTAGTCGCATTGTTCGCTGTAGGCGTCGTCATGACGGTACTCCCCTTCGTGTTCGGTGACGCTACTCCCTTCGGGTTTCGGGGGGCAGCGGCGCTGATGGTCATCGTCTCGGCTTTCTTTTTTGTCACCGTGTCCTCACGAATCGTGGGTCTCGTGGGCGTCACTTCAAATCCCACTAGCGGCATGACGATTGCCACCCTGCTTGCTGTTTCCTCCCTCTTTCTGCTGATGGACTGGACCGGGGATGCGGGCAAGGTGACCGTCCTCACGGTGGGCTGCGTGGTAGCGGTAGCGGCCTCAATTGCGGGGGATACCTCGCAGGATCTGAAGACCGGTTTTCTCCTCGGAGCAACTCCGAGGAGACAGCAGCTGGGTGAGATCGTCGGAGTTCTGAGCTCGGCAACCTTCGTGTGTCTTGCCGTGCTGGTTCTGGACCGCACTTACGGTTTTGGCTCTCAGGAGCTGCCGGCACCGCAGGCTACGCTGATGAAGTTGGTAGTGGAAGGAGTGCTCGAGAACTCTCTCCCCTGGGTCCTGGTGGGAATCGGTGTTGCCATCGCCCTGACCGCCGAAATGTTGCGTATCCCCAGCCTCCCCTTCGCGGTCGGAGTCTACTTGCCCGTTACCACCATGGCTTCCGTCTGCGTGGGAGGGTTGATCCGATTCTTCTTGGAACGCCAAGCTCCGTCGACGAGCGAGGGTAAGCAGCGAACCGATAGGGGAATCCTCCTCGGATCGGGCATGGTTGGGGGCGAGGGTCTGATCGGTGTGGGGATTGCCGCGGCAGCATTCGCCCAAGGCGAGGCGCCTGCAGGTCTGGGATATTCCTGGGCAGGGTCCACTGCTCCCTTGATCGGTCTCCTGGTTTTTGCCCTGTTGGCTGGCGCGCTTGTTCTGGGCAGTCTGGGAAGGTTGGAAGCTGCCGGGAGCGAACGATGAAACCACGCCGACCCCAGCCGCGCTTGATCATTCAGGGAGGAACTGTGGTCGGGGCTCGTAGAGATCTCGCGTCACTCCGTGGGGAAGAGTTGTCCGGCTCTCTCCTCGGAACCTGGGTTGATATTGCTAGCGAGTCAAGTCGTTCGCGGCTCTGTTGGACCTCGTTGCATAATGCGGCCACTCAAGCTCTCTTGCATCGTTTGGAATTTGGTGATTGTGATTTGGAGTTTGTTTGTATCTTGTATCTTGTATCTTGTACCTTGGGATTTTCGCTCGGGTAACTGCCCAGCACAGGGATGAACATGCCAAAGTATTCTGAGGAAGAAAGGGAGCAGATCGTTTCCGAGTACTTCGGTCCTGGCAGCCCCAAGGAGAATCCACGGTGCCCAACTTGTGGCGAGGTCCTCGAACTCCAATCCGAGTATCCATCCGGATCTTCGGTCTTTCGGCTCTCGATCCGCTGTCCGGACTGTCAGGCAGAAGATGCCTGGGAACAAGGACGTCCCCGGACGTCCTGGACCGACCTGCAGCTAGCCTATTGTCGCGAACGTTATAGCAAAGGTGAGGCGCCCCGCTGTCCAGTCGATGACTGCTACGTCATCTGTACCGAGTACAACAACGGCATCGTCGACTATCGTTGCCCCTATTGCAATCGTTCTGGAAGGGCCAAACAGTTAGAAGAAACAAATCCAGATGGGGTGCGTAAAGTCTAGAGTGGGAGTTGTCAGAGTAAACTCTAACTCATTGTTGCATCCCAGGCTCAATTCGTAACTGAGTCCTCTGACAACTTCCCACCGAAGACACCCTCCTGAGAGGGTAACCGTATCGACCACTTCCCTTGCAACCCCCGTGCCTAGAAGCTAGAAGTGATCTCTTACTCTTTTCTTATCAATAGGTTATAGAGGTGCGTAAAGAGTTCTTCGAGAGATCTCTATGATCAAAAAGATTCAAAAAATTGGGTGTCCTCGTGGCCATTCTTGGTAACTTACCCCTTTTCTTGAAGATACATGAATACAAATATCTGGATCGGTCAGAAGACTCTGGCCAGCGACCAGACGTCCAGGTCCCCAACCGCTCTGGTCTGCGGCACCACGCAATTCGGCAGCCGCGATTGACAGGGCCGGGAGAAGTAGAGAGAGTAGACCCACACGTTGCCCTGGGAGACTGAAGATGTACCTCGGAATCGACTGCGGCACCCAGAGTCTCAAGGTCCTGGTATGGAACCCAATCAACAAGGCTTCTTACTCTTTCTCAGAATCCTACGATCTCATCGGGAACCTTCCACCGGGCCATAAGGAACAGCACCCGTCGGCCTGGATTGATGCCCTGGAAGGTTGTATGGGGGCGTTGAGGCAGCAGGGAGTCGATTTGGGTGCTGTTCGAGGAATCGGGGTCTCTGGTCAGCAGCATGGACTGGTGGTGCTGGACTCATCCGATCGCGTTATCCGCCCTGCCAAGCTTTGGAATGACACTAGTACGGCACCTCACTGCCGCTCTATCCTGGAGGCAGCCGGAGGAATCTCCTCTTATATGGATGAGATTGGCAACGCACTGCCTCCTGGCTTCACCGCCTCCAAAATAGCGTGGATCAAGGCGCATGAGCCTGATAACTATGGAAGGATCCACTCTCTACTGCTACCTCACGATTATCTCAACTTCTATTTGACCGGCGAGATAACGGCCGAGCCAGGAGATGCCTCGGGAACCGGATATTTTCGAGTTCGGCAGCGAGAGTGGTCAACCCCCGCGCTCTCCTGGATCGATCCCGACAAGGACCTCAAGTTGTGTCTACCCCGTCTGATCCAGTCAGACGAACCCGCTGGAGCACTACGAGCGTCTCTGGCTCAGAAGTGGGGAATGAGCGCAGCCGTGACCGTGAGTTCAGGAGGCGGAGACAACATGATGGGGGCCATCGGCTCTGGAAACGTCAGCCCGGGGACGCTCACCGTGAGCTTGGGCACTTCGGGGACTCTCTACAGCTGCAGCAATTCTCCCGTCGTAGACCCTGGAGGTGAGGTGGCTGCCTTCTGCGCCAGCTCTGGGGGGTGGTTACCTCTGGTCTGCACCATGAACGTCACTGTAGCCACCGAGATGATACGCTCTGGTTTCTTCGGAGCCGGTCTGGAGGATTTTGATCGGCAGATCGACCGGGTACCAGCGGGTGCCGAAGGGCTTCTGCTGCTGCCCTATCTAGAAGGGGAGAGGGTTCCGAATTCTCCCGAAGCGACTGGGGTGTTCCTCGGGATCCGCCAGGCTACCGCGTCTCCGCCCTACCTCGGTCGTGCGGCAATGGAAGGCGTGACGCTGGGACTGAAGTATGGCCTACAGCGGTTGAAGGATCTGGGGTTGGCACCGAGCGAGATTCGACTGATTGGTGGCGGTTCCAGGAGCCGCGTGTGGAGAGGGATAGCCGCGGCTGTTTTTGGAGTCACCTGCGTCTGTCCCAAGAACGAAGAGGGCCCTGCCTTTGGCGCGGCGCTGCAGGCAGCCTGGTGCGACCAGGGAGGCGAGATTGCGACCTTGGTGGAAGAATGCGTTGAGCTGGACGAAGCCACCCGCCAGATTCCCGAGCAACGGCTCCAAGCTACCTACGAAGAGTTGTACGGAGTTTATACGGAGTTGAGCGACACCTTGCTGAAGAGCGATGTCTTTCCCAGACATCGACGCTTCATCGAATGAAAGGATGGGCCATGAACGGAGACCTTAAGCCTAAACCTGAAGATAGATTTACCTTTGGCCTTTGGACGGTTGGAAACCCAGGTAGGGATCCCTTTGGGCAACCTACACGCAAGCCCCCGTCACCGCCCCAGATCGTTCAACTGCTCGGTGAGGAGGGGGCCTATGGGGTCAACTTCCATGACAATGACTTGATTCCCATCGACGCAACTCCCGCCGAAAGGGCGTCTATCCTTCGCGATTTCAGGCAGGCTTTGGGGGACTACAATGTCTGCGTTCCCATGGCAACCACCAACCTGTTCACCGATCCGGTTTTCAAGGATGGAGCCTATACCTCCCACGACCCGAATGTCCGGGCCTACGCCCTCCAGAAGACCATGCGGGGCATCGATCTGGGAGTGGAGCTGGGTGCCACGATCTACGTTTTCTGGGGAGGACGCGAAGGCTCAGAAGTGGATGCCGCCAAGGACGCAGCCGAGGCAATCAAGCGCTACCGGGAGTGCATGAACTTCCTCATCGGTTACGTGAAAGACAACGGCTACAACCTGAGATTCGCAATGGAGGCGAAGCCCAATGAGCCTCGGGGAGATAGCTACCTCCCCACGACCGGTGCCATCCTGGCCTTTGTCCATACCTTGGATGATCCCTCCATGGTCGGGGTGAATCCCGAGTTGGCGCATGAGCATATGGCGGGGCTGAATTTCTATCACGCAGTGGCCCAGGCTTGGGAAGCGGGCAAGCTCTTCCACATCGATTTGAATGACCAGAAGCTCTGCCGTTTCGATCAGGACCTTCGTTTCGGGTCAGAGAGCCTGAAGGCCGCCTTCTTTCTGGTGAAGTTTCTGGAAGACGTCGGGTACGAGGGATCACGTCATTTCGATGCACACGCCTACCGAAGCGAGGGGGAGCAGGGCATCCGCGACTTTGCCGCCGGCTGTATGCGCACCTACCTGATCCTTAGGGAGAAGGCGCAGCGTTTCAATGGAGATGCCGAAATCCAGGGTCTATTGAGTGAAATCCGAGGGGCGGAATCGGAGCTGGGGCTCTCAACTATCGAAAACTATAGTGCTGAGAATGCCCGACAGATTCTGGCAGCTGACGTGGATCGGAATCAGCTGGCTTCACGCAAGCTGCCTTACGAGAAACTGGATCAGTTGACGATTGAAGTGATCCTGGGCGTGCGCTGAGGACACGCCCTCGACGCCCTCGCGTTCGCCACAAACCCGTCAACCTGGCTGGGCTCACGCATGAATCTCCACCACGTCCCCGTCTTCCAGCACATAGCTTCTCTCGACCATCTGTCCCTCGAATCGGGCGTGGCCCCAGACTCGGGCAAACTTGAAGCTCTGGGCAATCTCCTTGTGAACGGTAGCAGCGGCGTCCAGAATCGTGCTGCCGCGGGGGAAGACGAAGGGGTCGGTATTCCGCTCTGGCTTCTTGCCGGGTGGTTTGGTGTATATCCTGACGATGTCCAGGAGTTTGAAGAGCCGGTTTCGGAGCCCTTCCAGGTGGATGGGAGAAATGGCGCTGAAGGGCTCTGCCTGGAACCGGTCCTCGTAGAGCTCTCTCCAGGCTGAGTAGTTTGCCTCGCCTTGAGGTTGATCACACTTGTTCCCCAAAAAGACCAATCCGGAGCGCTGATCTGGCGTGATGGGGATGCCCCGCTCCTCCAGCTTGGCCAGAACGAATTCCGTTTGTTCCAGCAGCTCGGAATCGTTGATGTCGAATACAACCAGCGTCAGATTTGACTGCTGGATCATAGCCAACTGCCACGGTTCCAGGGACTCAGGAGACAGAGGAGGCGTGTCCACAAGCTGAATCAGGATGTCTTCGAAGGGCATCATTCCGGGCTGGGGAATACGTGTCGTGTAGGGGTAGTCCGCTACTTCTACCTGGGCCTCGGTCAGATTGGTGAGAAGCTGTGACTTGCCACTGTTGGGTGGCCCACAGAGGACCACCTGACCAGCTCCCTCACGCTTGACGTAGTGGCCGGGTCGCTGCGAAGCACCCGATGACTTTTTCTTCTGAGATTCTTTGCGTTCTTTAGACAGGCGCTTCTTGATGTCCGCCTGCATCTTCTCGGTCCCCTTATGCTTGGGGATGGCCCGCAGCATTTCCTCCAATGCCTGGACCTTTTCAGCGGACGTCGAAGCCTGTTTGAACTTCGATTCAGCCTCGAAATACTGAGCAGTCAGATTGGCCGGCACGGCTCGATTATAAGCTATACTGACGTAAGGTCATGGCGCACGCTAGAGACTCCCAGCCGCCGGTGCGATACAAGGTCGATGACGAGAAGATCGAGGCTCTCATCGACCAGCTGATCAAGGAAGTGGCCCCTTACCCCTACCCCGAGCTGCTCAGAGAAGTCTTCGTAACTGGATTCAAGCTAGCTCAGGACGACTGTTCCCGAGGTGATCTCAAGGTCCTGCGGGCCGCGATGAAGGAGATGCGCTATGCCTTCAAGGTTTTCTCGCGCTATCGGGAGACTCCGAAGCTTAGCTTGTTTGGGTCCGCCCGTACTCCTTCGTCGGATCCAGCATATCGGACGGCCTTGGAATTCAGCCGCCAGATTTCGGAGGCTGGATACATGGTGATCACCGGTGCCGGCCCGGGGATCATGGAGGCCGGTCAAGCCGGAGCCGGACGGGCAAAGAGCTTTGGGCTGAATATCCTGCTGCCGTTCGAGCCCAGTGCCAACCAGACCATTCTGGGGGACCAGAAGCTGATCAACTTCTTCTATTTCTTCCCGCGCAAGCTCTTTTTCGTCAAGGAATCGGATGCTGTCGTTCTGATGCCCGGGGGATTCGGGACCCTGGACGAAGGCTTCGAAGTGCTGACTCTGGTCCAGACGGGGAAGGGCAGGCCGATGCCAATCGTCATGCTCGATGCTCCCGGAGGCAGCTACTGGCGAGACTGGCTCGAGTTTGCGCGGAAGCAGCTCTTCCAGGGAGGCTATGTCTCTCCCGAGGACGAAGCCTTGTTTTTCATCACCGACGATGTCGATTCGGCACTACAGGAGATCCACAATTTTTACCGCAGATACCACTCCAGCCGCTATGTCGACCACAAGCGGAAACTGGTGCTGCGGCTGAAGCAGCCTTTGCCTGCGGGTGCCGTAGAGAGGCTGAATCAGGATTTCCAGGACATTCTGCGCGAGGGGGTTATCGAACCCAGCGGGGCTCTACCCGAGGAAGCCGGCGAGGAAGAAATTGCTGGTCTCCCGCGCTTGCTTCTGTCTTTCGATAGGTACCATTTTGGGCGTCTTAGGAAGCTTATCGACGCCGTCAATCAGTTTTGACCGTGGCCCGGGTCCGCTGCCGGCCCTTAGTCTTGGCCCAGCGAGCAGCTTGCCCCGCCAGCTCGCGGGCCGGTGCGAAGCCGGCGCTGGCGGCTCGATTGATCAGATCCCAGGCCTCCCTCAAGCGGTGGTTGTGGAGCTTGGCTAGCCCCAGATGATAGATCAACCTGGGACTGTCATTCCCCAGTTCACGGGCCTGCCGAAGTGCCTCCTCCGACTCGCGGAAGCGTTGCAGGCGCGAGTACGACAAGCCGAGCTGCAGATATGCCTCAGGTGTTCTTGATTCACGAACTATCTCCCGCCACTCTTGAGCTGCTTCCTCGTGTCGTCCCAGCCGACTCAAAGAGCCTGCCAGGTTGGTCCGGGCCCAGACTGCGGTCGGATCGCTTGCCAGGCCAACCCGATACAGTTGCACGGCCCTGCTCAGTTGATTGAGCTGCTGGTGACAGTAGGCAGATCGGAGATAGGTGTCCGAGTCAGCGGACCCCTGCTCAATTGGGGGCTCGAAGATCTCCAGTGCGGCCTTCCACTCCCTGGCTTCCATACGATGGATCCCGGTCTCGAGCTTGACCCCCAGGATCTGCTCCCGAATATTGGTATCGTGAGGCTGTAGCCGTTGGACTTTCTCTAGATAGGCGAGTGCTTCCTGGGTTCGACCCAGCTCCTGCAAGCAGAGGCTGACCAGTTTCAGCAAGCTGGGCGTGAGAGGATTGGCAGATTCGGCGATGCGGAATTGCTCTAGCGCGCCCTCCCAGTCTTCCCGCACCACGCTCCGGTAGCCTTCAACCAACGCCTGATTAGGTGAAGCAATCTGGGCACCTTTCAGCAGGTCCAACGCCGAGTCGAGCAGGCCGTCCTCTACTCGGATCCAGGCACCTTGCTCTCGGGCAGCGGCCTGGGAAGGGTCCTGATCGAGGATCTGGAGGTAGAGCTCGAGGGATTCCTGCTTGTTGCCCAGCTGCTGAAGAAGGTTTGCCAGTAGCATCTTTCCGGTCACAAATTCCGGATTCAGTTGAACCGTCTGCTTCAGATTCCCAGCGGCCTCGGAAACGAAGCCTCGACGCTGCAGAAGCAGTGCCTGGGCGTAGTCCTCGAAGGCCTTGCCGAGGCGTTCGGCGCGCTGCCGCTGCTCTGCGGCAGCCTGGTGCTGTTCCAGTTGTTGGTAGACGGCGCCGAGACGCTCGTAATAGAGGGGATTCTCTGGGTCAGCTTCCGTCGCAAGCTCCAGATACTCCAGCGCCTGGGACCATTGCTTTCCAAGCCTCCGCTCCTCGCTGAGCTGGAACAGGAGACGGGCATCCTCGGGCGCCAGGATATATGCCTTGCGCAGCTGCTGGGAGGACTCGCGCTTCTTACCGGCGCGCTGTAGCAGGATTGCATAGAGCTGGCGGATACCCGGATCGTCGGGCTTTAGCCTCGTCGCCTCTTGGACGCTCTTTAGGGCAGCCTGTTCCTGCCCCCGGGTAAATAGCGCGTAGGCAAGGCGATAGTGATATCGAGGGTTGTCCGGGTCCAGCTGGAGTGCCTTCCGGAACAAGCCCACCGCGGCTTCGCCCTGACCCTGACGCAGTTGGGCGTCAGCAATGTGGTACCAGACCTCAGCGCTGGCTGAATTCAGGGATAGGGCTTTTCTCAGAAGGGTTTCTCCCTCCACCGGGCGTCCCATCTTGGTCGTCAGGGCGCCCAGCTGAAGGAGCAGGGAAGCCGATTCAGGATAGGTGCGCAGACCGTGCGCCAGAAGCTGTGCAGCCTCTTCCCACTGGTATCGCCGGACCAATTCTCGGGCCTGGCGACTGAATTCGTCGCTGGTCTGAGCGCAGAGGCTGGGTATGCCCAGAAGGACCCAGGCGAGTAGAAGGTGACGCACCCAACCATTTTAGCTTACCCGCCCCCGAGAAGGGAAAGTGGCCGGTGGACGTAGCTTTGGCC
>JAKZYH010000567.1:0-6131 GCA_047514575.1 Acidobacteriota bacterium | reverse complement strand
GAGGACTTCGATGCGGCCAACTTCTTCGCCAACGCCTCGGGACAGGAGAAGCTGCCGGTGGACTACCAGATCTTCGGCGGATCCATGGGTGGCCCGATTGTGAAGGACCGGACGTTCTTCCACGGCCACTACGAGCGCTTCATCGATGATCTGCAGCGGCCTGGCTTCGCCACGCTGCCGTCGACGGCGATGGTCAACGGCGACTTCTCGGGGTCGGGAGCCAACGGTCCCATCAATCAGCTCTACAACCCGTTTGAGGTGGTGGATGGTCAGCGCCAGCCCTTCGCCAACAACCAGATCCCGGCGGGCATGCAGGGTGCGGTCTACCGGGCCATCATGTCAAGGATCGGGATCGTGGCGCCCAACCAGGCGGGTCTGACGTCCAACAACTACGCCTATGCCCAGGAGGACAACAACCGGATCGACAAGTGGTCGGCGCGGGTGGATCACCACTTCGGCAGCGACGACACGCTGTTCGGCCGCTTCAGCTGGCAGCGGACGCCCTCGGCAGTGCACACGGGCAACCTGGGTGTGCCGGGAGCGGAGAAGGAAGGGATCTACCGTCAGTTTCAGGACCGGTCCCGGGGATGGCAGTCCGCAATCGGCTGGGTGAACCCGATCGGGTCGAACCTGGTAACGGAGTTCACGGCCTCGATCTGGAAGTTCCGGTGGCTGGTCTCTCGTCCTCTGGACCAGACGAACTGGCCCCTGGAGCTGGGCTACGACGATGGGGACCGCTGGGATGTGTTCCTCGCCGACGGGAGCCGGGGTGGAGCCAACATGGTGGGCATCCGGCCAACAGGTTACACGCCCTGGAACGGAGCCACCGAGTCACCACTCCCGGACTGGGGTCTGGGCTTCAAGTACACGGCCTCCTGGAGACGGGGCGATCACTACCTGAAGTTCGGTATCGAGCACACTCGCAACCTGGACGTGAACTATCACTTCATTCCGGCTTATGGGTTTGGCCGGGATAACTACGACGGGTTCTCCACCGGCCAGATTCAGCGCAACGCCGATGGGTCGATCGCCGGGGCCACGTTCGGCGAAAGCTGGGCAGACTTCTATCTGGGTCTGCCCGCTTCGATCATAGGCAACAACCTGGGACTGGGAGTGAACACGGGTCACTTCAACCAGAGCCACTACAACTGGTTCATCAACGATGACTGGAAGCTGGGTCCGAACCTGACACTCAACCTGGGTCTGAGGTGGGAGCAGCCCCGGGCACCCTTCTACGAGGGAGACACGATGGGTCGGTACACCACGGACTATTACTATTGCGCCTACGACTACAGCCAGACCAACGGCCGCATCGATCCGGTGCAGATGATGCCCCAGGACTTCGACATCGCCCAATGGCAGGGACCGGACGGGATTGCGATACCGTTCGCGAACCTGGACCGCAGGGGATGCTACGAGAACAAGTGGCGTTACTTCGCGCCTCGTCTCGGCATGGCCTGGAGGATGTTCGGGACGAACCGGACGGTTCTGCGCCTCGGCGCCGGTCTGACCTACGACCAGGAGTTCGGCATTCTGCGGGCCCGGGTCATGCGTCCCCCCAGGGGGCAGGTGGCAGTCATTAGAAAGCATGGATTCGAGACGCCGACGCTCTTCACGGGCCAGCGGGTCAACCAGCCGACGCAGCGGCAGTTGGGCGAGTACTCGACCTGCTACTTCTCCGAGTTGGACTGGGAGGAGGGACAGGTGTACTCCTACAATCTGTCGATCCAGCACGAACTGTTTCCGGGCACCAAGCTGGAACTGGCCTATGTGGGCAACCAGGGACGTCACATTCGTGAGGTTAGCCCGTTCAACGTGGCCCTGCCCCAGGGTTACGTCCGACCTCTGGTCGGCGGCGGCTCGGTGCAGGTGACGGATGATCCCATCACGGCAGGACCCCGGGGCTGGATTCCTGGCGACACCGGGACTCGGGAGTGGAGCGGACAGCCCGCCCGTCGGGGCTACCCGCAGCTGTTTCCGTCCCCGATGCTGCGGCCTCATGGAAACACGAACTACAACTCGCTGCAGATGAAGCTGGAGCGTCGCTTCCAGGATGGTCTGGCCATGTCCTCGGGGTTCACCTGGTCCAAGGCGATGGCCTTGAACTACAACGGCACCTGGGGCGACTGGTCGGGATCGCGGGATTACGAGCGTCACGCGCTCCGTGCCCCGATGCGGTCGGATCGATCTTTGACCTTCTACAACTCGACGATCTGGCAGCTGCCCTTTTTCCGCAGTGCCGACGGCCTCTCGCGGACGATCCTCGGTGGCTGGGAAGCGACGGGCATCATCACCCTGACAAGTGGTGCGCCCTACCGGATCTGGCACGGAACGGATCTGTGGAACCAGGGATTCTTTTCCAGCATCTACGCCGACCGGGTTGGCGACGGTGACCTGGGCAGTGCAGCGACGGTCCAGCGATGGTTCGACACCAGTGCCTTCGTGGCGCCTGGTGTTCCGAATCCGGATGCTCCCGGTCAGCGCATCCAGGACCTGAGTCTGTGTGCGGCGGGCGAGACGTATTGCCATGAAGCGGCCCAGAGGGCACTGGGCAATGCGGCCCCGTATCCGCTTCGTTACGACGGAGTGCCGATCGTGGACATCTCCCTGCACAAGGAGTTTACCTTCGGTGAGGACAAGACATTCGGCTTCCGGGTCGACATGTTCAACGCTCTCAACCACGCCATCTTCAACGCCCCCAACGGCAACATGGCCCTCTCGAGTGCAGGTCGTGTGACCTCGGCGGCTACCGCCCGCCAGGTCCAGTTCGGCTTCCGGTTTTCGTTTTGAGGTGAGCTCAATCTCCGACCGGCACCTTCTGCTTCAGTTCCTCGGACCAGTTGAGGACGACGTTGATCTGGTTGGGAGGTGGCACCTCTTCCGTTTTCCCTCTTTTCACCATCAAGAATCGCTGCCCGTCCGGCCTGATGTCGTAATGACGGGTTGCATACGGGCCCGGAGGGGGTCCCTCGAAGAGTTCCCTGGGTTTGCCAACTCTGGGACTAGGCTGCACTTGAATCGAAACCGCCATCATCTTCGCCCCACGGCGATAGAAGATCTCCCGTCCGTCGGGCGACCAACGCGGGCGACTACCGCCCTCCGTCGTGACGGCAACCAGACCTCCCTGGCCCGGATACGGTTTCACATAGATCTCGTCTCTTTCGGAACGATTGGAGGTGAAGACAATCCAGTTTCCATCGGGTGAGAAGTCGGGCGCGTATCCGCTAAGCCGGCCCTTGTCAACGAAGACCTCCTCTACACGGACTGGGTCGGTCTTTGCGTCGCGATCCAACGGTAGCGCAAGGATGTCACCGGCACGGTCAACCAGCAGCACCTTGCCGTCAGGAGACGTGGCCATGGGGTACGCTGCCGCCGCGTCTCCTCTTTCGAGAACCCGCTCGGGTTCACCACTCCCGTCCGCGGCGATCCGGATGATGTCAACTTCATGAAAAAAAAGCTCCCTGCCATCGCGACTCCAGACAGGTGCCACTCCGCTGTTGGCCAACTGCGAAAGGACGCACCGTTCGATCTCGCAGGTCCATGTATTCAGGAACACTCCTGTTCGCACCTGAACAGCCAGCTGCCGACCATCCGGGGATATCCTCGGCACTTCTAGCTCCATCCGGGATTCGAGGAATACCTCCTCCTGCCCCTGTCGATCCACCCAGACCAGCGTGTCTTCCCGGTGCGGATTCGATCCGGGTACGTAAACCAGCGATCCATTCCGGGAGACCTCGAATTTTGACACGGTCCTGCCTCCCACCCACACACCTTCGACCACTGGCCTTCCTGGGCCAACAAGCTCCAGCGACTCAAGGTCGAAGGGTGCGGCCATCAGGGAGTTACCCTGACCGTAGACCAGGTGTCCGCTGGGCAGGTAGCGGCCCTTGAGGCACCCATTCACTAGGATCTTTTCCTGGCCTGAGTCTAGAGAGACCACTCCAACACTCGCTCTCGCTCTGGAGTTGTAGATCCATAAGAGCACCTCCTTCCCCCCGGGTAGAACCTGGGGAGCGTAGGGATAGATGCTATCTCCGCCTTCTGGGACCGCTGGCTCCGGTGTGCTTCCGGCTGAGGAGATTCGCCAGAGACGGTCCCGATCCGAAAAAATGATGGTGTCGTCCTCACCCCAGCTGGCACCTTGCCCCACAGTGACGTCGCAGATCTTCAAGGGCTGGCCACCGAGCACGGACCACTTCTTCAACTCTCCCTCACCTCGCCTAGTACCACTGAAGAAGCCCACCCACTGCCCATCCGGCGAAAAGAAGGGGCTATGGCCGTTTTCCGTACCGGGAATTGACTGGGCGTTCTGTTGATTCAGGGAACGCCGGTACAGCCTCCTGGTACCATCTCGGACGGCGGCGTAGACCAGCTGGGTTCCATCGGGAGAAAGCGCCAGGGATGTTCTTTGAGGAATCGCCTCACCGTCGGGAAGGACAATAGAAAACCGAGTCACTGGTCCGAGGGGGCTATCGTTCTCGAGATTCCAGAGGAAAGCACCCACGAACACGCCGAGAAGAACCACCAAGAGACCAAGGGCGGCTAAAGGGATCGGCCGCTGCCATCTGGCTGAAGTGGCCGTTGTCACTCCCACTGGCTCACTCAACCCTTCAGCAATCTCAAGACCCGCATCGCCAATGTCCCTGAGCCTCGAACCGAGATCCTTCTCGAGACAGCGGCGCAGAAGTCTCTGGACGCCCAAGGGTGTCTCCTTGGGCAAAGCGTCCCAGCCCGGCTCCTTCTGGAGGATCTTGGCGATGGAGTCGGAGACCGTCTCGCCACCAAATTCCTGCTTTGCCGTAAGACACTCAAGCAGCACACATCCAAAGGCCCAGATGTCGGTCCTCTTGTCTACAGGTCTTCCCCGGGCCTGCTCCGGACTCATGTAGGCCGCCGTCCCCAGGATCATCCCTGCCTGTGTCGCCTCCATCGTGAGCGTCGGGGAGTTCGCTAGTTCCTCATGGGACAGCTCCGGCTCCAAGGCCTTCGCCAACCCGAAATCCAGGACCTTGACCTTCCCCTCGAGCGTGATCTTCACGTTGGCGGGCTTCAGATCCCGGTGAATGATCCCCTTCCCATGAGCCGCTTCGAGGGCCTGAGTAATCTCCAGGGCAATCTTGAGGGCTTCCTCCAGGGGTATCGGACCTTCCGCGATGCGCTCGGCCAAGGTAGGCCCCTCGACCAGCTCCCGAACGCCATGCGCTTCCTCCAACCCGTGGATGATGCTGATGTTGGGGTGATTGAGCGAGGCCAGAACCTCCGCTTCTCGCTGAAAGCGGCTCATCCTCTGAGGATCCTGGACGAACTTCTCAGGCAAGATCTTAAGCGCCACCTCCCGGCCCAGACGGGTGTCCGTGGCCTGGTAGACCACCCCCATGCCGCCCTGGCCGAGCTTGGCGGTGATCTGGTAGTGGTTGATGTTCTGTCCGATCACAACGCTTTTCCTAGTCGTCGGTCGGCACCAGCCGCTTCAGTTCCTCGGACCAGTTGAGGACGACGTTGATTTGAGCCGGTGCCGACTTCTGTTGGCCTTCTTTGATCATCAGGAATTTCCGGCCGTCCGGGGTCAGGTCGTAGCGCCGGACTTGATCGTTGGGGACGGTTCCTTCGAAGAGTTCCCTGGATTTGCCGGGTCTGAGATCAGGTTGCATTTGAACGGGAACTGCCATCAGCTTCGCCCCATTGCGATAGAAGATCTCCTTCCCGTCCGGCGACCAAATAGGGCGATTACCACCCTTCGTTGTGATGGGGGATGGGTCTTCCCGCGCTGGGATAGCTTTTTAAATAGACTTCGTCTTTCCCGGAACGGTTGGAAGTGAAGGCAATCCAGTTTCCATCCGGCGAAAAGACGGGATCGGTTTCGTTGAAATCGCTTACGTGGAATGCTTCGACCTTTGCGCTGTCATCCAACCGCAGAGTCAGGATGTCTTTGACGCTGCCCGCTTTCGCCTGCGTGAATGCCAGAACCGTCCCGTCGGCAGAGACGGAATGGGGGAACTGATTCAACTCCCTCTCGAAAACCCGCTCAAGCTTGACGCTGTCATCGGTGGAAATCCGCCAGATGTTACCGCCGACCCCAAAAAAAAAGAGCTCCGAACTATCCCGGCTCCAGACAGGTGCCGCTCCACTGG
>JAKZYH010000566.1:0-4392 GCA_047514575.1 Acidobacteriota bacterium | reverse complement strand
GAAGAATCAGGACTTGCTCGGACAGAGTAATTCTGGCATTTGGCGTCAGCTGCTGGTGTGATGGGGCCTGAGCGCACAGGAGCGAGGTGAATCCTGAAGGGATTCCGTATTTCAGCCCAGGGTTTCCCAACCCTGGGTCAGCGGCGCTTTCCCTGGATTTCAACCCAGAATGGGTTGCGTACAGAGTAACAAATGCTCAGGACGCAACCCTTGCAGGGTTGATTATTAAGGGGTTAACCCTCTTACCCAGGGTTCGGAAACCCTGGGCTACAAGACGCAATCCCGTTGGGATTGACCTCGCTTGGTCTGACGGGATCCATTTCCCATCCTTCCGATGCCCGGGTCCAACCGAACCCACACGAGTTGGGTAACGGCGGAAATCCCCGTGGAAATTGTTTCCAGTCGATTATCCTTTTAACTGATTGATTACAATCATGTTGTCACGATATTTAGATCGTTTAACCGGACAGCAGTGATCTGTCCTATCAAGGCTCCTGTCCAACTGGTTCATTGGACGCTTTCGCGACATGATTAGCGGAAAAGCGGGCACGGGCAGGGCACGGGCAAGAGTGGGATCTTTGGGGCTTCAGGGTCCAAAGCGTTGCGAGTCTCAACGCTGGAAGCGATAATGCTTGCCACATGACCACTTCTCAGACCAGGCGTAGCGTGGGGATTCTGGCCAACCCAGCTGCGGGCCGCGACATCCGGAGGCTGGTGGCGCAGGCTTCGGTATTCCCTATCGCGGAAAAGAGCAACATGGTTGCCCGGATTCTCTGCGGTCTTGGCGTTGCGGGAGTGGAGCGTGCCTACATGATGACCGACTCCGGAGGCATTGCTGCAAGGCTCCGTCGGGCGTTGGCGAGCCCGGCTCAATCCAGTCGCAGTTGGCCTGAAGTGATTTTCCTGGATATGCCACGAGAGGATGGTCCTGAGGCGACCCTGCTGGCGGCCAGGGAGATGGTCGAAGCGGGGGTCTCGGCTCTGCTGGTACTCGGAGGGGATGGGACTCATCGCCTCGTGGCCCGTGTTTCGGGTGAGGTGCCCATCACTGCGCTATCGACGGGGACCAACAATGTTTTCCCTTCCCTGAGAGAAGCGACCACCGCCGGACTTGCCACCGGGTTGGCCGTTACCGGCCGTTTTTCCGCCGATGAAACGACGATCCGCAACAAGATCCTGCGCGTGAAGGTGAATGGCCGAGAAGACGTTGCCCTGGTGGACGCCTGCATCAGCACAGCCTTGTGGACAGGGTCCAAGGCGCTCTGGCGCCCCGAGGAACTGGACCAGATCTTTGTCACCTTCGCCGAGGCGGATTCCATCGGACTCTCCACCATTGCTGCCTTGCTCCACCCGGTGTCGAGGCGCGACGCTCACGGACTCAGGGTCGATCTGTCCTCAACCGATGGGGCATCTACGATTGTGAGGGCTCCGATCGCACCCGGTCTGATCGTGCCGGTTGGAGTCTCTGCGGTGCAACAGATTCATGCCGACGAGGTTCAGCAGGTACGGGCCCGTCGCGGTGTGATCGCGCTCGACGGCGAGCGGGAGATGGAGTTTTCGGGTGAGGATCAGGTGACCGTTCGGCTTGATCCTGGCGGTCCGCGGACGATACGCGTAAGGCGTGTGATGGAACTTGCGGCCCGGCAGGGTTTACTTCGAGAAGGTCCAGTTCGGGTTTCGGCAGGAATCGAAAGGAGCGAACATGCAACTCAACCATGAACTAGCCTTGCGTGCCTATCGGATCATAACGACGATTCGGGAGTTCGAAGAGCGCATCCATATTGAGTTCCAGACCGGTGATATCCCTGGTTTTGTCCACCTCTATGCAGGCGAGGAAGCAGTCGCCACCGGAGTCTGTTTGCATCTTGAGGACGACGACAGGATCGCCAGCACCCATCGGGGACATGGCCACTGCATCGCTAAGGGATGTGATGTCAAGGGCATGATGGCTGAGCTCTACGGCAGGCGCAGTGGACTGTGTGCTGGCAAGGGGGGCTCGATGCACATCGCCGACCTGGACAAAGGCATGATGGGGGCAAATGGCATCGTAGGGGGGAGTCCGCCCCTGATTTGTGGTGCCGGTCTGGCGGCCAAGACTCTGGGCAAGAAGGCGGTTGCAGTGGCGTTTGTCGGGGACGGGGGTTCCAACCAGGGAACCACCTTCGAGAGCCTCAACCTGGCATCGATCTGGCAGCTTCCTTGTATCTTCGTGGTGGAGAACAACGGATACGCCGAAGCCACATCAGTCAAGTACTCGACTGCCTGTGACGACGTCGCGGATCGAGCCAACGGGTTCAACATGCCGGGTGTCGTCGTCGATGGTCACGACTTCTTCAGCGTATACGAGACGGCGGGTGAGGCGATCACCCGAGCCCGGGAGGGAGGCGGGCCGACGCTGATCGAGTGCAAGGTGAATCGCTATTATGGTCACTTCGAAGGCGACGCCCAGACCTGCCGAGCTAAGGACGAGGTGGCGAAGCTGCGTGAAGATAAGGACTGCATAGAGAACTTTACCAAGGGCGTTATTGCGGCTGGGCTGGTCGAGGAAGCGGAACTGGCGACGATCGATGCCGAGGTCTCAAGCTTGATCGAGGAGGCGGTGATGGAAGCCAAGGCCTCGCCAAAGCCGGGCCCAGAGGCACTCTTGACGGATGTTTACGTGTCCTACTAAGGAAGAGGAAAGAGATGGGAAAAGTAACCTATCAGCAGGCCCTGAACCAAGCTCTGGTGCAGGAAATGGAACGAGACGAGCGGGTGGTGATCATGGGGGAAGACATCGCAGGTGGATCCGGGTCGCCCGGGGAGATGGACGCCTGGGGAGGTCCTCTAGGGGTGACCAAGGGACTCTGGAGTCAGTTCGGTGATCGGGTGATGGATACACCGATCAGTGAGTCCGCCTTTATTGGAGCCGCGATCGGAGCGGCTACTTCGGGGCTTCGGCCAGTAGTCGAACTGATGTTCATCGATTTTCTGGGGGTTTGCTTCGATCAGATCTTCAATCAGGCCGCCAAGTTTCGCTACATGTTCGGCGGTAAGGCGAAGACCCCGGTGGTGATCAGAACCATGATCGGAGCGGGTTTGAGGGCGGCGGCCCAGCACTCTCAGTGTCTCTATCCGATCTTTACCCACATCCCAGGTTTGAAGTGCGTCGTTCCGTCGACGCCGTACGACGTCAAGGGAATGCTGATCGAGGCAATCCGAGACGACGATCCTGTCATCTTCTGCGAGCACAAACTGCTGTATTCGACTGAGGGGGATGTTCCCGAGGAGTCCTACACCATCCCTCTGGGTGAGGCCAACATTGTGCGCGATGGTGACGATGTCACGCTGGTCGCTCTGGGAAGGATGGTGCACGTCGCTTCCCAGGCAGCCGAAGCCCTCGCAAAGGACGGGATTGGCTGTGAGCTCATCGATCTACGCTCGACCTCACCGCTGGATGAGGAGACGGTTCTGGAAAGCGTGGAGGAGACCGGACGACTGGTTGTCGTGGACGAGGCGAGTCCTCGCTGCAATATCGCTACCGATGTCTCCGCGCTGGTTTCGCAAAAGGCTTTTGGGGCGCTCAAGGCGCCCATCAATATGGTGTCGCCCCCCCACGTACCCGTGCCTTTCAGTGACAATCTGGAAGATCTCTACATTCCCGACGCCGCTCGGGTTGAGACGGCCGTGCGTGAAGTGATGGAGTATGCGCGATGAGCGACGCAATCCGTCCGGTGACCATGCCGAAATGGGGTCTTTCCATGAAGGAGGGCGCCCTGGTCCAGTGGATGAGGACCGAAGGGAGCGAGGTTTCCCCAGGCGACGAGGTGGCCGAGGTCGAGACCGAGAAGATTCTGGCGGCTGTAGAAGTCAGGGACGGTGGTGTTCTCCGACGACAGGTAGCCAAGCCAGGTGAGGTGTTGCCGGTGGGAGCCCTGCTGGCAGTGGTGGCCGATGAAGCCACCCCCGAAGGAGAGATCGAGAGCTACATCACGGATTTTCAGGCCAACTTCGTACCCGAAGCCGAGGACGAAGAGGCAGAAGATCAAGGTCCTGAGACCGTCGAGGTCGAAGGTCGCCGCCTTCGTTTTCTCAAGCGCGGCAGCAGTGGTGATCCTCTGGTTCTCATTCACGGCTTCGGCGGCGGCCTCAATAACTGGCTCTTCAATCTCGATAGTCTTGCAGGCGATCACCTGGTGTATGCCCTGGACCTACCCGGTCATGGTGCCTCCAGCAAGGATGTGGGTGATGGAAGTCTGGAGGGTTTAGCTCGTGCCCGTCCGGAAATCCGTAAGTAATTGATAAGGAAGGGGAAAGAGGGCTTTTTCAAGCTCCGAAATTGTCAGGGTCGTTTGCTAGTCTATTGGTGCAAACAACTAAACTGAAACGACTTACGACGATTTGAGGAGTTCG
>JAKZYH010000565.1:0-17435 GCA_047514575.1 Acidobacteriota bacterium | reverse complement strand
GGGTAGTAGGATGCCGTCGATCTCGTTTCCGTCTTCGTCTGTTGCGGGAACCAGGATGGGGAAGGCCGCCCCGACCTCAGGCGGTTGCAGCGTCACGATTCCCTGGCTTCGAAAGCTGGGACCATAATCCACCCTGAAGGCCTTGTGGATGCGTTCCGGAAGGTTCAGGTCCGGCAGTGTGGGAAAGTTCAGCTGCTCGAATGGGACCAGGGTTCCTCGATCGATGCGGGGATAGCGACTGGGAGGAGGCGCGGTACCTGACACCACCCAGCGATCCAGGGACTTCAAGAGTGCTCGCAGCGGCCACCTGTAGTCCATTGGATTGCTCGGTTCCTGACCTCTCGAGATCGCTGGAGGAAAAGGACCTGGACCGTGCTGGGTTCCAGCGAACAGATACATCCGGACGTTGTCCTGCATGCGCGCATCGCGTTTCCCGTCGACGGTCGTATGGGTCAGTGAGGCAGCTCGACCGAAGTATTCATAGGAAGAATTGGTGTAGAAGATCTTGGGCTGGAACCGGGCTTCGGGCGAGTGCGTGAGCAAGCCATCCGTGATTCCGGTAGCGGGGTCTGTCTGCTCCACATCCGTGAAGGGGAAGATATCGGTCGGGTAGAAGAAGTTCGCGTAGGGTTGAGCGTCCCTGGAAGGCTGCGCAAAGCGATGATTGAAACTGCCCCGACCGGCGCCAGCAACGTGGGGAATGACGCCGTCGAAGGCAGGTCTTCCCTCCTCATCCTGGTTGAGACCATGGTAGAGAAAAGTTCTCAGGAAGCGTCCGCTCTGGGAACTACCGAACCCGAAGGTCCGATCGATGCTGCCCTGGGGTATGGACAGGGCCTCGGAGCTATGGTTCTTGAGGTGGGAAAGCATATCCCTGACGGCAACCATGCCCAACCCGACCAGGGGAGGACTCTCGGAGACGTAGACCACTTCGTAGATCTTGCCCGCCTTGAATCCGCCCTCAAGGGCAACGTAGGTAGCATCGGGGGGCAGTTGGCCATCGCTGAAGCGTGCGAACTTCCACTGGGAACGAGGAATCTCTCGGCGCTGGGATTCAACGCCATCCCTGACCGTCATCACGTTCTCTGAGGCCGTTGGATCGGCCGTGGGATAGGGGATGTGGTTTCGATCAGAGAGAAGGTGGTCCCGGACGGGTTTCGTCACGACGAAGTCACATCGGACCAGACCCCGAATCGGTCTATCCTTCTGGCGGGCGATTGCGGGATAGAGTCGGATTCTGCCATCGACTCGCGGGGTGTCGAACTGCCAACCCAGCCAAAGCACAGTGTACCCGTGACGCATCAGGAAGCCGTCTCCGATCTCGGCTTCGCTCGTAAAATCACGGCTCCTGCCGGCCCGGTTGAAGTACAGCAAAAGGGCCTTTCCACCGCGATTCGAAACCTCGAAGAAGACAGCCCGGTTGCCTCGGCGGATCTGTTTCGGCTTCAACAGGAAAAAATCAGCCGAGAACTCGATCTCTCCCTCCGAATTTGTGGGGGCATTGTCGATGTCCGTGATTCGCCGATTGGCGGGGTGGTCCGGATCGATGGCGTAGAGGATCCTACCCCCGATTTTCTCGTAGGGTCCCGCTAACCCGAACGATTTTCCGCCTAGCAGATCCTCACGGGAGGTGACCTCGAAGCCCATGACCCGGGCGAGCAAGGGAGGAGTGAGTAGTATCAAAACCAAGGAAGAGGGAATCAATCGTAACCACATCTGCCAATTAGAGCGCCGGAATGATGAGAGAATCAAGTAGTAGAGTGGTGGAGTGATCCGTAGGAATTGGTTGCAAGCTGTGGCTGTTAAATTGGCTCCGATGGATCTGATCACTGCTCACTCCACCAGGGAGGACCAGCCTGTGATTCGCATTTGGATCCACACCTCGGTCTTGGTCCTACTCTTCTCAGCCGTCATTTTGGCTAGCGAGCAGCGATTCTCCCATCCGGTTCATCTGGATCGTGCCCTTGAATGTGATGATTGTCACGCAGCTGTCTCCGATAGCAGGGCTGCAGGTGACGATAACCTGCC
Source organism: Acidobacteriota bacterium (assembly GCA_047514575.1). Lineage (GTDB taxonomy): Bacteria > Acidobacteriota > UBA6911 > RPQK01 > JAJDTT01 > CAUZIZ01. Next base: position 15,407 of record JAKZYH010000565.1, on the reverse strand, counting down.
CCGAGTCGAGAGCTGCGTCGAGTGCCACGATGGTACCAGAGCGGTGGCAATCGACCCTGCGGTCTATGGCTGGAAGCCGGCCGAACGGACCTACCGTTTCGACCACCAGTTCCATATACGGTTGGGAAACCTGGCGCCGCTTCTGGCAAAGGCCATCGATTCTGGGGAGTACCTGGGGCCGCACGACAGGATTCGCACTCACTTGAATACAGAGAACCAGTGCCAGGCCTGCCACAGGGGTTTGGCTGAAAGCGATGAGCATGGCATGCCCCAGATGTCGGACTGCCTTGTTTGCCACTCAGAGATCGACAACCCGTTCAGCTGTACCACCTGTCATTTAGAGGGTATCCAGCTTCGCCCTCAGGATCACACCATGGAGTTTGTCGATCGCCATGCCTCGAAGGATTTCGAGTACGACGAAGCGACCTGTCTCCCCTGCCACGGGACCAACTTTACGTGTAGAGGCTGCCACTAAGGCAAACGCAGTCTCGACGAGAGTGTTTCACTTTGTGTGATTGCTGTCACAGGAAATGGCAAAAAAGGGCGCTAGTATCGGTGGAATCTGAGGCGCGGCCGGTTCGAAGGCGTTTTTCCTTGCGGGACGGCGCAGTGAGAGTCAAGTATGTCGGATAAGCGGCGAGAGAGTACAGCGTTCCTCCCAATACTCCCTTCCATAAGACCCAGTGTGTGGCGCTGTGTTCGACCAGAACTTGCAGCTGTACGTGTACTTGCCCTCGATCGAATCGGTCGCGCGACCCATTTCGGCACATTGCTGACCTGAAACTTCAAGAATTCGTCGCACGTCTCCTGTCCTCCCAAGGTGACCCAACGGGTGAACTACCAGCGTTACGAAGCCAAGTCCGACAGAGCCGCGCACGACTTGAGCGGTTAGCAAAATGAGCCCAGGTTCCGAGGAGAGAGCTGGACAACTCTTCCCCACGGAGTGACCTTCCCCACGGAGTGACGCACGATATCACCTATCCTCGACCGAAGTTTCTTTCTCGAATGGGGCAGCACCGCTGGGGGGCCACTGACCTGAAACTTGAATAGGGAGCAGTGCCGGAATGTTACTGCAGGGAACCCGAAGAACTCTGTTCTCGAATGGAGCGCTAAACTGCAATGGAGGATCTTCTGGACGAGCAGCGAAGCTCCTCAGGCAGGGGCTCTCAGTCTTCCAGATTAGTCGGAGTGGACTCTTCCTTGAATTGTGCCAAAGCTTCGTCCTCGCTCTCGTAGACAGCCAGAAGAGGCAGGAGCTGGCTGAGTGAGAGAATGTGCTTCACTCGGTCGCCCACCCGCAAGAGTTTGACCGAACAGTTGAATCGTTTGGCCAGCTTGATGCCGGCCACCAGCTCGCCAATCCCAGAGCTGTCGATCCAGGAAACACCGGAGAGATTGATGAGCACCTTCTGCCAGCCCTCTGCAAGAAGCTCGTTCATGATGTCCCTGAGCAGCTGATCGCCAACCCCCACGACCAGACGGCCCTCGAGGTCGACGATGACGACATCGCCGGATTTTCGAACGTCGACATGCATTGGTGTCTCTCCTACGCGATCCGGGAAATCCCACTTGACGGGCCAGCCGGGGACGAGCGCAGAGAGTATAGCACGGCCCAAGCTTGGCGTCGTGCCAACTCCGAGGCTAGCGGCATTCGATACTCTTGGGAGGCATTTTGGAGCAGGCCATGCCCTCGGTTCTAGTCGTGGCCAACAAGGCACAGGCGACGTCGGTAGCTGTTCGTTGCGCCTCTTCTCGCGTGACTCCGGAGGCGGTCCGGCAGAGAGTCCTACCCTTGAACTCGATGCACACGTCACAGCTGACGACGTCCAGGCTCATCGTCGAGTAGAAGAGATATCCCACGAAGGCTAACGTGCCTACGATGGCCAGAGTTTTGGTACGCGTTGACATGGTCGTCTATTGTATCAATCACCCCGGATCCGGTGTCGAAGCCATTTCTGGATACGGTGAAAGCAATCGAGTCCCAGGATTGACATCGGGCAGGTGAAGTGATCCAATTCCGGTTCAAATCCTAGACGTTGAGAGGTGTTCAGCATGCAGGTAGGCGACGGTGATTTTCGGTACGAGGTGATCCAGGACTGGGCGAAACTGCCTCCGGGCTGGACCTTCGGCTGGATCCCTGGTGTGGCAGTAGATAGCCAGGATCGGGTGTATGTGTACAGCAGAAGTGAACATCCTATGGTGGTCTTCGATCGTGAGGGGAACTTTTTGACGTCCTGGGGTGACGATGTCCTCGAGAACGCCCACGGAATCTTCATCGATGACGACGACAATGTCTATTGCACGGAATGGAGTTCTCACTGCGTTCACAAGTTCAGTACCGAGGGGCAGCTCCAATGGACTCTGGGAACGCCCGGTGTTCCCAGACCCCCAGGGCTTCCCTTCAACCTGCCGACCGACCTGGCAATAGCCCCAGATGGTTGTCTCTTCGTCAGCGACGGGTACGGCAACTCGAAAGTGCATAAATACTCCGCAGAGGGAGTTCTACTCTTCAGCTGGGGAGAGCCCGGAACTGGCCCTGGACAGTTCAATCTCGTCCACAGCGTCTGGGTCGACTCAGACTATCAAGTCTATATCTGCGATCGGGAGAACAACCGGATCCAGATATTCGACGGAGAAGGAGGATTCTTGAGAGAGTGGACTGGGTTCCTTCAGCCTGACAAGTTGTGGTTCGATGAGAACGAAACCATCTTCATGGCAGAGATCCGTCATCGTGTGACTATTCTCGATCGGCAAGGGAAAGTATTGTCGCAGTGGGGTGAGGGGGGCGAGCAGCCCCATCAATTTCGAAGCTATCCTCATGGCATCTGGGGAGACAGTAGGGGAGACATCTATGTCAGCGAGGTCGCCTCAGACGCACAATTGAAGAAGTTCGTTCGCCAGCGTTAGCTGAAGCGAGTGTCCATGTGTGCTCATTCCAAGCCAACCAGTGGTCCAATCCTTTTGGGCCCGGGCGGAGGTAAAGCCATGTATCGAAGACCCCAAGCAACCGTGGTTCAGATAGTTGTCCTCTGTCTACTCTTGATCCCGGCACAGAATTGCCGAGATGAAGAAGCAGAAATGGCGCAAAAGGAATTCGAGGAGGCCCTGGGGGAAGAGGTCCAGGCCACAAACTCTTTGACCTCCGAGGAGCGAGCCGAAGGATGGGAATTACTCTTCGACGGCAATAGTCTCGACCATTGGCGCGGCTTCAAACAGCAAGTGGTCCCTGGGGGCTGGTTGATCAGGGGTGGTGCCATTCATTTTTCAGGATTTGCACGTGCGGGCGACATTATCACCAAGGAGCAGTACCAGGATTTTGAGCTGAAGTTGGAGTGGCGGGTCTCTCAGGGTGGCAACAGCGGAATCTTCTTTCACGTGAGCGAGGAGGATTTTGCCCACGCCTGGGAAACTGGACCGGAAATGCAGGTGCTGGACGATGATGGGCACAAAGATGGTTCCAAGCCGGAGACTCGAGCGGGAACGAACTACGCCCTTCATCCGCTTTCCAAAGAGGTGACCAAGCCGGCAGGAGAATGGAATCAGGTCGGCCTCGTCGTCAACGGAGCTCGAGTCGAGCACTGGATGAATGGTGAGAAAGTTGTGGAGTACGAACTGTGGAGCGAAGACTGGAAGGAAAGGGTGGCCAAGAGCAAGTTTGCTGCCATGCCCGCCTACGGTCAGAGCAAGACCGGTCACATCGCACTACAGGATCACGGTGATCCTGTCTGGTTCCGAGGCATCAAAATCCGCCGTCTCAACCTGGAATGAATGTGGCACAGCGAGTTCCTTACAGACTTCAAGCATTCGTCGCACGTCTGAACGTCGCGAGCCGCTAAGCACTTCCTGGGATCAAGACGCCAGCTCGACCGGGATCTTCCCCGTCGTTTTGAAGAGATGCGCGTCCCTGGCCCTCCAAGCTGCATAGACGAGATTCCAGCAGGCGCTGCACTCATCCAGGTGTACCAGGAAGGACAGTTCGTCATCCAGGCTCAGCTTGCCTTCCATGAAGAGGCGGAGAAATTCCTTGTCGCAGTGGCGTCCACTGACTTGTCTTTGTCCTATCATCACTCCTGCCCATATCGACCAACCTGTTTCTCGACTGTGTGCGATCGATCACGGAATACGGGACCGTTCAGGTTGCGGGCGGCCAGTGCCCCCTAGCCTCCAAGCTCTTCCTTTTGACCTGTAACCTGCAATCCAGAGTGGTAAGATGCTCCGTCTGGCACTCGCTGGTTTTTTTCTGAACAGGGTCTAGGAGCTACAACCATGACCGAAGACAGCCACAATGCGGAACAAGCTTCAGCCGTAGACGAATCTGCCGAAGCATCTTCAGAGCTCCCCGAGTCTGAGACTGGCCAGTCTGCGCCATTCGAGTCCCCTTACCCCGGCTCCCCAAAAATGCCTCGCTGGCAAACGGGTGATCTGATCGATGCCCCTCGGTTTACCTGGCGGAATTGGTTCGCACTTTTGGGACCTGGACTGGTTATGGGTGGCGGAGCCATCGGAGGTGGTGAGTGGCTGATGGGGCCGGCCGTGACCGCTAAGTACGGCGGAACGCTGATGTGGCTGGCTACTCTGAGTATAGTGGGTCAGGTCTTCTATAACATCGAGGTCAGCCGCTATGCACTCTACACCGGGGAACCGATTTTCACGGGAAAGTTCCGTACTCTACCTGGACCCAGGTTTTGGGTTTGCGCCTATTTGATCCTGGATTGCGGAGCGGTATTTCCCTACCTGGCGGCCAATGCGGCCACACCACTGGCCGCTGTCCTGTTAGGAGGTGTGCTCCCCGACCCCATGAACAATGACATGCACTGGTGGCTGATGCGTCTCCTCGCTTATCTGATTTTTCTGCTAGCGATGGTGCCGCTCATCGTGGGAGGAAAAATCTACAATTCCCTGAAAGCCATCATGAGTCTCAAGATCGTTGTGGTTCTTGGATTCCTTTCAGTTGTTGCGATTTTCCACTCCAGTCCCTCAACCTGGTTCGAGATCTTTGGAGGGTTCTTTCATTTCGGGTCACTTCCTTCGGGTCCTAGCGAAACCACCAACGTGTTTGTGTCCGTCTTCAGCGGAAAGGGTGTGCCCGAGATCGACTTCAGCACCATTGCACTGCTGGCAGCCTTCGCCGCAATTGCTGGAAGCGGTGGACTCTCCAATGCGGCCATCAGTAACTACACCCGAGATCAGGGATGGGGGATGGGACACCATGTCGGAGCCATTCCCAGCGTAGTGGGCGGGCGTAACATCTCTCTCTCTCATGTGGGGCGGGTGTTTGAAGTAACCGCAGACTCTCTCCCCAGGTGGCGAAGGTGGTACCGACACGTCGTCCGGGATCAGGTGGCGGTCTGGATGCCAGCCTGCTTCCTGGGAGTTGCCCTGCCAAGCATGCTCTCTGTTGAGTTCCTGCCTCGTGGAACCGAGGCCAGCAGCTGGGTGGCGGCCGGCATGACCGCGGATGGCGTGAGGCAGCATGTCGGAGCCGCATGGGGAGCCTCTTCGGGTCATCTTTTCTGGTACCTGACGATGCTTTGCGGCTTTCTTGTTTTGGCCCCTTCGATGGCAGGCAGTGCAGACGGAGTTATCCGACGCTGGGTCGACGTCTTCTGGACATCGAGTGCTCGTCTTAGAAAGCTGGATCACAGCAAGATCCGCTGGGTCTATTTCGGTGTCCTTTCCTGTTACGCGACCTTCGGCATGATCGTTCTCTCTATCGCTCCTCCCCTGGACCTGTTGAAGATTGCGGCCAACATCTTCAACTACGCTCTTGGTATCAGTTGCTTTCATACGCTTGTCGTCAACCTGACGCTGCTTCCACCAGGCTTGAGGCCGGGCTGGTTCATGCGGATCGGCCTCTTTTGTGGAGGATTCTTTTTTCTTGCTCTGGCGGTGATCACCACGCTGAATCTCGTTGGGTTGCTTTCCTGAAGAGCAGCTCGTCATCTCGATTTTTAACATCAGAGCACTGTTTCGCTTCACTTCGAGTATCCTCTGGGCGGCGCCGACCATGGTGTCCAGCTGGAAGCTGATGCTGAGACAGTACTCACGGCGATGCGCCGCGATGTTGCTGCCGCGAGGGAGTTTCTCACACCAGACTGATCCTCTTTTCGAAACCCATCTGTCCTGAGTACGTGAAATAGGAATGACAGCGGGGAGAACCGTGCCTTTACTGTGCCTTTTCGGTTGTATTCTCATCTAATAGCAGTACTTGCTCCTGAAGGTATTGAGGAAACGAAGAAATGAGTATCGACATCGAGGCAATTCACAGGAAGATCGAACAGGAAAGTGGTTTCGTTGAAGCCCTGACTTCAGAAGTAGGAAAGGTCATCGTCGGTCAGCACTATATGGTTCAGCGGCTGCTCATTGGACTCTTGTCGAATGGCCATGTTCTTCTGGAGGGAGTTCCTGGGCTGGCCAAGACGCTCACCGTACGCACCCTCTCACAGGCCATCCAGACCCGATTTCAGCGTGTCCAGTTTACCCCTGATCTGCTTCCAGCCGACCTGCTCGGGACCCTGATCTATGATCAAAAGGAAGGGACCTTCAAGACCAAGAAGGGTCCAATTTTTGCCAACCTGATCCTGGCAGATGAGATCAACCGATCTCCCGCCAAGGTGCAGTCCGCTCTATTGGAAGCAATGCAGGAGCGGACCGTCACCCTCGGCGAGACCACTTTTCCTCTGGACGATCCTTTTCTGGTGCTAGCTACCCAGAATCCCATCGAGCAAGAGGGTACCTACCCCCTGCCCGAGGCCCAGATCGACCGTTTCATGTTGAAGCTCGTGGTGGGGTATCCGTCCCAGGAGGAAGAGTTGGAGATCGTGCGTCGGATGACGGGAGGAACGACACCTGAACCCGAGCCCGTCGTCAAACCGGAGGACATCATCAGGGCAAGGGGCACGGTCGAGGAGGTCTATATTGATCCCAAAGTAGAGCAATACATCATCGATATCGTTTTCGCCACACGACAACCCAAGGACTATGGCTTGGCAGAGCTCGCAGACCTGATCTCCTATGGTGCATCTCCACGCGCCTCCATCTTTCTGGCCAAGGCGTCCAAGGCCCATGCCTTCTTGAAACGGCGCGGCTATGTGACCCCGGAAGACGTGCGAGCGATCGGGCTGGACATCTTGAGACACCGAGTCATCGTAACCTACGAAGCCGAGGCAGAAGAGGTGACCTCTGAGGATGTGGTGCAGAAGGTACTGAATACAGTCGAAGTGCCGTGAGGAATAACTGCTCACTGCTCTAATACAACCGAATGATACCCAGAGAGATCCTGAAGAAAGTACGTCGTCTCGAGATCACCACCCGGGGGCTGGTGAATGAGGTCTTCTCGGGCGAGTATCACTCCGTCTTCAAGGGTCGCGGAATGAATTTCTCAGAAGTGCGGGAGTATCAGTTCGGCGATGACGTCAGGAGTATCGACTGGAATGTCACGGCCCGGATGGGGCATCCCTTCGTCAAAGTGTTCGAGGAGGAAAGAGAACTCACGGTGATGTTGGTAGTCGACGCCAGCTCCTCCGGGGAGTTCGGTTCGGGGGAGAGAATGAAGGGCGAGATCGCCGTCGAGATCTGCGCCCTCCTGGCATTTTCAGCCATCAAGAATAATGACAAGGTAGGCCTCATCATCTTCACCGATCAAGTCGAGAAGTTCGTGCCTCCCCGCAAGGGCCGCGCGCACGTTTTGAGGGTGCTGAGGGAGCTCTTGTACTTCCAGCCAGGACGAAAATTGACCGACATTGGGATGGCGCTGGAATACTTGACTCACGTGATCAGACGGAGAAGCGTGGTTTTTCTTGTTTCAGACTTCTTGTCCAAGAGCTTCGAAAGGGCACTTCGTGTTGCCAGCCGCAGGCATGACTTGGTAGCCATTCGAGTCAATGACCCTCGGGAGATGGATCTTCCCAACGTCGGATACATTGAATTCGAAGACGCGGAGACGGGTGAGCGCCTCATCATGAATACGAGGGACGCCCAGGTTCGGGAGGACTTCGCCGCCCAGGTACGCGAGGAAGATTCGAAACGAGAGAAATTCTTCAAATCGATTAGCGTCGACAGCATCAACATAAGTACCGATCGCCCATACGTTCAGTCGCTGATCCACTTCTTCCGCCTCAGAGCACGGAGGTTTCGATGAAGTTGGGGTTTCGACCCCTGCTTCTCAAGGCGTGTCTGTGTTGCTTCTTGCTGGCTCCTACCCTTGCCGGTGCGCAGCAAGAGCCGGCCGTGACCGCGAAGGTAGACCGATCTCGGATCACCGTGGGCGACCTGATTCGCTACACCGTGACGGTGTCAGCAGAGGATGGGATTCAAGTAGATCTCCCTCAGGAAACGGACGAGATCGGAGATTTCGAGGTCAGGAGCTATCAGGCCACGGGACCTGTAGTGAAGGACGGGAAGAGCGTTTGGACTCTCGAGTACTCTCTTTCCATCTTCTCGACGGGGGAGTTCACGATACCCTCTCCCGAATTGACCTATCACAGCGGAAATGAGGCCCAGAGGAGCGAGCTCTCCGCCGATGCCATAGAGGTTGTCGTAGAAAGTGTTAAACCCGCCGACGCAGAGGACATCCTCGACATCAAGTCGCCAGTTGCAATTCCCAGAAGCTGGTGGTCTTTGTGGCCCTGGTTTGCCATTGCGGCTGGATTGATTGCCCTTGGAGCGCTCGGCTTCTTTTGGTATCGCCGACGAGACACCAGCGAGAAGGCGATCGCTGCTCCGACGAAGGTGCGGCTCCCGGCTCATGAGGAGGCCTATCGAGCTCTTCGCCAACTAAGAGATTCGGGTCTGCTGGAACAGCAGATGATCAAGCTGTACTACATCAAGATCTCGGAGATCATACGCCGCTACATCGGGCGGCGGTTCCAGGTTGAGGCGATGGAGCTCACTTCGACCGAAGTTCTAGATCGTCTCCGAGAGGCGAAAATAGAGGTCGATGTTTATCGGCTCTTTCAGGAGTTCTTCAATCTGTGTGATTTGGTCAAGTTTGCGAAATACAGGCCCTCAGAGGCGCAACACGGACAGGTGATGAAGGTGGCAACCAACATTGTAGATGTGACCAAGAAGTCCGTTGAACCTGTTGAGAAAGAGAAACCTCAAGCGCACTCGCCGGCCAAGGCAGAGCCGATCGTCCCGGGTAGCGAAGAGCTCCCAAGCCAAGTGACGTGAGATGTTCCTTCGATTCGCTGACCCTCATTATCTCTGGCTTCTGCTCCTGCTCCCGCTGTTGTATCTCTGGTATCTCAAGCGGCACGCCGCTGGAGCAGCCACGGCGAGCTTCCCACATGTTGGCTCGCTCAAGATGGCGCACAGGCCCTCGGCGGTTCGCGCCAGGCATCTTCTATTCGCGCTGCGCCTGTTGGCGCTCGCCGCCCTGATTGTAGTCTCGGCCCGACCTCAGTCGGGGGCTGCCCAGGAGGAGCTCCTGACGGAGGGTATCGACATGATTCTGGCGCTGGATCTGTCGAGCTCAATGCTGGCCGAGGACATCGAGCCGAATCGAGTCGAGGCGTCCAAGCAGGTCGCCGCAGATTTCATCAGGCAGCGCAAGAACGATCGAATGGGACTGGTGGTGTTTGCTGCTCGTGGCTACACCCAATGTCCATTGACCCTGGACTATGGTGTGCTTCTCAATTTTCTAGAGGAGCTTCGGGTGGGAGTCATCGACGACGGCACCGCCATCGGTATGGGCATAGCGGCGGGCGTCAACCGTTTACGGGACAGTAAGGCTAAATCGAAAGTGATGATCTTGTTGACCGATGGACGCAACAATAGGGGTGAGGTCGATCCCATTACCGCGGCCCAGATGGCCGAGGCTTTGGGGATTCGCATCTACTCGATCGGTGCTGGTGCTAAAGGAGTCGCTCGCTACCCCGTGCAAGACCCCCTCTTGGGCAAGAGGTACGCTCAGATCCGAGTGGATATTGACGAAGATACCCTGAAGAAAGTTGCTGATCTGACCGGTGGACGTTACTTCAGAGCCACTGATCGGCAGAGCCTCGAAGAGACCTATGCCGAGATAGATCGGTTGGAGAAGACCGAAATTGAGGTTAAGGAGTACACGCGCTACGGGGAACTCTTCGGCTACCCGCTGGTCCTGGCGGCCGTGCTGTTGCTGGGTGAGATCGGGCTAGCCAATACGAGGTTTCGAAAGATCCCATGATCTCCTTGAATCCCTGAGATCTGGGACCTGCCCCGGACTTGCCTGGGAATTGGTACCCTGGGACTTGGTACCTTGAAAAACAGGGGAATAGATTGCTCAGATTCGCCGAAGTAGAACTCCTCTACCTGCTGGGCCTCATGCCGATTCTTTTCGTGTTTTTCCTCTGGTCTTTCCGCCAGAAGCGAAGGGCCTTGATCAGGTTCGGCGGCACCAGATTGGCGGAGAGATTGACAGGGTCGGCAAGCCGGCGCCGGCAGTGGTTGAAAGCGATGTTGCTCTTGGCGGGGGTGGCGCTTCTCGTAGCAGCCCTGGCCCGACCGCAGTTCGGCTCGAAGATGGAGACCATCGAGCGGGAAGGGCAGGATATCGTGATTGCGCTGGACGTCTCTCTCTCAATGCTGGCTCGCGATATCCAACCCAATCGTCTGGAAAAGGCCAAACACGCGATGAGCTCGCTGATCGACCTGTCAGAAGGGGACCGGATAGGGCTGATAGCTTTCGCCGGAGAGGCCTTTGTCCAGTGCCCGCTGACTCTGGACAAAAGCGCCGCCACAATGCTCCTGAACGCGATGGGGCCCGACCTGATACCGGTTCCCGGGACCGCTTTGACGTCAGCGATGCAGAAATCTCTGACGCTGTTCCCTGAGAAAGAGCAGAAACACAAGGTGCTCATACTCATGACGGATGGAGAGGGTCACAGCGGGGAACCTCTAGAGGCAGCAAAGGAGGCGGCAGACCAGGGAGTCCGAATCTATACTGTAGGGATCGGATCGACCCAAGGGACACCTATTCCTCTGCAAGGGCCCAAAGAGAGCCGGAAGGGCTTCAAGAAGGACGGTGAAGGAGAGGTCGTCATGACGCGGCTGGATGAAGTCACGCTCCGGGAGGTCGCCGAACGAACCGGGGGGAAATACTATCGGGCTTCTCCGGGGGTGACCGAACTTGAAGATCTCTACGCCGACATAGCTGGGATGGACAAGAAGACGCTCTCTTCGGTTCAGGTTACTCAGTTCGAAGAACGCTTTCAGATTCTCGTTCTGATCGCCATTTTCCTGCTCATCGTGGAAGTAGTTCTGGCAGAGAGAAGAAAGATCGAAGCGGCATGGCAGGGTAGATTCCAATGATCAATTCGACGTTTTTCGCTAATTTACTTCGTGCAGGAAGCCTCCGACCGCTGGTCTTCGGATGGACTATCTGTTTTTGGCTGTTCCCTCAGCTTGGATTGGGTCAGGCCGGCCGGGATGAGGTCTTGGAGGGGAACAGCCTGTTTGCCGAAGGCCGATTCGAAGAGGCCCACGAAAAGTATGAGCAGGCGCTCGAGGAAGATCCCTCCTCGGCGGCGATCCGTTACAACCTGGGCGACGCCGAATACAAGAGAAGTCTGTACGAAGAGGCGATTGAAGGTTTTTCTCAGGCGATGCAGACGGAAGACCCGGAGCTTCAGGCCAGCGCCTCCTACAACCTGGGCAATGCACTCTACCGGTTGGGCAAGCTAGAGGACAGTATCCAGGCCTATCAGGACGCGCTGCGAATCAATCCTGAGGACCGAGATTCCAAGCACAATCTGGAGTTCGTCAGGAGCAAGCTCGAGGAGCAAGAGCAGAAGAAAGAGGAGGATCAGGACCAGCAAGATCAGGATCAGCAAGATCAGGATCAGAAGGATCAGGATCAATCCCAGAATGAGGACGGAAGTCAGAATAAGGACCAAGAAGGAGAGCAAGAACAACAGCAGGAACCAGAGAACCAGGAGCAGGCCTCCCAGGAAGATCAGCCCCAGCAGCAGGATCAGGGCAAAGGGCAGGCTGAGCAGCAACAGCAGGATCCAGGTGCCGAAGAGGCAGATCCCCGGTCGATCCCGAAGATGTCAAAGGAAGAGGCGGAGCGTCTGCTGGAGGCGCTAAACGAGAGGGGCAACGAATTGAAGAAGCAGAAGCTCAAGGCCAAGGGAACTGTCCCAGTAGAGAAAGACTGGTAGATATCGAACGAATGCCCAGGCCAAGACTGTTCTCAGCACGCACTATTTCGAGGCTGGCCTTACTGACAATGATCGTTGGGCCTGCTGCTCCACTACTTCCTGCCCAGGATCTGACGGTGAAGGCCTATCTGGATAGAACCTCGGTCCGGCTGGGAGAGCGGTTCACTCTCTCCGTCGAGATTGCTGGTAGTGGTTCCAGTTCCGCAGAGGATCCTGAGCTACCCAAGATGGAAGGCTTCGCCACCTTTCTGGGCAGCGGCAGTTCACAACAGATTCAACTGATCAACGGTCGCATGTCGTCCTCCAAAACGATCAACTACACTTTCCAGGCCTCTCAGATCGGTGATTTTGAGATCGGTGCGATCAAAGTAGGAAAAGGCGGTCAAGTCCATGAAACTAGTCGGTTGAAGATTCAGATCACCCAGGTTTCTCAGCGTCAGGCTCCCTCCTCGGGCCGATCCGATCAAGGCTCGTTCCTCCCCGAAGGCGACTTGTTTGTCCGAGCCGAGGTGAATAAGGAGCGCGCCTATCAGAATGAGGCCATTGTCCTGAGCTACAAAATCTATACACGGGTCAACGTTTCCTCTTTCAGCATCTCGAAGCAGCCCGGCACTGCTGGATTCTGGGTAGAAGAGGAACCCCAGCAAAAGCAGCCCACGACGTCTGCCCAGGTGATCGGCGGGAAGCGGTACACCGTAGCCACGATCAGAAAGATGCTCCTGTTCCCGACCAACTCCGGCACCAAGACCATCAGCCCTCTCGTCCTCGAATGTGAGGTGAAGGTTCGTCGCCGTTCGCGAGATCCGTTCAGGGGCTTTTTCAGCGACAGCCTATTCGGTGAGGTCAGGAGGAAACTGGTTTCTTCTCAGGAGTTGAAGGTCGAGGTCCTGCCTCTTCCGGAAAAGGGGAAGCCCGTCGACTTCAACGGGGCGGTGGGTGACTTTTCGGTAAAGAGCTGGATCGATAAGTCTGAGGTCAAGGCCCACGATGCCGTGACGCTGAAGATCCAGGTTTCCGGAGCCGGCAACTTTTCAACCCTGAGCCAGCCTGAGGTGCCTATTCCAGCAACCTTCGAAACCTACCCGCCCAAGTTGAGTCAGAAGCTGAAACGAACGGCACGGGGATTGTCTGGGGAGAAAGTGTACGAGTTCGTGTTGATACCTCGATCTGTTGGATCTCAGCGGATCGGGCCGGTGGAGCTTCCCTACTTCGATCCCTCCTCCGCCAAATACAGCCTGGCGCGTGCCGATGAGATCGTCATCGATGTTGCTCCAGGGGAAGAGACACTTGCCGCGAGTCCGGGTATGTCCAAACAGGAACTGAAACTGATTGGGCAGGATATCCGTTTCATCAAGAGCGATCCGGCTACCTTTCGCAAGGTCGGAGCTTCGATCTTCGATCGCTCCACTTTCTGGTTTCCGTTGCTTTTTCCCCTGGCCTGTATGGTGGGCGCGCTGGGTTACAGGAAGCATTCGGACCGCTTGAGCGGTGATGTTGCCTATGCCCGTGATCGACGGGCCGTGCGACTGGCTCGAAAACGACTTGGGACCGCGCGCTCCTACATCGGAGAGACAACCCAGCGGGAGTTTTTTGGAGAAGTAGGGAAGGCTCTGATGGGTTTCCTCGGTGACAAACTGAACATTGCAGAGGCGGGGATGGTGAGTGACGAGGTCGAGAGGTTGCTGCGCCAGCGGGAGGTCCCCGTGGAGACGATCGAACGCTACTTCGAGTGTATGAAGACTTGTGATCTGAAACGTTTCGCTCCATCTGACGCCAGCACTACCGAAATGAAGGATCTCCTCGATAAGGCGGAAGCTGCGATGGTCGAAGTCGACAGGCATCTTTAATCCAAGGCCGAGCAGTGAGCATGGGGTTTCCGAATACCGCAACGAGAAGGTTGCGGCGGGTTCATGATCGCCAGTGTTTGAGGGTTGCGGATGGGTTGATCAGAGTCGGCCTGCAGGGACTGGTACTGGGCATCCTGCTGTTGGGGACGGCTAGGGGACAGGACCAGCAGCAGCTGTTTCGCCAGGCAAACCGCTTCTACGAAGAGGGAGCGTTTGATCAGGCCCTGAGCGGATATAAGGAGATTCTGTCGCAGGGCTATGAGAGCGGGCCCCTCTACTTCAATGTTGGAAACTGCTATTACAAATTGGGCCAGATTGGGCAGGCTGTGCTCTTCTATGAGCGTGCCCGCCGATTGATCCCAGGGGACGAGGACCTGGAGGCAAATCTGGCCCTGGCCAATCTGAGGGTGGTTGACAAGATTCCAGAGCTTCCCGAGTTCTGGCCCATCACGGTTGCTAATAGTCTCGTCAACCTTCTTTCGAGACCGGTGCTGCTCGGTGTGACCTTCTTTCTCTATTTTGTCTTCGTCGTTTCGATCATCTTGAAGACGCTTGCCCGCAAACGCGCTGTCCGGTCGGTAGCTTCCAGATCAGCGATTCTGGGCGGAGCCTTACTGCTTCTATTCAGTCTGTTCCTGGTCGCCCAGATCCGGCAGGGACAAAAGCGCGACCGCGCAGTCATCATGGTTCCAACAGTCCACGTAATGAGTGCTCCGGGAGCCGAGGGGGTGGAAGTTTTCACCCTCCACGAAGGCACCAGGGTCAGGATCGATCAGACTTCTGGACTGTGGGTAGAGATTGTTCTGTCAGACGGGAATGTAGGATGGCTCAAGGCTGAGACGTTGGAGCTGATCTAGGATTTCGGCGGAAGTGATCCGAGGCGGATACTCTTTACCCTCGTTCGGGTTTACAATAGGCAACGAGCTACCCTGGCTGTTGTTTTCGGTCCCGATGTGATTGGGTTGGTACCTAGGAGTGTGGAAGCATTCCATGTTGTACCTTCGGGCCCGAAGAACTTCTTTCGATTCGCACCAGAGTAGCTCGTTACGGGAGCAGCGGATCCGGAAAGCGCAGAGAACGCGAGGGGGAACCGGGGAGGTGGCTCTTATCCCCCACGATCTCTGACTTCCGGGTTCGCTACTCAGCTGTGTCTGCCCACTAGACGCCTCCACCATCGTCGACTGCATCCGGTTCTGGTGTGTCGGTAGGCGTGTGCAGCAGTCCCAGCTCCGAGAAGGCGTGGATGACGCGACGAAGTCTAGCCGCAGCCTGGAGTCGCTCCATTTTCGCGAGCTGTTCGTCAACCAGCATGTCGCCAAACGCCTGTTGGTAGGCTGCATGGCATCTGCGAATCTCATGCTTGAGCGCGTGGATCTCTATCACCAGGTCGCCGATCTCCTCACTCGGGGCACCTTGAGAC
>JAKZYH010000564.1:0-8815 GCA_047514575.1 Acidobacteriota bacterium | reverse complement strand
CTCACACTCCCCCCGACGCCCTCAGCACCATCGACTGTCCCGAACGATCATCGCGGATGTATAACTTCCCTGCCTTCAGCTCAACTTCGTTCACACCGGCAAACCCTGCGGGTGTTCGGGCCCAGAACATCAAGAAGGTCGTCTCGATTTCCGAGCTCGCTGGCAGCCATCGGTACAACAGCTCACCAAAAAGCTTGTTCTGCGTGATCACCGTTCGCCGCGAAAGGTCGAAGGCCTGGGTCCCGAACTCAAGCCCCCTGGCCATCATGCCTTTTGCCGGATAGTGCTCCCAGGTCTGAAGCCAGGGGAACTCCGACGTTTTGAACACATAGCCAAGCAGCAATCGCTTCTGAGGATGCAATGCCGTGACGAATGCATGCTCCCGTCCAGTCATCAGATGAGTCGTGTGATCGAGGGAATTCGACTCCTTCGGTGCCGCCCGTAAGTCGGTCCTTGGGCCCTCGAGGGTGGCCGACATCGGCCATTCGAACTCGACTCCCGACGGCAGCCGGTGCGGCCGCGGCCGCCGATCCTGATGGGGACGGGTCATCGCCCGATTCCTCGAAATGTCAACCACGGTTACACCCCGTTCCAGGAATGGCGAGCCGATCGTCCCATGCTCGGCCCAGCAGATCGGTCGGTCGAACGCCAATAGGTTCTTGAGACGACTTCGAACATAGATGACGTTCTCGCCGTCGACCATCTCGATCGTCCGCGTCAGTACTTCATGAACCCGGGGCAGTTGTACAGCCTGTATCAGCCTTGCTACCTTGCCCTGCTTCGAAGAACTCTGCGTCACCCAGGGCAGCGTATGAGCCTCGCCGTGTCCCGGCAGTCCCGCCGCTCCCTCCTCCCGTGACACGGGTCCGAACCCGTCCAAGCAGACGAAGTGACCTACGGAGCCGCCCTTGCGTATCGGTTTACCTGCCTCAATGTCGCCGCGAAACGAATCCCAGAGGGGATTCATCTTCTCCGCGTCACCCTTCAGTGTCAGGCTCACAAGGGCCCCTCCAAAGGGCAAGACCTTCAACTCCAGCTTGTCGTTGGCCATCACCAACGCCGGCTGCCCATGGAACTCACCGGCGCGAGCGGCTTCAGGTGGACCCGCCAAGAGCACCGCAGGAAGGGTCGATACGAGGGCACATCCGACGACAAATCCTGGAAGTGGAAACCGGTCTTGATTCAGCATAGCCACCAGATTACACGCTCCGACGGCAGAGTGCCCACCCTCGTTGCGCTTGCAATAGCTTTTCAATCTCGGTTATGGCGAGCTGCACTAGGCAAACTGAGCTTGAAGCCCCTGGTCCAGAAGGGAGGGACAAATGAGAGCAGGTGTCCGCAGCAGCAGACGAGCTGTCGTGGGAGGTCTGGTTGCGGCTCTGGGAGGAACTGTCCGGCCGCGGCGTGCGCTCAGTTCTCAGTCCTGAAGACCCTCTGCTCGACACCCGGTGTGATTTGCGATGTCCACTCCTATTGATCCTTCAGGAGCATCCGCTCCCGGCGCTCCCTGTCGTCTTCCTCCTGTATGGTGGCAGAGTAGACGGAGGAAAAGGACAGGAGAAAGCAGACCAGGGCTGCACCGATCCAATCCTTCGAGGGACCCACCACCACGTAGCTCTGGAACCAGTTGATCGTCTTGATACAATCTCTCGACACTAAAATAGGTGCTCGAAGGCGATCAGTCAGCCGAGACGGCAGCTGGAGAAACAGAAAATGCAGACAAAACCCATTTCCAGACGCGGCTTCATCATTGCAGGGACAGGTGGACTGACCCATACGATGTCTGACACGCTGGGCCGAAAATCAGGGACGTCCCCAGGAAAAAAGCGCCGGCTCCTGTTCAACTGGGACGGCTCCATGATCCACTGCTGGGGTCGGGCGGCTTTGCCTCATTCGTACGGTTCCCTTACTCGCGAGCAATTCACTTCACTCGTCTTCACTCCCATCGAGAAGACAGCCGTGGACACGGTCCTGTTCAGTTTCGGAAGCGGCAACGTGGCCGAGTATCAGAGCCGGGTCCTGGAATGGCCGGGCCAGGCCGATCGCTTTGAGTTTCCTGAAAGCAAGACCTGGCACGGGGGCATCGAGGTCGATCCCAGAGATCAATACCTCAACCCCAAGAGCCTGGCGGATGCCGGACACAACCCACCCGCGGTCATTGTGGAGGAGTGCCATAAGCGAGGCCTGGGTGCCTTCGTGTCCCTCAGGATGAACGATATCCACGATGGACAGCACCCGAAGGGAGCCCTCCCCAATCCGGAATTGCCCAGCTTCAAGAGGATCAACCCGGACTGGCTTGTCGACGACCTGGACTGGTGGACAGCACTAAACTTCGAGCACCCACGGGTTCGGGCCTTGAAACTCGAAGTGGTGGAGGAATTCTTTGATCGCTGGGATTTCGACGGCATCGAGCTCGATTGGCTGCGGCACACACTCTACTTCCGACGCGGTACCGAGCGTGAGAACGGAAGGTACCTGACCCAGTTCATGCGGGCCGTGCGCAAGAGCCTCAATCAGAAAGCGGCCAGACGCGGCCGGCCGATCGAGGTCGCCGTCCGCATTCCAGAACGCGTGACGTGGTGCAATGACGGGGGCTTTGAGATCGACAAGTGGATCTCTGAAGACCTGGTCGACATGCTCATTCTGGGCCAAGGACTGACAGAATTGCCTTTCCTGAGCGAGTTTCAGGAGCTCATGACGTCCCGGCGACTACCGATCTATCCCAGCCTCTCCTGTTATGGAAATGGCTACCAGGTCAGCCCCGATGAAGTGGTACGCGGCAGCGCGGCCAACTTGTGGAGAGACGGCGCGGACGGTCTCTATACCTTCAACTGGTATTTATATGGACCCTGGCGCAAGCACCTGCTGAACGAAATTGCCGACCCCAGGGTTTTGGGCGAAAAGGACAAGCAGTACACCCTGGTCCAGCGATTCGAAGCGACTCCCCGCTTGCCGGGGGCGGACTATGTCCGCTACAACACAGTCTACAATGAGGCTCCGGTTCCCTTTGACCTGGGTGTGGCCGAAAGAGCCAGAACCCTCCGCGTTCCGCTGGCCGACGACTTCAAGACAAGCCGGCCGAAGAGGGCCGAGTTGTGGATTGCCCTGGACTACTCTCGGCCGGGGGATCGGTTGACCGTCTCCATCGGAGATACAGTCTTGGAGCCGGCCGAACTGGATGTGGTCTGCAGTTGGCAAACCGTCGGCTATCAGATCAACCCTCTCCCCGGCAACGGAATGATTGGTTCTCCGCCGGACAAACCGTTTGATATGCGATTTCAGGCAATACGCTACCCGGTTTCGATCGAGAACCTTCGGCCCGGTCACAACGAGCTATCCCTTCAGTTGAAGAAGCGGGGGCAAGGCTCGGAAAACCCTCTGAGGGTTCGGAGAATCGAATTGCTGACGCTTGCCTGATGCTGGCCTCGCTGCGTCGTGCTCCAAGGGTAATCAGAGGACTCGCTCGCTGATCTGAAACTTCGAAAATCCCAAGGTACAAGATACAAACAAGCTCCAAATCACAAGCACCAAGGACTGAATCTCGGTTCGGATTTCATATTCCTTTTTAGAATCAATAGTTTACAGCTGATACGACCTTCCGGAGAACCTTCGAAACTGGCCATTTTCTAACATTTTACTAACAACTCGGAGAAACTCGGGAGAAGCCCGCGCAGGGCCACCCCGATACTGCCTGATTTGATCGAAATCGAACGACCGCTTTCGCCTCTAGCAGCGGACGTTCAAAGTTTCTCTCGAAACGTCGAGTAAACTGCAGAGCCAGAGGTCATGACCCATTTGAACCTCTGCTTCCACAACACTCGATCGGGGAGCTCTAGCCTAGCACTCAGTCGAGGAGATGCTCCAGATAACCTCGTAGCTTTGACGACGCATTCGTTTCCGGTAGGGCATGTCTGCGACGGCAACCTACCGGCCCCGCCATCCCGAGAGGACTCCCTTCTACCAATATCGTTGCCCTCCTGATCAGAGAGCCCTTCTATTCCGTCCCTCCTACCGGGACAACTTCGAATAGATTCCTTAAGGAGGCAATGAAACGCTTTCAGATAGATTTTTTAGTGAGGCAATTCGTAGTCTTGTGTGGGCCTTGCGGAACTGCTAACCTTAGCCCTATAGCCTTTGAGCTACGTCGCACCCTGGGCGGCAACTATAACGTCCTTATCGGAGGTACAGTCATGCGAAAGTCTCTTCTTTTTTCCGTATATCTGCTCGCGGCTCTGGTGGCGGTCACGCCGCTTCAAGCCCAGCAAGCCCGTGCCAGCGTCAGCGGCCAGGTTATGGACAATACAGGAGGTGTGATTCCCGGAGTGAACGTCACTGCTACCAACACCCAATCGAGTGTTGAGTTTCCCACGGTGACCAACGACACGGGAGTCTATCGAATCGACTACCTGCAGCCGGGCTCCTACGAGCTCATAGTGTCGCTTCCGGGGTTCAAGACAGTGAAGCGAGCCGTTGCGCTGTCCACTGGTGACAGTCCCACGATAGATTTCACCATGGAAGTGGGAGAAGTCACGGAGCAGGTCACGGTGGAAGCCGGAGCGCTTTTACTGCAGTCTGCGAATGCGACGCTCAGCAATGTGATTGGGAACGAGCAGATCCAAACTCTACCCCTGGCGCAGGGAAATCCGTCTCACCTGCTTATCATGGCACCAGGCGCGTCCAGCCCGGCAGGTGGCGGCTGGAAGTGGGACGAGCCCGGCTGGTCCATCACCACCGGATTCTACTTCCATGGAATTCAGGGGAATGCCGTTGGCTTCACGCTGAACGGTATCAACAACAGTGGAACCCTTTCCGGTGGATCTCAGGAGGCCCAGGTCGCACCCCCTGGGGAGGCGGTCCAGGAGATCAAGATCGCCCACGACTACGATGCCAGCCGTGGACACCACAACGGAACCACCATGGACATCACCCTGAAGTCGGGCACCAACGACTGGCATGGGGCCCTCTTCGGCTTTTTCCGGGAGAGCTCCTGGGGCGCGAATGATTTCTTCTCCAACCGTAGCGGCTCAGACAAGCTGCCTGTCAAGTACCGGCGAATCGGGGGCTCGATCAACGGGCCCATTTTCAAGGACAAGACCTTCTTCGCCTTCACCTACGAGGACACCTTTCAGAGGACGCTCGAGTTCTATGGAGCTCGTACGCTTCCAAGTGCTGCGATGAGGGGAGGAGATTTCTCTGCCCTGCTGGCGCTGGGGTCGGAGTACCAGATCTACGATCCCATGACGATTGCGGCAACGGGCGACGGGTTCTTCAGTCGGCAGCCCTTTCCCAACAACATCATTCCCAGCAACAGGATCCACCCCATCTCCCAGCAACTCATGAGTTTCTATCCGGAGCCCAATCTGCCGGGGGGAGCCGACGGGACATCTAACTTTCAGCCGACCACGCCGTCCCCTACCGAGTGGCTGCAGTGGCTCACCCGGGTGGATCACACCTTCGGACCCAGCAATCGGATCTTTGGCAGCTTCGCCAAGCTGGACAACTGGGCCGGGGAATGGCGGGATTACTACGGCAACGGGGCCACCGGGTTCTTTCAGACCATCCAGCGGGAAACCTTTGGTGTGGACGATGTCTGGACCCTCAGCCCCAGCTTCCTCCTGAACTTCCGCTTCGGTTACAACCGGGCGACGGATGTCAGGGTCCACAAGAGCAACGTGCGAAATCCCCAGGGAATTCCGTTCGATATCTTCTCGCTGCCCCTGGCCCCGTCTCTTCTCTCGCAGCTCGATCCGGACCAGTCGGCCCTGCCCCACGTCCAGATCGAGAACTTCAGCGGCATTCACGACGAGACCCGGAACCAGTTTCCAGCGGCGACCGTCCTGTCTAGTGAGGTCTCATCGGACTTCAATCGGGGTAATCACAACCTCAAGTTCGGCTTCGACGCCCGGAGCAACAAACTGAACCAGAGCGACCAGCGGTGGACCCTGCCCCGCTATTCTTTTGGTAGTGATTTCACGAAGGGCCCCCTCAACACCTCACCCAGTGCCCAGGGACAGGGGTTTGCTGCCTTTCTGTTGGGTCAGCCCTCTGGAGGCGATATCGCCAGGAATGACAACTACGCGTCGAACCAAAACTACTACGGTGCCTTTGTCCAGGACAACTGGCGGGTAACGCCTCGTCTGACTCTGAACCTGGGTGTCCGCTGGGAATACTTCACTCCGATGACGGAGCGCTTCAACCGGAGCGTGGGCGGATTCGACTTCAACGCGGCTAGCCCCATCGCGGCTGCTGCCCAGGCGGCCTACGCCCAGAATCCCGTTCCTGGAATAGCTCAGCTGGATGTCAACGGCGGCATTCTGTACGCTGGAGTCGGCAGCTCGCCCCGGGAACTGTACGATACTCCCACCAATCTGTTCGCTCCCCGCGCTGGCTTCGCCTACCGGTTTGGCGAGGAGACGGTCCTCCGCGGAGGATACGGTCTCTTTCATCAGCCCATCGGGATCCTCGGGAACAGACTCTTACCGATCCTGACCGGATTCAGCCAGACCACGGACCTGGTCCCGACCTTCGACAACGGACTCACCTTCGTGGCCGACTTTACCGACCCATTCCCCAATGGAATCCGTTCTCCCATCGGTAACTCCCAGGGTTTGGCCACCAACCTGGGACAGGGCGTCCGCTTCTTCAACCAGAGGGACCTGAGGGTCCCCTACAACCAGCGCTGGTCGCTGACGATTCAGCATATGTTGCCGGGGGATACCATGGTGGAGATCGGCTATGTGGGAACGCTAGGTACCCGCATTCTGGGAAGTCGGGATCTGAACGTTCTGCCCGGAGTCTTCCGGAGCACCTCGAACGCCCGGAATCAGGCGAACGCCGACTTTCTGGCGCAGCAGTTCAGCAATCCCTTTGCGGGGCTGCTCCCAGGAACGGGATTGAACACGTCTACCACCAGCCGCAACCAGTTGCTGCGACCCTACCCCCACTTTACGGGGGTGACGTTGGGCCAGACCAACCAGGGCTACTCCAACTATCATGGTATGGAGACGCGCCTCGAAAAACGCCTCTCTAACGGCCACGCCTTCATGATTGGCTACACCTATTCCAGGTTCAACGAGGCCACGCAGTTTCTCAATTCCAGCGATCCTCTTCCCTACGAGGTGATTGCCCGAGCGGATCGGCCCCATAACTTCAAGTGGTTGAATACCTACGAGTTTCCCTGGGGTCGGACTCACCCGGCGGGCGGCTGGCAGATCACGTCTGTGTGGCAGCTCCAGAACGGATTTCCAATGAATTGGGGCGATGTCTTCACCACTTCGGGTTTCAGCCCAGACAATCTGAGCATCAGCAACCCGACGGTAGACAAGTGGTTCAACACCGAGGCCGGATTCGTACGGGATCCCAGCCAGGCACCGGAGAGCACTCACTTGCGGACCTTTCCGCTTCGCTTCAACGAGCTCCGCTCTGCCTGGATCAATTTCTGGGACATCAGCCTTATCAAGGACACGCACATTGGCGACGTCCACAAGATCCGTTTCCAGACTCAGTTGCTGAACGCCTTCAACCAGACCAGTTTCGCTGCCGCGAACACCAATCCGACCAGCGGAAGCTTCGGAGTGGTGGGTTCGGACGCAGTCTGGCCCCGGCGAGTCCAGTTCTCCGTCCAGTGGATCTTCTAGTCTGATGAGGCTGTCCGAGACAGCTTGTTACTAACTTGCTTCCAAAGGGGGCGGGAGACAGTCTCCCGCCCCTTTGCTTTTAGCGCCACTCCTGACCTGAAACTTAAACGACGAGGGAATCATGGAGAATCGAAAATTGACGGAGCCGTGGGAGCGGGATCTGATCACAGATCGAAAACCCCTTTTGTTTCATCAACCAGAACGCCTCTGGGTCCCCCGGACGCATCATTTCCGACATTGTATGTCTCACCCCGCTCCCGTCACGGGTCTGTCAGTTGTGCTAACTAGGACGATAGGAGAGGGAACCGAAGTTTCTTTCTCCAATGATCCGGCGCAGCCGGGGGCGGGGCTAACCTGAAACTTCATTTGCTGTTTTCGACAGAGGCACGGCGTAACCCATTGATTTATAGCTGGATGGAGAGTTATCCAAGCAATTATCTGAAAACCGTGGCGGTGGCCTCCAGGCCGCCGTTTTTCGAGCCAAAGGCTCGAGGGAAGGAATACGGCGGCTTGGAAGCCACCGCCACGCCGGCCGAAGTTTCTTTTCTGTACGATCCGGCTGTCTGCAGCCGGGGGCGGGGCTAACCTGAAACTTGAATAGTGAGCAGTGATGTAGTGATGTAGTGAGCAGTTGGGTAATACAGTCCCACGGACGGGTGAATTGCCAGTAGGACGAAGCCAATCCGACAGTGCCGCGAACGACCTGTTAGCAGCATAAGGCCAAGTTCCGAGGAGAGAGCCGGACAACAGCATAATTCCCCGGGTCCCACTGTGCGCATCCCCTTCAAGGATGAAGTCCAAAGGAGACCGACTCCCCCAGGGTTGGGAAACCCTGGCTGGAATACGCAATCCCGTTGGGATTGACCTCTATTCTGATTTCCTCTTGAGAATCCTAAACAGGTACTTCGAAGTTTCTTTTATGTACGATCTGGCGCAGCCGGGGGCGGCGCTAAGCTGATGAAACTTAAGGATGCGTCGCAGGTCGCACCTCGCACTCCTCAGCTGGACGAGAACTTGAAGGAGAAGACCTTGGTACGCTTGAGATGGAATCGAAGCTGGACGGTGCGTCCAGCCAGGGGCGTCAGATCGCTCCTCTCCTTCCAGCTGAAGCTGTGGTCGAGCGAATCTCCTTGGAAAACCTCGCACTCCTGCTGCGAGTAGCCGGGGAAGGGCTGACC
>JAKZYH010000563.1:0-11883 GCA_047514575.1 Acidobacteriota bacterium | reverse complement strand
CCCACCCGCTGAGCTCGGACCTCTGCCGGTGCTGCTGATAGCTGGACCAGGCAGAGGAAGATGATCTGCAGCAAGGGTGCACACTGTAGATGCATCACAGTTGGGTCGAGCCTGCTCATACGAATCTTTACCATTTATGTGCTTGCGAGAGATTGTTGTTGTCTGGCACAGCCCCGAACACCTCCCACGAGTGAACTCGTGGCAACCCGGCGCATCACGATTGGCCTCGCGGCTACCTCGAGTAGTGTTTTCAGGAGGCGCTTGCAGCGGTTGTCTCCTGCGCCAATTTGATGCCACCTTCCAGGATTTCCAGGGCTTCATCTACCTGCTCGGTGGTTACCGTGATGGGGGGCATGAAGCGCAGCACCTGGGCCCCCGACATCTCCATGAATCGTCGTTCGAGACGATCAGGAGAGTCCATCGGAATGGCAATGGGCAGCCATAGCCCGTGTTCCAGGCAATAGTTTGCGACCACCGCTGTACCTTCAAAATTGGGGGTGCGGCTCTTTTTGTCGGTAACGAACTCCAGTCCTAGACAGAG
This sequence comes from Acidobacteriota bacterium, assembly GCA_047514575.1. Taxonomy (GTDB): domain Bacteria; phylum Acidobacteriota; class UBA6911; order RPQK01; family JAJDTT01; genus CAUZIZ01. The sequence goes on along the minus strand of JAKZYH010000563.1, from coordinate 11,342 downwards.
ACCGAGTCCTCTGGCTTCGCCCACGATCTCATACTGCTGCAGGCGCTCCAGCTTTGCCTTCATGTAGTTCCCGACCACACGGGCGTTTTCGACCAGGTTTTCCTGCTCGATGATCTCAATGTTGGCGAGTCCGGTGGCACACAGCAGGGGATCTCCGGAATGTGAGGAGAATTGACTGAAACCCTTTTCCACGGCCTCGTCGGCGATCTCTGCGCTAGTAGTCACCGCGCACAGAGGGACACCGCCACCCAGGCCTTTGGAGCAGGTCACCACGTCGGGCACGACTCCGAAATGTTCGAAGGCGAACCATTTTCCGGTGCGGCCAAATCCGGTCAGCGCTTCATCCGCCACCATAAGGATGCCGCGTTCTCGACAGATGCGTGCCATTTCCTGCATCCACTCGACCGGTGGGACGATCTGCCCGGCGGCACTCATCATGGGTTCGAAGAACAGGGCGGCTGGCCTTCCCGACGTCGCAGTGTCGATGAGGGTCTCCGCCGACTCGGTGCAACCCAGATTGCAGCTGCTTTCATTCCGGCAGTACTGGCATCGGTAGGGATAAGGAGTCGGAATGAATCCGGTTCCAGTGGGCATGGGCCCGTAGCCTTCGCGCAGCATGCCCCCTCTGCCGGTAATCGAGGCGCTGCCGGCAGTCTGGCCGTGATAACCGCGCATCACTGCGATCACCTCGAAGCGACCTGTGTATTTCCTGACGAGACGAAGAGCCAGCTCGTTGGACTCTGATCCAGTGCAGGCAAAGAAGGATTTTTGCAGTGGATCCGGCGTCAGCTCTGCGATTTTTTGGGCCAGCAACACCTCGGAGGGGGCAATGAAAAGGGTGCCGGTTTGGACGATCTTCTGAGCCTGTTGACTAAGCGCTTCGACGTATTTCGGGTGAGAGTGGCCCAGGGTCACGCAGAGTTGGCCCGACTGGAAATCGATGTATCTATTGCCCTCGACATCCCAGATGTAAATGCCCTCGCCTCTCTCCGGTACCAGGGGCGCGGTCCGATGAGGATGGCGCAGGATGTATTGCCTGCCCAGCTCCAGCCATTCCTGATTGGTCCGCCGTCCTCGAGTTTTTTTGTAAGCGATCATCTAGTGAGGGGAATAAGGCTACATCATTGCGTGAGAAAATCAAGCTGTCTGCCTCCGGGGGTTTCCGGTAGGGGTGGCCTCCAGGCCGCCCCATTTTCGAGCCGTCAGGCTCGGCGCAAAGAACTTCGGCCCGGAGGCTAAATCTACGTGGCAGAGCACTTTCTACTCGAGCGAAACTTTAGTGAAACCGGATTGAGTAGAGGTCCGCGTCCTTCATGACAAAGCGGAGCCTTACGGTCTTACCCGCTAGAGAACCAACATCGGAGCCGGCTTTCCAGGAAACAGTTCGCTGGATCTCGTCGCCCAGAATCTCCGAACATTCGTCGAGTGAGAAACCAGGAATAGGCTGACCCGGGGCATCCTGGATCTCGACGCGCAGACTGCCGGCGGCACTAGTGGAGTAATTGATCTCGAGCCGGTTTCCCGAGAACTTCAAGGGATGGGTCAGCATCTCTCCGCCCTGGTAGGGAGCGTGGAGGGAGGCGAAGCCGTCCAGCCGAAGCGTCATCCGCTCGAGATGAGCGGTCTTCTGGCCGTAATTGCGATGCACGTAGAGAGACATCTCCTCAGGCCCCGTCTGGACTACACCGCAGACGGGATAGTTGGTCCGGGTGGTCCAATTGTCGATGCCGATTCCCGGACGGATAAAGCTCTCCCTCAGCGTAAAGTCGAAGCGGCTCGTGCCGGCCCGGCTCGTCATCAGGACCGCGTCGGATCGGTCTCCCGTGCCCCTCGTTCCCATCGGCTTCATATGCTCTATGACAAACTCACGGAGTTCCGGGCTCACAGTAAGCGCCTGTCGTCGTGCCGCCTGGATATCGTCCTCTCGATTGATCGAACCCTCATCGGCAAAGAGGATACGAGCCGGAAGAGAGATGTAGATGTGAGGAGCCCGAAAGTAGGGCTGGGTCTGGTTGGTATAGAACTGGGCCGAGGGAGTGGTGGTTCCGGTGTCGCTGTAGGTCATCAGCGTCTGCTGGCTCCAGTTCCGAAAATCCGGAGAGGTTGCCCGGGCTGTGGCACGGCGTCCTCCCTCCATGTGTCGGGCATAGAGCACGTACTGTTTCTCTACCTCTGACCAGAATATGACGTTCTGCGAATCGAAATTGTTTACCAGAGCCATCGGTACGATCGGTTCCTCTTGAATCTGTCGCCAGCGGAGGCCGTCAGCGGAGACGTATCCGATCAGGGCGTGAGGATCTTCAGGACCCCTTGAGTTGGCCTTGTAGCGCTCCGAGTCCGGAACGCCGGGACGCCTATCGACAAAGGGGCAGAACTGTCGTGCCGAGTCGAGAATGACGCCGTTCTTGGTAGAGCCATCAAGCGAGACCAGGCCCAGCTCTGGTTTGGTCCAGTGAATGCCGTCCGGGCTCTCGGCATAGCAGGTTGTGCCGTCTTTGCCGTAGCGCCCTCGGTAGTACAGACGGTACTTGTCTCCGTCCTTGAAGACGGTCGAATAGAATGCCAGGGGTCCCTCCCAGGGTTCGTCGAAGCGGATGGCTATTCCTGCAGGAATCGGATGCTTGAGCTCCAGATCTGCCCCGACCAATCTGGAGATCAGCAGGCGATCCACGAAGAGCTCGCGTCGAGATCCGATATCGATTACGTCTCGAGCCTCGATGAAGGATGAGGACAATAGTCCAAGCAGTCCCATCGTCGCGAGTAAAAGTAGGCGTTTCATTAGTATATCTCCCGGTTCAATCATGCTGACGTGCGCAATGCCATCTTGTCCGACGATCGTATACCGACCCGCGTCCGGTTGGAAGTCGCGCACCGCCATTCCCGAATGTTGTTACAGCAGGAACCTTGGCTTAGAACGAATCTGGAGGATTCGTGGTCACTCGCGCCCTCGACACCCGACCCAGTCCCAGTCACCGGCCCCTTTTCGGGAAAGAAACTTCGGTCGAGGGACGTGGGGGTGGCCTCCAGGCCGCCGTGTTCTTTCCGTCGAGCCCTTGCCTCGAAAAACGGCGGCCTGGAGGCCACCCCCACGGTTCTGGAGAATAGTCTGGAGAATTCTCTATCCAACGTTATATCAATGGTTTATGTCCTTCTTCCCTCCGAATTAACAAATGAAGTTTCAGCTTAGCCCCGCCACCGGCTGCTGACCGCCGGATCATTCGAAAAAGAAACTTCGACCGGCGTGGCGGTGGCTTCCAAGCCGCCGTATTCCTTCCCTCGAGCCTTTGGCTCGAAAAACGGCGGCCTGGAGGCCACCCCCACGGTTTTCAGAAAATCGCTTGGCTAACTCTCTATCCAACTATAAATCAATGGGTTACTCCGTTTCTGTGTCGAAAAAAATGAAGTTTCAGGGTAGTCCCGCTTACTGGGTCCGAGGAGACCTTTCTCCAACTTGTGGTCTGCAAGAGGTCGGGACCTGGCATGCGATGAATTCAGGGAGAGTTAGGGCTAAGGCAGGCTAAGGCGGGACCCCAGTTTTCAGCTGTCAGAGCGAGCAAGCTCGATCTCTACGCCTAGGTCTAACCCGAGCCAGGCGCGATCGCCCGTCAGTATTGGGGCGCCCAGGCTGAGGCCTAGAGCGAGACAAGCGCGGTCACCAAGAGAGAGCCCGAGGTGCTTCGTCGGCCCTCGAAGTTCCGCAGCTCGATACGCCAGATCGGCGGTGAAGTCGTGGATCTCGATCGGAAGCCCATCGAGCACCTCTCGTGTCATCATGGGTGCGGCGCCGGATTCCAGCAACTTGGCTGCCACCTCTGAGAGGTTGACCGAGCTCATCGCGCTGTCAGGTAGCCGTGGACCCAGTTCCCGCCACCCGGGCTCTTGTTGCAGCAGCAAGAGTAGAGTTGAGGCGTCCCAGACGGCCGTGCTCAAGGGCTCCCCTCGGACACTTCCCGGCGCCGTTCAGCAATCAACTCCGTCGCCAGGTCCCGCCCCTCGATGCCGAGGCTCCTCACGAAAGCCTGGGCTCGCGCCAGGGCCTGCGCCGGGGTCGACACATGTAGCCCTTCCTCGTCGAGACGGAGAATCACTTCGTCGCCGGCTTCGATGCCAAGCCTGCGGCGGATTTCCACAGGAATCACCAATCTGCCAGATTTACCCAGTCGTGCCGTATTGTTCCCCATATGTCAATCTTATCATGATATGACATATTGGGACGAGAGTGTCTGGCTCTTCAGTTCTGTGCTGCCCTACCCAGGAGCTGGAGCAGTGTGCTGCGGACCTTGGCCTCCGCATCGACTGCCAGGTAGCTTGAACGGGCGCGCCAGGTTTCGTAGCCACCTAATTGGTGTTGCCGAGAGGTCGGCAAATAGCCGTTGTAGCCGTTGGCGAGCTCAATGACGAAAGTTGGCCGGAGCGGGCTCTGCTGTTTGATCGCCAGACCAGTCTCGACGAAAGTCTCGCAGGGGCTGCTGACAATTCCCAGCTCACCGATGCGAATAGCCTGCAGCCGCACCGGCACCTTCTCAGGGTACTCGGCCAGCAAAACCGTCTCTCGGGCATAGATCTGTCGTCGTTCTCTGTAGGGTCCGGACCCGGCAGCGGCCAGAATCTCTTTCGCCCGCTGGAGGTCTTCGTTGCTGGGGAGACGAACGCCAAGTTCGATCTCGGCTTCGTGTGCAACCAGGGGTACCCAGTCCTGGTATTCAATCCGTTTGTACGCCTGGTAGGCCGATCTGGCTACATCGCTGGCTACCAAACGGATCTGCTCCAAGGGCTCGCGGCGGACACCTGCCTCGAAAAAGTTGATGTTGTTGATGTCAGCGCTGGTGCCGTTGGACATGATTCCAACGAACGCCGGCTCTGCATTCTCGGCTCCAACCAGCTGAGTGATTTGATTGGCGAACTCGCCGAAGTAGTCCGCCGAGAGCATGTTCGCCGGCACCCCACCCACATAGTGAAGCGAATAGTTCGCCAGCAGGGCGAGCGGTCGGCCGTCGGCGGCTTGGACCGCCAGGACGGGTACCTCGGGGTCGATAGGGCCGGCCGGTTTTAGCAACTTGCTGCTGCCTCTGGGTGGATTCATTCTTACTTTGTCGGTGCCCGAATCGAAAGGATCGGTGTAGTCGAAACCCGGGCGCATGAACCAGCGGCGGTTGAAAACCTGGTGGGGATTGTTTCCCACTGCCCACCCGACTCGTGCTGGCTCCAGACGAGAGTCAGCTTGAACGACCGCCTGGGCGATCCGATCGATAAGAAACCCCCGGTATGCTGCTTCTGGCTCGCTCTGAAATACCCCACCTACAGTGACGGCCGTATGCGTATGGGTAGCTGACATCAGCATGTTTTTCTGGGGGATCCCGGTGGCTCGCGACGCCTTTACCTTTGCCGGGTCAAAAATATCCCGTGGGATCATGCAGCTGTCGCTCACAACGATGGCGATCTTGGCGACTCCGTTGTCAAGCACGAGGCAGCGTGCGTGCAGCGGATCGTGCGCCTGCTGCACCGACCGGTCGGACATCCCACCATTGGAGGAAACCGGAAAGGTTCGAGGTGTAATGTCGATGGCGGAGGCTCCGGCGCGCAGGACATTCTTACCGGTCTGGGCACCGCCCTGAGCGGCTATCCCGGTCAAGCCCACCAGAAACAGACAAGAAAGCAAGTTCCTGAGTCGTGCGATTGGTTCCCATTTCATTGGCTGTCACCTCCTACCGATCCCGTTGTTGAGACTCCAACACCCGTGGTCGCTGTCCAGCTACCGTCCCACGTTGCTCCAGGTTCCAGTCTAGGATACGCTATCAGAGCTCTAAGCAAGCCGGCAGCATCAGAAGGAAGATCACCCAGATCGAGCGATTGATAGAGGAACAGATTCCCGAATACAGGAGTCGTCTGGAATCCAGCCAGGGGCTTCTCCGCTAGGAGTACCGTCATGGGGAAATCAGGATTCCTCGCACCCGCCTTCCTCCTTTTCTCTGCGTGGTCGACCCTGGCCGCTGCTTTGCTGCCTGCCACAGAGCAGGAGTTAGGGAACTCCCTGAAGAGCGTCCGGGACTTCGGCGCCAAGGGAGACGCGCATACCGATGATACCGATGCCATTCAGAAAGCCGTGGACTCAGGCGCGGGGGACATCCACTTTCCGAGAGGTGTCTATCTCGTTTCGAGGACGATCCGGGTCGAGCTGGATCGTGCTGGGCCGTTGTCGATTTCGGGAAATGGAACGGCGCAGATCGTCATGGCCGGAGCCGGACCCGCTCTCCGCCTGGTGGGGACGCACCAAGGCACGGCGGGGCCGGCGACGGTCGAGCCAAGGGTATGGGAGCGCCAGCGTATGCCGCTGCTTGATGGCATCGAGATCGTCGGTCGGCATCCGGAAGCATCGGGAATCGAAGCGTCGGGAACCATGCAGCTCACCATCACCCGGGTCATCGTTCGCTCGGCTCTCCACGGCATCCATCTGATCAAGCGAAACCGCAACGTCGTCATCTCCGAGTGCCACCTCTATGACAATCGCGGCGTTGGACTGTTCCTGGATGGCGCCAACCTGCACCAGATCAATGTCACAAACTGCCACATCAGCTACAACCGAGGTGGTGGGATCGTGGCGACCGATAGCCAGATTCGGAATCTGCAGATCGGATCGTGTGATATCGAAGGCAACATGGCGAAGGGCTCCGCACCCACCGCCAACATTCTCATCGATGCGGCCACCGAGTCGGTTCGTGAAGTCTCCATTGTGGGATGTACCATCCAGCACGAGAGTCTAGGGCCCGAGTCGGCGAACATCCTCCTGGTCGGTCCCAGTCTTGAGCAAGCCCACAAAGTGGGGCACTTCGTGATTGCCGATAACGTGATTTCGGACGCTGGAGTCAACGTTCACTTGAAGCATGTTCGTGGCGTCACACTGGTTGGCAACACTTTGTGGAGCGGTGGACACTACAATCTCCTGGTGGAAGGTTCCTCCAACATCGTGGTGGGCCCCAACCTCTTTGACAGAAATCCGGACTATCGTCCCTATAGCAAAAGCAAGAACGGTCTTCTGTTTCGAGATTCTCGCGACTGCACTCTATCTGGCCTGCACATTAACCAGGTGCTGGGGACGCCTGCCGCTCTGGTCCTGGAGCGTTGCCAGTGGTTCAACGTCACCAACAGCACAATCCTCGACTCGGACGGCTGCGGACTCATGCTGAGGGATGTTCACAACTCCCGCGTCTCGGGTTGCATCATTCGCAGCCGGTCAAAGAAGACAGCCGATTCCCAACCGATTTGCGTCAGCGGAGGGCAGGGCAACCAGATCGTCGACAATCTCCTCTCGCCCGAGTGAGCACCGCCCGAGCCGGTCTCCAGGTCGACTGAGCTCGGCGCTGCGGAAAATGAAGAGGAGATCCTCATCGTAGGAGCTGTTCTCGAGGCCTGGATTCGGAATCATCGAGGCTTATGAAACATCTCATTGCAAGGTCTAATCGCTGCCTGGCTTGCTGTCGAGGCCCACTGTTTGTGGCTCTTTGGGTTTCGTTTTCGCTGGTGGCGTTTTCAGCTGCTGCTGATCTGCCCAACACCCGGCCCTTGGAGATGAGGGGGGACCTTTCTCTACAGGTGTTGGAGGCGGTCGATCGATTTCTGCTCCACGAGATTGACGAGTCCTCTGCCGAAAGGCGAAGGCGCTGGAGTTGGGATTATTCGTCCCAGAGCTCCTACTTGAGCTCGATCGAGGAGAACCGGGACCGATTTCGCCACCGTATTGGAGCGGTGGATGACAGGCTTCCGATTGAAGACTTGAAGCTGGTTTCGACCCTCACCAGTGGACCGTTGGTCGCCGAGAGCAGGCTCTTCCGTGTGCTTGAGGTCCAGTGGCCGGTTCTTGAGGGGGTGGATGCCGAAGGATTGCTGTTGGAGCCGTCTGGCGGGGCCAAGGCACGGGTGGTCGTTGTACCCGACGCTGATTGGACCCCGGAAATGGTGGTGGGTCTGAATCCAGACCCCACGCCACAGCTGCAGATCGCCCGCCGTCTGGCGGAAGCGGGCTGTCGGGTTCTGGTGCCCACGCTGATCAGCCGTGAGAACACCTGGTCGGGGAATCCCAGGATACGCATGACCAACCAGACGCATCGGGAATTCATCTATCGGCAAGCCTACTTCATGGGACGGCATCTGATTGGCTATGAGGTGCAGAAAGTCCGGGCTGCCATGGACTACTTCTGCCGAGACAAGATGTCTGCGATCGAAGCAGCCTTACCCATTGGCGTCGCTGGGTACGGTGAGGGAGGCTTGATTGCCCTTTACAGCGCTGCAGTTGACCAGCGGATCGGTGCCACGCTCGTCAGTGGGTATTTCCAGCGACGAGAGCGTGTCTGGGAGGAGCCCGTCTATCGCAATATCTGGGGTCTCCTCGACGAGTTCGGCGATGCCGAGATCGCCAGTCTCATCGCGCCCCGTGCCCTGATTATCGAGGCTTGTCAGGGGCCGGAGATTCCCGGCCCTCCGCCTCCTCGGAATGGCCGCATGGACGCCGCTTCCGGCAAGCTGGAGACTCCACTACTTTCCAGTGTCCAGGCCGAGTTCAGCCGGGCGCGAGAGCACTACCGCAAGCTGGGACTCAAGGCAAAGATCAAGCTCGTAGTTAGCGATTCTGGCGAAGGACTCCCTTTCGCTCCCGACACCCTGAAAGCATTTTTGGCAGCCTTGGGCGCCGGGCTCGCCCCTCCACAGGAAAAGCAGAACTGGCGAGCCCTCGAGGATCGTCGACCCAGTTTTGATCCGGCCACACGAATGAAGCGCCAGTATCAGCAACTGGTCGACCACTCACAGAAGTTGATGAGGCTTAGTCCGTTTTCCCGCACTCGATTCTGGTCGAAAGCCGACTCTTCTTCCCTGGGTCGATGGCGCCGGACTACCGGCTCCTACCGGGAATACCTGTGGCATGAAATCGTCGGCTGGCTGCCCCCGGCCAGCCTCGAACCGAATCCGAGGACTCGCGAGATCTACGACACGGCCGGCTGGAACGGCTACGAGGTAGTGCTCGACACCTGGCCCGGGGTCTTCAGTTATGGCGTCCTGCTGGTACCCAAGAATCTGCAGCCGGGAGAGAGACGACCGGTGGTGGTTGCTCAGCATGGCCGAGCCGGTAGACCACAGGATGTTTGTGACCCTGAAAAAGAAGGGGGCCCCTACCATGCCTTCGCTGCTAAGCTGGCAGACCGGGGTTTCGTGGTCTACGCACCTCAGAATCTCTATATCGGTGAAGAAAAGTATCGCATGGTGCAGCGCAAGGCCAATCCTCTCAAGCTGACCTTTTTCGCACCCATGGTACGCCAGCATCAGCAAGCGTTGAAATGGCTCTCTAGTCTCCCTTTTGTGGATGCCGATCGAGTCGGCTTCTATGGACTTTCCTACGGGGGCAAGTCCGCAATGCTGATTCCGGCGTTGCTGAAGGGGTATGCGCTCTCTATTTGTTCGGGAGACTTCAATGAGGAAGTCTGGAAGCATGTAAGTATCAATGCTCCTTACAGTTTCATGCTCACCAAGGAGCACGAGCACAGCGAGTTCGACTTTGGTGAAAAGTTCAACTACGCAGAGATAGCCGGCCTGATTGCACCCAGACCCTTCATGGTGGAGCGGGGCCATCGAGACGGAGTGGGCGTTGATGAGTGGGTCGCCTACGAGTACGCCAAGGTGCGCCGGCTCTACGTAGATCTGGGGATCGGCGACCGAACCCGGATCGAGTATTTCGACGGCCCCCACGAAATCCATGGCAAGGGGACCTTCGAATTTCTGCACCAGCATCTGGATTGGCCGAAGCCGTAGGGAGTTGAGACGTTGACGTGACCATTACCCACGCTGCTCCAGTCTGTGGATGGCCGGAGGAGGTGTCAAAGGAGGATCGGTCTGCGGAGAGACGGACGACTTCTCCTACAAGATCGTCCTTGATCCGGCGCACGTTCGAGACCGCTAGGGGATAGACTTGAGAGAGAAGGTTGGCGATGAGTAGCTTTCGAACTGTGTCCGGCTGTCTTGTGCTTCTCTTTCTGTTGGCAGACCCTGCTGCTCTGGCCGCTAAGCGCCCCAACATTGTTTTCATCCTGACCGACAACCATGGTGCCTGGACCCTGGGTTGTTACGGGAACAAGGACATCAGAACACCGAACATCGATCGGCTGGCCGCGCAGGGAATGCTGTTCAACCGGGCGATGAGCAGCAATCCGGTTTGTTCTCCGACTCGGGCGACTTATCTGACCGGACTGATTCCTTCCCAGCACGGGCTCCATTCCTTTCTCGACAACAAATACATGGTAGGCCCCGAGGCCTACTACACTCTGAAAGAGTTCGAGACACTCCCCAGGATTCTGCACTCGGAGGGCTACGTCTGCGGTCTCAGCGGTAAATGGCATCTGGGGGCTAATCTGACTCCTCAGGATGGGTTCTCCTATTGGATCACGATGCCGCGGGGAAGTACGCGCAGCTTCTATGAGGACATGATCATCGAGCACGGCAAGGTCAAGAGGACACCAAAGTACATGACCGACCTCTGGACCGAACACGCGATCCGCTTCATCGAACAGAACAAGGGTGGAGAAAAGCCGTTCTTTCTGTATCTGGCCTACAACGGACCCTACTGCCTCGGGCCGCAGTTGCTGGAGCCGGCGCGCAACCGCCACGCGGAGTATTATTCGGACAAGTATCTGCCATCCTTCCCAAGAGACACAGTCCACCCCTGGCAATACAACAACAAGGCCTACCACAACAACATTGTGAGCATTCGCCGAGTCGCCGCCGAAGTGAGCGCCGTGGATGACGGCGTAGGCGAAGTAATGAAAACGCTGCGGCAGCACGGCCTGGAGCAAGAGACCCTCGTGATCTTCGCTGGCGACCAGGGCTGGATGGGTGGCCAGAACGGGTTCTTCGGCATGGGCGATCACACGCGGCCGATCGGGGCGCACGATCTGATGATGCAGGTGCCCTTGATCTTCCGCCATCCTCAGGGAATCAAGCCGGGCAAGACCGACATCATGGTGAGCAACTACGACTTTCTGCCCAGTCTGCTGGAGTATGTGGGACTCGAGCACCGGATTCCCAGAAAACCGAAACTGCCGGGACGCAGCTTCGCGGCGGCACTGCGTGGTCAGCAGATCGAGTGGGAGACCCGGATGTTCTACGAGATGGAGGGCTGCCGTTCGGTAAGAACCGAGGACTGGAAGTACGTGGCGCGCCGGCAGCCGGATGGGCCGACCGAGTTGTATGACATGGCGAACGATCCGAATGAGCGATTCAACCTGCACGGCCAGGCGCAATACGTGGGCATCCAGAGAGCGATGGCGGAGAAGCTCGGCCGTTTCTTCGACGAATATGCC
>JAKZYH010000562.1:0-10389 GCA_047514575.1 Acidobacteriota bacterium | reverse complement strand
GGTGGACTAAGTGTCTGCCCAAAAATAACTTGGCATTTTGGCATCTCATCTTCACACCATCTTCGGCCGCTTCTCAATCGCGAAATCCTCAACGTAGACCCGGCTGCGCCTGCGGTTTCGCTCAATCGTTCGCGGCCAAATATGGTGCAAATCTGAGCGCCAATTCTACCAAGTTATTCTTGCGCAGACCCTAAGAACCCGTCTCCGCTCCGGCGGCTGCGGACTGAAGCTCCTGCTCGGCCATTCGCTGGCTCTCGTGCAAGGCCTTGTTGACCGCATTCAGGTAGGCTCGCGCGCTTCCATCGATCACGTCGACACTGGCGGCTTTACCGGTGTACCCTCTTCCACTTACGTCCAACCGGACAAAGACCTCTCCCAGCGCATCCTTACCTCGGGTCACGGAGCTGATGCTGTAGTCCAACAGGCGACCAGAGAGGCCGGTGATGCTGTCAATCGCCTTGTAGCAGGCGTCGACTGGACCGTCGCCGTGAGCGGACTCGACCAATAGCTCCTCTCCCCTCTGTAACTTGACTACCGCCGAGGACAATTCCTGATTCCCCCCAGCCGCCTGAACATACTTCAGCTTATACGTATCCGGGATGACCTTGATGCCGTCCTGGATGATTGCGACCAGGTCTTCATCGTAGATCTCTTTCTTCTGATCCGCGAGCTTCGTAAAGAAGAAGTAAGCTCGATCCAACTCCTCTTTGGAAAGCGGGTATCCCAGATCTTCATACTTCCTGCTCAACGCGTGCCGACCACTGTGCTTACCTAGGATCAGCGAGCTACTGAGCATTCCAACCGACTGCGGCGTCATGATCTCGTAGGTCAGGGCGTTTTTCAGCATACCGTCCTGGTGGATCCCTGCCTCGTGTGCAAATGCATTCTTCCCGACGATCGCCTTGTTGGCCTGTACGGTGCTACCCGTCAGGTTCGTCAGCAAGCGGCTCGACCTGAAAATCTCTTCACTGACGATACCGGTATGGGCCGAGAGCAGCTCCTTGCGCGTTCGCAGGGTCATCGCCACTTCCTCGAGCGAAGCATTTCCGGCACGCTCTCCGATGCCATTCACCGTGCACTCAACCTGACGGCAACCACTCTCTATCCCAGCCAGCGAGTTGGCGACTGCCAATCCTAGATCGTCGTGACAATGGCAACTGAAGACGACCCCTTCAGAACTGGGGAGACGAGAGATCAGCTGCGTGACCAGATTCCCGTACTCTCGAGGTACCGAGTAACCTACCGTATCGGGAATGTTGATGGTGGTCGCACCCTCCTGAATAGCAGCATCGAAGACCTCTACCAGATAATCGAGATCACTACGGGTCGCATCTTCGGCGGAGAACTCAACGTCCTCGCAAAGGTCACGTGCGATCTTGACAGCCTCGATCGACTGCTGAAGCACTTCCGCTCGAGTCTTACGCAGCTTGTGCTTCAGGTGGATATCTGAAGTCGCGATGAAAGTATGAATACGAGGTTTCTGGGCATCCTTGACCGCTTCCCAGGCACGCTCGATGTCTGCCCGGTTGGCGCGAGAAAGAGCCGCAATCGTGGGCTGACGAATCTCACTGGAAACAGCCCGCACAGCCTCGAAGTCTCCCTGCGACGCTATGGGAAACCCGGCTTCGACGATATCTACGTTGAGCCGCTCGAGCTGGCGTGCCATTTTCAACTTTTCTTCGAGATTCATCGAGCAGCCAGGGGACTGTTCCCCATCGCGTAGCGTCGTGTCGAAAATGTAGACTTTGTCCGACATGTTGTCTCCTCTACCGGTCGGGCCAAACCAGCCCCAATCATAAAGAATGCCTTAAGACTCAGTCAACTAGCCCCGACTTTGGTAGCTCTCTTCAGCGGGCTTCTCGGGTAAAGGCTTCAGCCAGACTTCGGGTCCAGGATGGCTAAAGCCGCCGCCCGAGAAGGACCGTAAACGGCCCTCAGGGGAGGGAGGAGAAGCTGCTGCCCCGGCGTAAACACCGGGTCTAATACGCTTCGCGCCAGGCCGCTGAAGCGGCCTCCTGGAAAGGGCCACTCTGCCGACCGTTTCGCGTCCGATCGGTGGAGATCAAAACTTCAAATATTTTTGGCTAGTGCTAGAATGTGGATTCCTAGCCAAACATAAGGAGCGTCATAGTGAGTATGCTCAGAATCGGCTTGGCCCAGTGCAGACAAACCGGCGACTTCGAGAAAAACTCGAGAACGATCTTCCGCTTTCTCGAAGATGCAGCTGCTGCGGAGGTCCAGATTCTCTGTTTCCCGGAGACGCAGACCGTTGGCTATCGCGTCGACGTCGCTTCGTCACCCTCCAGCTATCCAGTGCCTGTCGAAGCCTTGAACGAACTCCACCGCCAGGTGGCCAAGCGCTGTGCCGAATTGGGAATGGCCTGCATTCTAGGCACGGAGACCCCTCTGGAAACCGATCCGAAGAACGGGAATCCCTACAATTCTGCCCTCGTCATCAATGAAGAGGGTGTCATTCTGGGAATCCATCACAAAACCAGGCTGACTCCCCTGGATTTGCTCGTCTACACCCCCGGGACCACCTTCGAGACCTTTGATCTGTTCGGCGTCCGGGTGGGGGTGGTGATCTGTTTCGAGGCCATGCGCTTTGCCGAGACCACCGCAGAGTGCGTCAGACAGGGGGCACAGCTGGTCTTCCATCCCCAGAACAACACGACCCGGCCCGCAGATTGGAAGATCCCAATCCACCACGCCATGATTGTCACCAGAGCCGCCGAGAACACCGTCTGGTTCGCCTCTTGCAACTGCTGCTATCCCGAGCACCAGAACTCACGCAGCCTGATCGTCTCGCCTGATGGCCAGATCCATGGACAAACCGAGCTCAGGCAGGAACAATTACTGGTCTCGGACTTGGACATCGCCGAGGCCACTCGAGCGATGTTTCTATGCGATCTGGAAGCCTGCGCTCCCGTTCTCTTCCGGGACCAGGTCGATCCTGAAGAGTATCTCGACGCCATCAGGCATGAGACTCCCGCGGCAACCACACGGCGATGAATAGAGTTCAACTTTCCCCGGTATCGGAGACAAGGATCATGCTAATCGCCCTCCAGTTCGACATGCCGGTGGATCTGTTGAGCGTGATCGCTGCCCTGATGGGCTCATCCGTGATGCTGGTATTTGGTCTGGCAATCGTCCTCGGCATCATCTGGATGTTCGTGCCTTTCGCTATCTTCGGCATCAAACCTCGCCTGGATCGGCTGATCGTAGCCGTCAACGAACTCGCACAGTCCCAGAAGGCCGCCTCGGAGGACATGCGCAGGATTGAACAGCGGCTCAAAGCCGCGGAGGATGGAGAAGCCGCTGAGTCACAAGAAACCTAAGGGTCTGCGCAAGAATAACTTGGTAGAATTGGCGCTCAGATTTGCACCAGATTCGGCCGCGAACGATTGAGCGAAACCGCAGGCGTAGCCAGGTCTACGTTGAGGATTTCGCGATTGAGGAGCGGCCGAAGATGGTGTGAAGCTGAGATGCCAAAATGCCAAGTTATTTTTGCGCAGGCCCTAAGAGGGTGTGGTTGGAATTCTTCGTGACTTTCGAGATCAAGTTTGGAACGCAAGACACAAGAACACCTACGCCGAAGTTACTGCGGGTAGCCCAGGCTTGCAATGCGAAGCGAGCAACCCTGGGCTACCCGCAATAACACCTTCGGTGCAAGCAGACTCCACGTCGGGTTTACTATTGTTCGACTTGGCTGCTACGATTCATGTTTCCGGGTAGGCCGAGGGAGGGCGGCTGCAGTAAGGGACGGAGAGATATCCTATGGCAGTTGAGGGCCTGATCCGCGAAGAGAGCACTCCCGCCGTTCGAGCAAAGGACTACGCAGGTCGCTATTCGGACGTCAGGCTGTTGACTGAAAGACTCTGCGAACCTCTATGCCCCGAAGACTGCGTCATCCAGTCGATGCCGGACACGAGTCCCACACGCTGGCATCTAGCACATGTCACCTGGTTCTTCGAGACCTTCGTGCTTTCGGAAGGTCTCCCGGACTACACGCCCTTCCGCACGGATTTCTCTTATCTCTTCAACTCCTACTACAACAGCATTGGACAACCCTTCGCGCGGCCCAATAGGGGGCTCTTATCCCGACCTACTGTGGCCGAGGTTTTCGAGTATCGGCGAGCTGTAGATCAACGGATGCAGGAGTTTCTCCTTGAGAGCGACCCCGATCGACTGGCTGCCCTGCTCCCGGTCGTCGAGATCGGTCTGCACCACGAGCAACAGCATCAGGAGTTGCTTGTTACCGACATCAAACACGTGTTTTCGTGCAATCCACTGTATCCCACCTATCGAGAGCGGCCGACACCCGCCTCCCCCAACCTCCCAGCAATGGGCTGGTCCTCTTATGACGGGGGCATCGGGTGGATTGGGCATGACGGCCATGGCTTTGCTTTTGATAATGAATCTCCCAGGCACAAGATCTGGCTGGATCCCTTCCTGCTCGCCAACCGCCTTGGTACCAATGAGGAATACTTGCAGTTTATCGAGGACGACGGCTACGCCCGCCCCGAGCTTTGGCTTTCGGCGGGCTGGAATCAAGTCTGCGAGCAAGGTTGGACGTCACCACTCTACTGGGTAAAGCAGGATGATGGATGGTGGAATTTCACACTCTCCGGCCTTCGACCGGTGGCTCTTGAAGAGCCCGTCTGTCACGTCAGCTTCTTTGAGGCCGATGCCTTTGCTCGCTGGTCGAAGGCGCGGCTGCCCACCGAGAGCGAATGGGAAAACGCTGCCCAGGACTTGAAGATCCAGGGAAGGTTCGTTGAAGAGAGCGCCTTCCACCCTCTCCCCATTTCAGATGAAGCCAGCGGAATCCCTGCCCAGATGTTCGGGGATGCCTGGGAGTGGACCGCAAGCGACTATTCGGCGTATCCCGGCTACCAGCCTCTGGGGGGAGCCTTGGGTGAATACAACGGCAAGTTCATGTGCAATCAGTACGTGTTGCGCGGTGGATCCTGTGCCACCTCGAGGTCGCATATCAGGCGAACCTATCGCAACTTCTTTCCCACCGAGTCCCGCTGGCAGTTCTCCGGAATCCGTCTGGCTCGGTAGCCGTTCCACAGACAGTCTGTTCAGAAAGGAGAGCACCGATGAGTAGTCTTCGTCCCCCGGCCCTGGGACCCATCGTAGGGCACACGACCTCTTCCTCCTGCCGGCTCTGGATTCGAGGAGCTGACCCTGCTGATAGCAAGTCCAGCCTCAACGCCGACCGCAGGACGATTGGAGTTCTCACGGTCCTGACCGATGCGGCTAACCCCTCAGATCCGGGAAGAAGCTGCTATTTTCGACTCCATCGGGAGTTCGATCGGACGGGAACCTTTACCCTGGGCAAGGACCGAAGCCTGGGGACGAAGGGCAAACCGTTCAAGCTTCAGGCAGAAACCGAATATCGTGTTCGGATGGGTACCATTGCCGTGGACGATAGCCGGGCCGATGACGAAAACGTCTCCGACGATGAGTTGGTAAAACTGCTTCCCAGGCCCAGCGCCTGGGCTGAAGAGTTGGCCAAGCTACCGGAAGAACAGTCAGAAGCTGTCTTTCGGACCTTTCCCGAGGATAGCGCAGACAACTTGAAATTCTTGTTGGGGTCTTGCCGCTATCCCGGAATCCTCTGGAAGAAAAAGCGGGCCGACCGCATCTTCGGTCCCATGCTGGACCGTGCCCACTTCGAGAATGCCCGCTTCGTTCTGATGGTCGGAGATCAGATCTACGCTGATATGCTGAACCAATCGATTCCTGTGGGTCTCGCCGACACTTTTGACGAGTTCCAGGATCGATATCACGATGCCTTTGGATCCCAGAAGATTCGTCGCTTGTTGAGACAGCTTCCCACTTACATGATGCTGGACGACCACGAAATAGAGGACAACTGGACCCAGGACCGCATTCTGGACCGAAAGAAGCGGGTTCTGTTCCAACTTGCCATCGGCTCCTACATGAGCTACCAGTGGTCCCACAGTCCTCGCAACTTCGGCAATAAGCTCTTCTACTCTTTCGATTGCGCCGGATTCCCCTTCTTCGTCCTCGACGAGCGAACCCAGCGATATAAGGACGACGAAGAGGACGTCCTCGAAGACAATCATCTCCTGGGACGACCATCTCTGGATCCCACACACGAGCCAAGCCAGCTCGACCTCCTGTGCCGGTGGCTATCGGATCAACAGAAGCGAGGAGACCTTCCCAAGTTCATCGCCTCGCCCAGCGTCTTCGCTCCGAATACCGTAGCCACTCTCAAGAATGACCGTGCTAAAAACAAGGATGACTCCTGGGCAGCTTTCCCGACGACTCGCAGAAAGTTACTGGATCACATCGTCGCCAATCAGATCCAGAATGTCGTCTTTCTCTCTGGGGACGTCCACTGTTCCAACCTGGCCAGAATCTGGTTTTCAGGAAGCACCGCGGCCGAACGACTGAGAGCATTCTCCGTCACTTCATCAGCCTTTTACTGGCCCTTCCCTTTTGCCGATGGAGATCCCTCGGAGTTCGTCCACAATTCGACCAAGCCCGATCAGAAAGACACCTTTGAGTTGTCGGATGGGATCACGATGGACTATGAGGCCCACAACTTCATCCAGGACAACAACTTCACTCAAGTTGAAGCCGATTGGGCCGGGAAGAAACTGAAAGTGCGGGTTTTCGACGCCCACGGTTTGCCGCTTCCCACCAGGGTTTCCGAACTTGATCTGGCGTAGAATCGGTAACGGGTCGGAACTTCAGGCTTTGATTCCACGGGAGGCGTCACAGAAATGAGCGGAAGAGTTGCCGTTTTCACCAAACCCATGGAGCCCATGGAGTTTCGGGAATACCCACTTCCTGAAGTGGATAAGAACGATATTCTGGTCAAAGTGCATTGTTCCAATATCTGTGGCTCTGACCTGCACATCTGGCACGGCCACGGACCCAAATTCCCGGATGACGTCAAATTCGTTCCCGGACACGAGATGATGGGGCAGATCTCCCGGATGGGGAGCGGCGTTCGAACCGACTGCCTGGGCCAGCGCTTGGAGGAAGGCGACCGGATCGCATATTCCTATTTTCTCCCCTGTGGATCGTGCCCTGCCTGTCTCAACGGCTCGCCTGCCTGTCCCAACCGGGCTCGTCGCTGGTTTCGGGATGCTAATGAATCCCCCCATTTCCGCGGAGCGTACGGCGACTACTACTATCTGCCTCAGGGCCAGACCGTGTGCAAGATCCCGGCCGAGTTGGCAGACACGGTCGTCTCCCCCGTCAACTGCGCTCTTTCACAGTCGCTCTACGGCATGCACGAGATCGGCGTCCAACTGGGTGATACCGTTCTGATCCAGGGGGCGGGTGGTCTTGGTCTCTATGCGGCTGCGATCGCAAAGGACATGGGAGCTGGGAGCGTGATTGTGTTCGATCGTTTCGACGACCGCCTCGAGTTGGCAAAGGAGTTTGGGGCCGATATCGCCGTCAACATCGACCAGGTCGGAGAAGCAGAACGGCGCCAGTTGGTTTTCGACAGCACTCAAGGAAGGGGAGCCGACGTGGTCGCCGAGTTCGTGGGATCCCCCCAGGCGGTCACAGAAGGAGTCCACCTCCTCCGCCAGGAGGGACGCTATCTCTGGGTGGGCAACATAACCCCAGGCCGACCCTCGCCGATCGACCCTGGTACCGTGGTTCGGGGTGCGCACACGATCCGCGGCATCATTGCCTACGAGCCTTGGGTGCTTCCCCGTGCCATCGATTTTCTACAGCGTCGGCAGCACCTCTACCCCTTCCACAAAGTCGTCTCCCACAGCTTTCCATTCCCTGAGATCAACCAGGCCTTTTCCTTTGCCGATGAGGGAAAGGCGATTCGAGTTTCCCTGCAAATGTAGGGGTCGACCGGTGAATAGTGCAGCTCGCCACAAGTGCGCTGTTGGACTGCAGCTGTTTGCGGGACTGCTCACTGCTTGTTCAGGTTTCAGCTCAGAGATTTCCAATGATAGCTAGTGCTTCCCTGAGTGTATTCTACAACTTCGGCGAGAAGATCCTGATTCAGAGGCACCTGATCTGGACCTTTGTCGTGCGAGACCTGCGCGGACGCTATGTGGGTTCGCTGATAGGAGTATTCTGGTCGATTATCCATCCTTTCGTTTTACTCCTCAGCTACACCTTTGTCTTTTCGATCGTGCTCCAGATAAAGCTGGAGTTCGGGCCTACCGACAACTTCACCCTATTCCTTTTCTGTGGCTTGTTGCCCTGGCTCTACTTCCAGGATACGGTGATGCGCTCATGTACTTCGGTAGTGGATCAGCGAAACCTGGTGCAAAGGACGCTCTTTCCTTCCGAAATCCTACCTATTACGATGGCCCTGTCCAATCTAGTAACACATCTTCTGGGCACCGCCATCCTGCTTCTGGTCCTGGTCTACCTGGGACTTCTGGGAAAGGCATCGATCTTGTTTCCCCTCACTTTGCTCCCGCTCATCCTCTTTGCCGTCGGGATCGGTTGGCTGGCCGCCGCCCTACAGGTCTTCCTGCGAGACACGGTACAAATTCTCACGGTCCTGTTGACGCTTTGGTTCTGGTTCACCCCGGTCTTCTACCAGATGGAAATGGTTCCCGAATCCCTGAGAGTTGTGATGCAGTTCAACCCACTCACCCACGTGGTGCAAATCAACCGCAGTCTCTTCCTTGAGAATCGGGTACCTGACCTTGAGTCGTGGGGTATTCTCGCCGGATCTTCAGCCATCGCGATCCTCTTCGGAGGCGTGGTCTTCAGAAAAACCAAGAGGGAGTTCGTAGATGTCCTCTGAGACACCCTCGCGCGAAGCCGTCGTGACGCTCCGCAACCTCTCCAAGAAGTACCCGATCTACGAACGCCCCAGCCACAAACTACTGGAGCTCTTGACCTGGGGCAAACGCGAGTTCCATCGGGAGTTCTGGGCGCTCAAGGATATCGATCTGGAGGTCTCTTCCGGGACCACCCTGGGCGTGATAGGGCAAAACGGCTCGGGCAAGAGTACGCTGCTTCAGCTGGTAGCGGGGATCCTTACCCAGACTCGAGGGGATTGCTTCGTCAATGGGAGTGTCTCAGCGCTTCTCGAGTTGGGCTCGGGATTCAATCTCGAGTTCACCGGTCGCGAAAACGTTTTCATGGGTGGGGCCATCATGGGGATCAACCAGCGTCAGATGGAAGAAAGGCTGGACGAGATCCTGGAATTCGCGGAGATAGGCGATTTTATCGATCAGCCGGTGAGGACCTACTCCACCGGGATGTTCATTAGGCTCGCTTTTTCGGTGGCCATTCATGTCGACCCAGATATCCTACTTGTGGACGAGGCACTTGCCGTGGGCGATCTGATCTTTCAACATCGATGCTTCAATCGCGTGCGACGCCTCAAAGCCGAAGGAAAGACCATCCTCTTCGTGAGCCACGACCTGCAGGCCGTCACTCAGTTCTGCGATCGAGCGATCCTGCTCGACGCTGGACGGAAGCTCGAAGACGGGACCCCGGACGAGGTGGTCCAACGTTACCAAGCGCTGATCTTCGAGCGAGAACGAAGAGCGGTGGGAGAGGGAGACGTCTCCAGCGGTGGCGATCAGGATGATGGCCTTCCGGTCGTCGACATCATCCCTCGGATCCACAACCGTTACGGGAACAAAGGCGCTGAGATTCTGGGGATCATCCTCTATTCGCTTGGCGGAGAGGTCCTCAACCAGGCCCCGATCGGGGAGGAAGTTCAGTTGGTGATCTCGGCCCGGATTCACAACTCCATTGCAAATCCAATCATCGGGTTCACGGTACGCGATCGCCTCGGTGTGGAGATTACATCCTCCAATACGTCTTACGAAGGACTCCACCTTCCAGCGGTCGAACCGGGTGACATAGTAACGGTCGGCTTTCGGATCCAGCTCCCCCAACTGCATCCTGGCAGCTACTCCATCTCTCCCGCTATTGCGCAAGGCAACATCTGGGAACACAGCATCGAGGACTGGATCGACAATGCCTACATCTTCGATCTCACCAGCAGCGGGCTCATCTACGGCCTGATGCGATGGCAGGTGGTACCCAGCTTCAGGCTGGTGCGGAACCAATAGCCCTACAATTCTGCGGCAGCGCCCGGCAACCGGGCCGGGATCTTTCAGGTCAGTCCCGCCCCCAGCTGCGCTGGATCATTCAAGAAGGAAACTTCGCGTCCGGGCGTGGCAGCGGTCTCCGGGCCGCTGTGCATCGAGCCAAAGGCTCGAGGGCAGAAGACTTCGGCCTGGAGACCGAAGCCACGTTAAGTTTGGGTCATCCGGTAAATGGGGAGGTGGGTGGTTCGCTTGCGATTCAGGTCCGGTCTGTTTTTGCTCTGGAATTCTCCTAAAAGATATATATCAGTAGCAGCAGAGGCTTTGGGAACTGTGGGAAACTCCGAGCAGTCAT
>JAKZYH010000561.1:0-4334 GCA_047514575.1 Acidobacteriota bacterium | reverse complement strand
AACTCGAGGGCCTGAATCGAGCCGGCAGCCAGTGGAGGCGCGATGCTATTGGAAAAGAGGTAGGGACGGCTGCGCTGACGCAACAGGTCGATGATCTCCCGTCGACCGGAAGTGAAGCCACCCGACGCACCGCCCAGCGCCTTTCCCAGGGTCCCGGTGATCAAGTCGATGCGGCCATGAAGATCGAAGTGTTCGGGCGTCCCGCGGCCAGAAGCCCCCAGCAACCCCGTGGCGTGGCATTCGTCGATCATGACCAGAGCATCGTGCTCTTCAGCCAGGCGGACCATCTCGGGAAGAGGAGCCAGGTCGCCCTGCATGCTGAAGACACCGTCCGAAGCGATGAGACGAAACCGGCAGTCTCGGCTGGCCCGGAGGTGTTCTTCCAGATGAGCCATGTCTGCGTGGCGGTAAATCTTTCTCTGGGCCTTGCTGAGTCGGATCCCGTCGATGATGCTGGCGTGATTGAGTTCGTCACTGATGACGCAGTCGTCCGCTACCAGGATGGTTTCAAAGAGACCGCCGTTGGCATCGAAGCAGGAAGAATAGAGAATGCTGTCATCGGTCCCCAGGAAATCGGAAATCTTTTTCTCCAGTTCCTTGTGAAGGTCTTGTGTCCCACAAATGAAGCGAGCTGAAGCCATCCCGTAGCCGTGCGTGTCGAGGCCCCTCCGGGCTGCTTCCAGGATCTTCGGGTGATTACCCAGTCCCAGATAGTTGTTGGCACAGAAGTTCACGGCGGGCCCCTGGCTGGTCTGGACGTCGGATCCCTGCGGGGAGAGGATGACCCTTTCGTCCTTGAAGAGACCTGCCCGGTGGATCTTCTGGATTTCTTCTTCTGCCCAATGCCTGAAGCCAACTCCTCGGGTCATCTCAATGTCTCCTGTTCCGGTTGGGGCGTCTCGACCCTTTCCAACCGAACCCGAAATGTCTCATTCAGTTCCTGGGTACGAGAGACCCAGGCTTTCATCCGCCTCATTTCGATGATCTTACACGAAGGAGAAAGTGGTTGCGTCTCGACCATTTCCCGGAAGCACTGCTACCCCTCTCAGCCGCCGCTATCGGGGCGTTGGAGCCCATTTGTGTTGTATCCTCTGTGCTAGACTGGCGACAAATAAGTGACATACCGCCATCCGATTCGATCCGCAAGAAGGAGAGTATCTACGTCCTGTCGCCGCTCGACGAGTCTTCCAGTCAGGACGGAAGGGAGATACTCATCGCGGACTTGCTGGTTGGAATCTGGCGCCGCCGCTGGATCATTGCTGCGGTCGCTTTTTTGGGGGGGCTGGCCGGATTCGGGCTGGCTCAGACGACTCCCAGGAGATTCGAGGCTACTGCCACTCTCCTGATCCAGCCCCCACAGTTTTCTTCGGAGCTACAACCTGCTGCCCTGCCCGTCCATGCCTACCAGGCTCTAGTCAATACGGACTACACGCTGGCCCAGGTGAGAAATGCTCTGGTTGAGGATGGCGTGCTCCCCAAGGGCTCCGATCTCCGCCAACTGAGAAGAATGGTCTCAACCACGATCCCTCAGACGAAGCGTGCAAGATATGAGCAGAGTCTCCCGATGATCGAGATTTCTGTAGCCGCAAACACGCCAGAGCAGGCGGAGGGGATCGCCAACACCTACGCCCGGGTCTTTGTCCAAATGAGTCGAGAGGTTACGACTCGGGGGCAGGAAGGAGCCTTGCAACTCATCGAGTCCCAGTATCCGACTGCCCGCAAGCGCCTTCGATCGGCAGTCCTGGAGAAGAAGGAGCGATTAGACCACTATGCCAGAGCACAGGCGGCTTTGACCCGCAGCTGGAACACGAGAGTCTCGGATTTCAACTCCGCGACGGAAGAACTCGTTCGGGTATACGGCACTGAGACTCAACGCTTGACTCTGGAGTTTCTGAACACGTACGAGCCCTCTCTGTTGCAGGCCCGCCAGAAAATCAAGGAAGAAAGATTGATCCAGTTGGAGGAGGACCTCGAAGAAATCCGCATCGGCATCAAGAGCGCTCAGTACGCCGTGGCGGGGCTTGAGCAGGCGATCGAAAGCCAACCCCAGACGATCAGTCTTGCCCAGTCTCTTCCGAGCCAGGCCTGGTTTAGCAAGGTGACCCCGGAGGAAGCTCTGAAACTGTCCAGAGAACTTAACGATATGGGCCTGAAGTGGGAGATGCCCAATACGATCCACACTATGATCATGGAGAAGTTGGTCGCAGCTAGAGTCGAAGTCGAAACTCTCACGCCCACAGAGAATGACCTGAAGGTTGAGTTGGGCAGAGCGGGGGAGCAGGTCGAGGAGTTGAACGCAGAGCAAATGACGATCCAGCTGGATCGGTCTTATCTGACCGGGCAGCGTCAGGCGGGACTGGCCAAGCTGAAGAAAGGGAGGGCCACGCAACTGGCCGTACTAACCTCTCACAAGAGCATCGCGACAGGTGACTTGGCAAGGAATCAGGAGCTGGAATTGTCGTCCCTGGCTCTTGAGACGGGAACAGCAGAGACAACATTCGAGTTGATTGCCCAAAAATATGAAAGCGCCCAGCTTGCCAAGTCAGGGCAGGAGCCGGACGTGAAAGTCGGGGCCCTGGCTCTCCGCCCTGAATCCCGGTCGGCAAGAACACTCTGACCAAGACTGCAATCGGATTGCTGGCAGCTTTCCTTCTTGCCTTTTTTGCAGTAGCAGTCGTCGAGGCGCTCTCGACTCCCGGAGTCAAGGGGGAATACGGTGTAGCAACTGGTTCGCAGCTGGCAGGCGAGGGCGCACGCAACAGAAGACTGGTGGAGAGCAAAGGCTAGTCCTCGTACAAGAACCGGGCAAACCGGCGCTTCCCAACCTTGATCACAAGACTCGGACCGTCGGCCGGTGTCAGGCTGGACTTGACGTCCCCGATCCGGTCGCCGTTGACCGTTACCCCGCCCTGCTCGATCAATCTCTTCGCCTGTGCCTTGGAAGGGGCAAGGGAGGCCAGCAGGAGCAGGTCCACCAACTTGTACGGAGACTGTTCGGAAGCCAGCCGGAACTCCGGCATGTCTTCGGGGTCTTTTCTCTCCTGGAAAACTCGAGAAAAGTGGTTGCGCGCCTCACTGGCGGCTGGCGCGGAATGGAAGTCGGTGACGATGCCGGAAGCAAGTCGATGCTTGGTTTCCATGGGATGTATTTCGCCTTGCTCAAGCCTGGACCTCAGATTCTGGATCTCGGCCACAGAGTGATCGGTCAGCAATTCATAGTAGCGCCACATCAGGTCGTCGCTGATCGACATGATTTTTCCATACATCTCCGCCGGAGCTTCGGTGATCCCCACGTAGTTATCCAGAGACTTGCTCATCTTCTCGATGCCGTCCAGCCCCTCCAGGATGGGGGTCATGAGCAAGACCTGCGCCTCCATTCCGAACTCTCGCTGAATGTCCCGGCCCACCAGCAGGTTGAATTTCTGATCCGTGCCGCCCAACTCAAAGTCGGCTTCTAGAAACACACTGTCATAAGCCTGGGCCAGCGGGTAGAGGAGTTCGTGGATGGAAATCGGTCGCTGGCTGGCCATTCTCTGACTGAAGTCGTCCCGCTCCAGCATCCGGGCAACGGTGTACTTCGAGGAAAGATGAATCCATTCCTGCGAGCTGAGCTCTCCCAGCCAGCGGCTGTTGAAGTCAACTACGGTCTGGTCGGGATCCAGGATCTTGAACACCTGATTCTTATAGGTCTCGGCATTCTCCTCAATCTGCTCGGGAGTCAGGGCGGGCCGTGTTTTGCTGCGACCGGTCGGATCGCCGATCCGACCCGTGAAATCACCAATCAGAAAGATGACTCGATGCCCCAGGTCCTGGAAGTGCTTCATTTTCCGGAGCAAGACCGTGTGCCCCAGGTGCAGGTCGGGAGCTGTCGGATCGAATCCGACCTTCACAGTCAAGGGCCTGCCGGTCTGCTCCGATTTCTTCAGTTTTGCCCTCAACTCGGGCTCGGTGATGATCTCAGCCGCACCCTTCGCCAGGTAGGCAATCTGCTCATCAATGGTCAGGTCAGTCAGTCTCTGCGTCACAGCTTCGAATCTCCGTGTCGAGAAGTGGACGATTTCATAAGCGAACTATCTTAAGTTATCGACTGTCGATTCCATATTCCAGTCTGCCCCAATGTTGGAGGCCCCTCACAGGTACCAGCGATCTGTTTTTCAATGATCGACCAGAAGTAGCAGTGATTTTCTCCGTGGTCCGAACTTCGGTCGGGAACTCGAAACGGGAGAGTTGTCAGCCCTCGGTAGTGTCGGCTAGAATCATCACTCCCGTTTCGGATCCGTGCCGTGTTGCTATCCAGGTAAGGGACGGGCCATTTCTGGTTGGGCCTATAGCTC
>JAKZYH010000560.1:0-16888 GCA_047514575.1 Acidobacteriota bacterium | reverse complement strand
CACTTTGCTGGGGTCCCCAGGGACGCTGGCTAGGCGGGAGCGACGCGCATACCCGCTGCGGTATGTAAGGAGCGAGTAACAACGCCAGCGTCTCTGCGGACCCCAGCCCGGAGGGGCGCGGCGGCGCGGGGGCATCTGCTTGGTTGCCGCGCCTGGAAGATGCGTAGCGGCATCGCCTGCGTCGCGACGCCTCGCATCTGCCCCCACGGCGCTCGCGCCAAAGTGCATCTGTTATTTCCTGACAGACCCTTACGTTCCAGGTGTACTTAGCTCGAGCTGGACACGCTGTAGCAATTGCTCGGTCGTAAACGGCTTCTCCAGCACAGCCGAATCGACGGGGCCGTATCGCTCGACGACCGTCCCCATCTGTCCTGTCATGAAGACCACCTTGAGATCGGGCCTCTGTTCCTGCAACTCTCTGGCCAATTCCCTTCCCGACATTCCTGGCATCATCACATCGGTCAGAAGCAAGTCGATTCCTTCCGAGTGCCCGAAGCTCTCTATCGCCTCACGGCTATTTCCCGCACCAATGACCGTGTAGCCGTCCCGTAGCAGGGCAGACTCGACAAGCTGGCGCAAGGCCTCTTCGTCATCTACAACCATAATTCGAGTGGCGTGCCGGGTGCCTGGCGAGATAGCCTGGCTCACCCCGGACGCTAAGCTCTCCACCGGATCTGCCCGGGGCAAGCTGATACGCACCGTTGTCCCTTTACCAGGGGTACTATCGACAGAGATTTCCCCCCCCGCGGCGCTGACGATGCTTCTACAGATCCACATACCCAGACCGGTCCCGCTCCCTTCTCGCTTGGTGGTGTAGAAGGGTTCGAAGATCTGCTCAAGCACGTCGGGAGCAACGCCGTGTCCGGAATCGAGTACCTCGAGAAGCACCCTTTCGTCGACCGACGAGGTCCTGAGGATCAGGAGGCCACCCTCGGCCATCGCATCGTGGGCATTGACCACCAGATTCAAAATCACCTGGTCGAGTTGCTTCGGATCTATCCTGACCATCGGCAGATGGCGCTCCAAGACTTTTTGCAGCTCGATCCTCTTGCCCAATAGGTGTCGAAGCATCCTCTCCAGATCGATGACAGATTGGTTGATCGAAATCAGGCGAGGCTCGCTGCTGTCCTTGCGGCCGATCAGGAGCAGTTGTCGCGTCAGCGACTGCGCCTTTTCCATCGAACTCCGGATATCACCGAGTTCTTCGCGGCCGGGGTGGTCCGACGGCAATTTGTGGTTGAGAATGTCGGCGCTGCACTGTACCACCATGAGCAAGTTGTTGAAGTCGTGAGCAATGCCGCCAGCCAATCGCCCGACCCCTTCAAGTCTCTGAGAGTGGACGAGAAGACGCTCATACTCGTCCCGCTCGGTCGCCAGACGATTCGTAACTTCGGCCGCAGCCCAGCTCACCAGTAGGAGCAGCAGAAGAAGACCCACCAAAACCAGATAGCTCTCAGTATAGGCTTGAGTTTCACTGAGACCGACGATCCCGTCTGGGGCATTCCCGGTGATTGCCAAGAGATAGAAGATCGTAAACTCCAGAAGACAGAGCACCGTCCAGACTGGAGCCAGGACCCGGAGTTCCTTCTGCATCGCAGCACACACCGGGATCACGATGCTCCATACCAGGACCGAAATCGGAAAACCACCCCGAATCAAGGCGATCCCGCCGATCCCAAGAAAGACATCGGCAGCTAAAGCGAAGGAGGTGATACAGATCGAGCCTGTCCGGCGCAAGAGGAAAGGAGTCAAAGCTCCCAGCGTGCCGACCGTCAAGGTCAGTATCGCGCCGATCCCTGAATTGAGGTCGAACCAGTACCAGGCTGCGAAGCCCACCCAAAAGGGAACGCCCGAAAATGCAAGAACAACCAGGAACCTGGACCAAGCCTTCTCACGCTCTCCTTGGAGGCGCGGAGACTCGAACCAATCAAACAAGCCCTGAAGTCCAGACTTCATCGAAAAGAGCCTTTAGCGAAAGTTGGGTGAGTTAGGGGAACTGGGTTTCCGCCGATCTGACTCTCGTTTTACCGATCTACTACGCAAGCCAGTTTGTCGCAAGGTGTCCGCCCCTAGATATTGACGAATCCTCTATTTCTACTTAGGCGCCGCGCCACTACGAAAATCAATAAATGGATCGGACTAATACGCGGTAGCACAGAGTGCTAGGGAAGTTCGATCGTCCCCTCCACCTCGCAGACGAAACGATCACCAAGCGAGACGCAGTCGAACTTGCTGCCACCCTTCATTCCTGCGAAGCGACCACTTCCTTTGAAATAGACAGCAGTGCCGACATCGTGCCCGTCGGCCGCCTGGCTCGTCCACCGTTCATAGTAGGAGGAGCCATCGGCAAAAATGAACTTGCCATAGCCGCTCGCCTCGCCAGTTCCGTCTCCGCGAGAGTCCCCGGTTCCCCATATCTCAATCTTGTAGGGTGGCTCTGCGGGTCCCTCGCGCCGAATGCCCAGACCCTTTGCTTCGAAGAGAGAGATGTTGTGTTCTGGTTCGTCTCCCACCTCAACCAGATCAGATCGCGTCACGACGTTGACGTGTTGAGACTGGAACTTGATTGTCTTCCCGCCCCAGGCGAACTGTCTCGGCGGCACTGTCATTGTGGCCAATAGCAAAACGACCAAGCATGAAAACCATCTCGTCATAACGTTCCTCCTGAAAATCAAATCGGAGTTTCACACCACGAATCTGTGGCCACTGACACTGGATCACTAGTAACTAGCGAGCTGCCTCATACCGCAGACATCAGAGAGGTCAACCCCAACGGGGTTGCGGCGTACAGCCCAGAGTTTCTGAACCCTGGGTGAAGGGCCATCCCTTTTGATTCCAACCCTGTAGGAGTTGTGGCCTCCTACTTCAACCGGTGTGCAATCGCGACCGTCTAGCGACCTTCGAACAAAGGGCTACTGTGGATCGGGTAAAGGCATCCTGTAATCGACGACCGTATCGATCACACCTATCTCCACTCGCCGATTCTTGGCCCTTGCTTTGGTACTGGTGCCGACCACCAGAGGACTGGACTTCCCGAACCCCTTGGTGCCAACGATGCTCGATTCGATACCCACTTCGACCAGATACTCGCTGACAGCCTGGGCGCGCCGCTCAGACAGAACCTGATTGTAGCCCTCCGTTCCAACGTCGTCGGTGTGCCCGTAAATCTGGATGCGATAGCCTTTCGAAGTGAGGAGAACACCTGCGATCCGACTGAGGAGTTCCCGATTCTCTGGTCGCAGCAACGCCTTGTCGAAGTCGAATTCGATGGCGTCGCTCCCCAGGTGCATCACGACTCCCAAGGCGGTTCGCCGGGTCTCGACGATCTGACTGAGAGCATCCTTCAATCGGTTCATTTCCTCAACTCGCTCTGCGCGGATCCTCTCTGCCTCGTCGAGTGCCGATCGAGCCCGCTGTTCCGCCGCCTTTCTCGCCTGCTCGGCAGCAGCAGCCTGAGCCTCTGCTGTCGACTGAGCGGCCTCAGCCCGAGCCCGACCCGCGGCGGCGATCTGAGCTTCCTGCTGTGCCTGCTTGGCCAGAACCAGAGCCGACCTGGCCTGATCGGCGACAACTTCGGCATGCTGGAGAAGATCCTGCACCTGTCGGCTCAGATCAGATATCTGATTCTCCATACCGGTTTGCCTATTCAGGAAGAGATAGGAGAGGCCCGCAAGCAGCAGTATCAAGGCGACCAGAAGCAGAGTTTGAAGCAGCGGAAACCGCCTCTGCTTCGGGCTCTCTACGGTACCCTTTTCTTCGTCTGCCACTGGTCATCAGCTTACCACATCCAACTGCCCTGCTCGAATCCACGCCCAGGGCTCAAGAGTTGATCAACGGTGCCAGGACCTGGGTGTACTATAGAGAAGAATGACTGCTCTTTTCTGAGGGAAATATGCAAAATTCGGAAAGCCTGGAAGGGACGGTACCAGTTCAGGAATCGGTGATTCGGCGAATGACCCGGCTGGCCATCCAGTACGATGCGGTGAACCTGGCACAAGGATTCACCGACGAAGCTCCCACATACGATCTCGTCTGGGGAGGTATTGCGGCGATGCTGGGAGGCACCGATGAGGGCATCGAGCAACTCGAATCCTTCAGCGTGAAAGAGATTCTGGGAAGACAGGGCAACGACTCGGAGAACCAATCCACTATCGGCCTGCGTGAACTCCTGAGTCGGATCCAGAACTCCCACGACCGTCTCAACCAATACTCGTTCCCTTTTGGCCTTCCCGAGCTTCGCGAGGCAATCGCACGCTACACCAGCCGATTTTCCGGATTCCATCCGGATCCGGAACGGGAAATCACCGTCGTCCTGGGTGCCACGGAAGGGCTCGCAACAGTCTTGCGAGCGATCTGCAGGCCAGGCGACGGGGTCCTGATCCTTCAGCCCTTCCATGAGATGTACCCCTCCCAGGCCGGGATTTTTGGAATTCGACCAGAGTTCATATCGCTGAGGGATGACCCTGACTCCGGTCACTGGATTCTCGACCGGCAGGAGCTCGAAACGTCCCTTCGGCGAGATATCAGGGCCTTGATCCTGAATACGCCCCACAACCCCACCGGCAAGGTGTTCTCCCGCAGCGAGTTGGAGTTCATCGCAGCGAGCTGTAGACGGCACGGTGTGTTGATCATCACCGATGAGATATATGAACACATTCTCTACGGATCGAATCAGCATCACTGTCTGGCATCACTCGACGGCATGCGTGATCACACCATTGTGGTCAACTCCATCTCCAAGACAGGGAATGCGACGGGCTGGCGGATCGGCTGGGTGCTTTCCCCTCCAGCCTACACACAAGCGATACGGGGGGTTCACGATACGCTAGTGGTACAGGCACCCACGCCGCTGCAGAAGGCCGCCATTCGACTACTCGATATGGAGGATGAGTTCTACCGACTGATCAAACGCAGCTACGAGACCAAGAAGGAAACGCTTCTGGTAGCCCTGCGTGAGGTGGGCTTTCGCGCCACCTCGCCACAAGGTTCTTACTATCTGTTTGCCGACTATCGGCAGGTACCTGGTCTCGAGACTCTCTCCCCGATGGACTCAGCTATGCTCTTGATCAAGGAAAGGGGAGTCGCGGCGGTGCCTGGAGACAACTTCTACCACCGCGATCCAACCGGCAACAACTATTTGCGCTTTGCCTTTTGCCGCAACCTGAAGACGCTGCAAGAGGCGGCGGAGAGGCTATCGGGGCTGGGGCGAATTCGTGGCTGAGGGGTCCTGAGCGTGCTCAGAGCAACCGGCGACGAAACCTGGCTTCCGCCAGAACGTTTCCAATCTAGTGCCCTGTCAATTTAGAGATTGTGGGTTATGGACGAGCCAGGTGGTCGAGGTCAAGGCGCGCGGCCACAGGCATAGCAGGGCTATATCGAGGACGCGCAACACAGAGATCGGCCGCCTGGGCCGTGCAGAACCTACAATTTCTAAGTTGACAGGGTACTAGACGCAGCCTGGGTACTCTTGCCCTCGCAGGAGCTTGTAGTCTGGTTTCGGCAAAGAGGGATGGGTCCAACGCGAAGTTGCCGACATGTAGTGCACGGCAGCGCCTCGGCGAGGATACTGGGTTTGGTTGGAGTTAGATTTGTGGAGCATCAGGCTGTGGTGAAAAGAGCAGCTCCCGGCCTTCATCGTGATCGGGACCTCCTTTTGTTGGTCGAAAGCACTCTCCGGGACTCGCTTGTCGACACGGTCACCAATTTGCCAGGACTGACTG
Source organism: Acidobacteriota bacterium (assembly GCA_047514575.1). GTDB lineage: Bacteria > Acidobacteriota > UBA6911 > RPQK01 > JAJDTT01 > CAUZIZ01. The sequence goes on along the minus strand of JAKZYH010000560.1, from coordinate 11,168 downwards.
TGGTCGAGCACGCCTAGACGCTGGCTCCCGGGAACAACCCACATGCAACCGTTCTCCAGGGTCACGTCATCAAGCGCGGCCCAGCAGGTTACCAGCGCCATCGGCTCGATAAAGAAGTAGGCAGAGTCCTGATGGTAAGGTTTCTCGACACCACCCGGTGGTTTCATGAAGGTCTGACTTCCGAAGAGTTTGATATCGGGTCCGATGAGGGATGCCACGAGATCTAGAATCCTCTCGTTCCCAGCGTGCGCCAGAAAAACGGGATCGCTCTCGGCACATCCGTTGATTTTTCTCACCGTCTCCACATTCCTCTGGGTGGCCCCGGGTTCCAATTCGATCAGCTCCGGAGGAAAATCGACTCGGCCCTCAGCGATATCAATAGTGCGCTGGTGTAGTCGTTGAAGCTCCTGCTGGGTCAGGAGATCCTCCACCACCAGGTAGCCTTCTTCCTCGTACTGGGTTTTGTGCCTACTCACCAAGGTACTCATTTGCTTCACCTTCTATCTCTTCCTCGACCATAGGATAGCCTCAACCAAAGCTCGTCTCCACCCCGTTCGTCATTCTTGCTCTGATCCAAAAACATCAGGCTGAGAGCCCGTCTAGTTTCTGCCAAGGGCCAGAAACACCGTACCCAGAAGAATCAGGCCGAGGCCAAAAAACTTCTTCCGGGTAAACGGCTCCCGAAAGAAGATCCGCGACCAGAAGAGTGTCCAGACATAGCCCAGCGATATCAGGGGGTAGAGAACCGTCAACTCACCACGCCGAACCGCCAGGACAAAGAAATATGAGGAAACAATTGCAACTGCTACCCCAACCATGAGTCTCCAATTCAAGAGCCACGTGCTTAACTGGCGGTGCAGACTGGCGGCTCCGGCCTTGAGAAAGACAGCTCCCACAGAACCTATAATCGAAGCGACCAGGACCAGAAGCATTGAGAAGAAAGGGGTTTTCACTCTTTGTCCTTCTTGCCCAGAAAGGAGACCCCGAAAACGATCACGGAAATGCCCAGGATCTTGAATAGGTTGAGACTCTCGTTGAAGATCAGGACTGACAACATCAGGACCCACACGTAGGTCATCGAGATGATGGGATAGAGAACGGATAGCTCACCATCCCGAAGTGCCAGAACCAGGAGCAGCGTACTCACGGCATAAAGGCTGTATCCAGCGACCAGGGGAGGGCTCGAGAGCATCGCCCAGGGTGAGCTGCTGACCAAGCCATTGGCCCCCCACTTGATCAGAATCTGGGCTCCTGCGCCAAAGAGGGTACAACCGACAACAAGGGCAATAGATTGCCGCCGGCTAAAGCGAAAAGAGGGTCGGGCTTTCAAAATACTGCTGTTGCTCAACTGACTTTCCTATCGAAGTCCGCTCTAGTTTGGTCTGCCTGCATCTCGCACGCAATCTCCTCTTGCACGCTTGCGGTGGCCGGCTGCGGTGACGGCCACACCCGGCCGGGCCGTTTCTCCGCGCACGCAAATCCTACCCTACCTCAGCGACTAGTGCGACAGTGCCTTAGCTTCTGGCGTCACCTGGGACACTGAGCGCACAAGAAGCGAGGCGAATCCTGAAGGGATTCCGTATTTCAGCCCAGGGTTTCCCAACCCTGGGTCACCGGCGCTTGCCCTGGATTTCAACCCAGAATGGGTTGCGTACAGAAAGAGCAACAAATGTTCAGGACGCATCCCTTACAGGTTTGATTATTAAGGGGTTAACGCTCTTACTCAGGGTTCAGAAACCCTGGGCTAGAATCCGCAATCCCGTTGGGATCGACCTCGCTTGGTCTGGCGGGACCCATTTCCCATCCTTTCCGATGCCAGGGCGGAACCGAACCCACACGAGTTGGGCAACGGTCTGAATAGTTCAACCGGACAGTAGTGCGTCGGATTCATTCGGCCTCCTTCTTTGCAACCCGGAATCAGAGGGAATACAATCTAGGCCGTTTGATTTCCGGCCTCGAGAGGATTCTCTGGAGAAACATGATTTGAGCTCAGAAAACCTCGCCCTCTCGGTTCACGATGAATACGATCCGGTTTTCCTTCATTCGCGAAGGGAAGCCATCATCATCGTGAGCGTTTGGGCGCTGGGTCTGCTCTGGTCAGTCCCCTATTGCTACCTTCGAGGCTACAATCTGTCGCCACAGGAAATTCACACGATCTGGGGTATTCCCAGTTGGCTGTTCTGGGGCATAGGAGTACCTTGGCTACTCGCCGATTTGTTCACCGCATGGTTCTGTTTCTGGTACATGGCCGACGACGACCTGGGCGAGGAACAGCAGAACCCGGCAACGCCCCAGGGTATCGAGAGGTCGGGAGAAACTGGTTCGGAGTCTCCCCATGAGTGACGGGGCTTCCGCCGTCTCCTACGCTCCCAACACCGCTCTGATCATCTTCCTCTTATATATGCTGGGCGTGTTTGCACTTGCCTGGATGTCGAATCGTCTCCTCCAATCCAAGAGCTTCTTGAGCGAGTATTTCCTGGGAAGCAGAAGCCTCGGGGTCTGGGCCTTCGCCCTCACCTTTGCCGCTACCAGCGCCTCCGGCGGCAGCTTTACAGGGTTTCCCTCGAAGATCTACAGCCACGGTTGGATACTGGGCCTCTGGATAGGCAGCTACATCGTCGTGCCCATCTGTGGCATGGGTATCCTGGGGAAACGGATCAACCAGGTCGCCCGTCGGACGGGGGCAATCACCGTTCCGGATGTCATCCGGGACCGCTTCGACAGCCCTAGCTTCGGCGTACTCGCTACCACCCTCATCGTTTTCTTCATGTCCATCAACCTGACCGCTCAGTTCAAGTCAGGAAGTCTGATTCTGAAGACCCTGCTTAACGACGTCCCCCTGTTTCAAACTCTGGCCCACAAAACCTCCGGGCTGAAGGAGGGAAGCAGTCTACTCTCTGGAGTCGACTCTGGCTATCTCCTGTGCTTGTTAGTGTTTGCCGTGGCTGTGATCGTCTACACGACGTACGGCGGCTTTCACGCGGTGGTTTGGACAGACGTCATGCAGGGAGTCGTGATGGTGCTAGGAGTGTTGATCTTGCTCCCCCTGGCTCTGATCCAGGTGGGAGGCTTGGAGTCCGCCACCGATCAGTTCAAGGAGATGACTCCACCGCGCATTGGCACCGCGCGTCTGGGTTTGGACGGCCCCTCGCACCAAGCAACGGTCATTCCAGCTGGTACCTGGATCCTTGTACGCGAGGGATCCGATGAACGGATTCTGAGGACAGGTCGCGAGACGGTGATCCCAGCAGGCCTGAACCAGGTCGAAAACGTCCAAGTGCTGGAGATCACAACCGACCGACAGCGGCAACAGCTCAAGCGCCGTATCCAGGCGAATGAAGTGCCCACTTTGTCGCCGAATATCACTGCCACGATCACCCAGATGGAAGGCTACCGCTACGGAGCCGACCAACCCGGAACATACCTTACCGGGCCCGGTCCCGACCGACACAGCGACCTGGGATTCTTGCCTCTCAGTCTCGCCATTTCCTTCTTCTTCATGTGGGCGATTTCTGGCTCAGGGCAGCCCAGCAGCATGGTGCGCCTGATGGCGTTCAATAGCACTCTGACCCTGAGACGATCGATTTTTACAGTCAGCATCTACTATTCGCTCATCTACTTTCCCCTTATTATCATTTTCTGTTGCTCCAGGATCTTCTTGCCTGGAATGGACCTGGAGTCGGATCGAATCATGCCTGCGACGGCGGTGTTTCTCAGCGCAAGCGCGGGGATACCGTGGCTGGCGGGTATTCTGGTGGCCGCTCCCTTTGCGGCAGTTATGTCGACCGTCGACAGCTTCCTTCTGGTCATCTCTTCCGCCCTGGTTCGCGACGTCTATCAGCGCAACATCAACCCCGATGTGAGCGAGAAGCGGATCAAACGGATGAGTTATGCCTGCACCACGTTCGTGGGTCTGGCGGCCGTGGCCGGAGCCATCAGCCCTCCTCAGTTCCTGCAGGACATTATCGTCTATACCGGAAGCGGACTGGCGGCTTGCTTCCTGGGACCTATCGCTCTGGGTCTCTACTGGCCGCGGGTCAATGCAGCAGGCGCGATCGCAGGAATGCTGGGCGGGTTTCTGTCACACCTGCTTCTCTACGTCACCGGATACGCCGTCTACGGCAGATTTGCATCTTACCGCTTGCTCGGCCTGGACCCCTTGATCTGGGGTTTATTCGTTTCGTTTCTGATGGTAGTGCTTGTCAGCAAGATGACTCCGCCGCCGCCAGAAAACCTGGTACGGCGGTATTTCTACCGGACGGTCTAGCTATGTACTTCTCTACCCCCTTGCCCGTCAATCGTGCGCTTCTGGCTTGAATGTTCTTCCCAGGCAAGAGATCAGGGTCAATGCAGGGCAGATGCAAAGGCAAGGGCACGGGTACGGTGAGGAAACAAACATGTGGAAATACGCTGAGTTCCTGCCCCTGGAAGATCCATCCCATATTCTGTCGTTGGGAGAAGGGAATACTCCAGTCTGTGAACTGAAGCCGAACCTATACCTGAAACTTGAGCAACTGAACCCAACCGGGTCCTACAAGGACCGTTTTGCCAGCTGTGCGGTGTCCTGTATGCGGGAACAGGGTAAAAGGGTATGCCTCGCCACCTCGTCCGGGAACACGGGCTCAGCCCTCGCCGCGTACTGTGCCAGAGCCGGAATTCCATGTGACATCTTCCTGATCGAGACGACGCCCGCCGGCAAGACCGTCCAGATGTTGGCCTACGGCGCAACGCTGATGCGCGTGCGTGGCTTCGGCCTCTCAGCCGAGCTGACAGAACAGGTTATGAATCTTCTACGAGAGCGAGCGGTCCAGCAAGGTGCTGCTCTACAGATCTCTGCCTTCACTTACAGTCCCGACGGCATGGACGGAGTCAAGAGTATTGCATACGAGTTGGCCGACGCCCCGGGAGAGATCGATCACGTCTTTGTTCCTGTAGGTGGTGGAGGCTTACTGACGGCGATATTCAGAGGATTCTCGGATTTCCTGAAAGCCGGAAAGATCCGGAAACTCCCCAGAATCCATGCCGTTCAACCTGAGGGCTGTGCCACCGTGACCGAGCCGCTACAGCGAGGAAAATCGGAGGCTGTCGCGGTGGAATGCACCTCGATGATCTCGGGGCTCCAGGTGCCCAGCCTCATCGACGCTCAGGCCGCTCTGGAGTCGGTTCAGACCACCCAGGGCAGCGGACAGACCTTGAGCGATTCGGCAATCTATGACGCCCAGAGAGATCTGGTGCAGCAGGGCATCTATTGCGAACCGGCCGGGGCCACGGCCTATGGGGGCTACGTGCAAGCCCTGGAGCGAGGAGTCCTGTCAACATCTCAGCGCAGTGTTTGCATCGTAACCGGGCACGGCTTCAAGGATCTCGAGTCGGTGGAGAGCATTGGATCGAACTCCCAGATAGAGGAGATTGGTCTACAGGATCTGATGTCTGCTGTTCCCTCGGAGAGTTCGCGTCCTGGATTCAGTCCCAGTGGGTAGATTCCGCAGGGAAAACGCTATGATTGCGACGCTCGCCACCTTTGCCTTGAGTGCTACCATCCTTTCCGGCTCTACAGCCGCTGCAGCGTCCGCCAGGATCCATGCTCCGATCGTGGTCGCGAACTTCAAAGAGCGGGTGCATCCCGTTCAACTACCGGACGGCCGGATGATGGCGTCCTTCGTCAGAAGGACACCTGAAGCCTACCAGCTGGCAGCCAGCTTCTCGGAGGACGGCGGGCGAAATTGGACCGCCCCCCGAGATCTTCTTCACTTGTTCGAGGTCGGTGTTTGGCAGAGTGGTCCAATCCTTAATCTAGCCAACGGGGAACGTCACGTCTTTCTCCTCAACGACGACGCAGGTGGGACAAACAGTCTAAATATCTGGCACGTCAGATCCCGGGACGGTGACGTCTGGAAGGGATTACGCCAAGTCTGGCAAGGGTACACCTCTTCCCTCAATTCTTCGATCCAGCTGCGCAGTGGGCGGATCTTGCTGCCCTTCTCCTACAGGACCCAACACACGTTGGCCCAGCGTGGGGAGGGGGCGGATAGTTTCAGCTATCTGGGACGCTTCAGCTCAACGGTCTTATACTCGGACGACGACGGGGAAACCTGGCAGCAGTCGCCTACTGAGCTCAGGGCTCCCGCTCCGGACAGGCGGAGTCTCTATGGCGCCGTGGAACCGGTCGTGGTGGAACTGTTGGATGGACGCATCTGGATGCTGCTCAGGACTCCGCTGGGACGTCTATATGAGTCGTTCTCAGCCGATGGGATTGCCTGGTCTAGAGCCCAACCAACCCGGCTGCTTTCGTCAGACTCGCCTGCCGCATTGATGCGCCTTCAGAAGGACAAGATTGTCCTCTTTTGGAATTCTTGTCTCCGATTTCCCGATAGTCAGGGTGGGCGCCAGGTTCTTCATGCCGCGATCTCCGAAGATGAGGGAAAAACCTGGCGCGGACACCGAGAAGTCCTGAAAGATCCGCTACGGGCAGAGCCGGCGCCAATGGCTCTGCACGGAATGGGATATCCTTTTCCCACATCAACCAAGGACGGAAACATCCTGTTCTCAGCCGGAATCGGTCCAGCAGGCGTCATACTGGCGCTCTTCAATCCTTCCTGGCTCTATGAAACCTCTCAAAAGGACGACTTTTCCGGAGGACTTGAGAACTGGTCCACCTTCGGCACCAAGGGAGTGTCTATTGTCCCCCATCCCCGAAGGTTGGGCGCCCAGGTACTTCAGATCCGAAAGCCCGAAGCGATCTGGTCCGCGGCCGCGGTGCGCAACTTTCCACTCGGGAAAAAGGGCCGCCTCAGTCTCCGATTCTCGCGCCGCCCGGGATCCAAGGGGATTCTGATCGCACTGACCGATCACTTCTCGCCCCCATTCGACAAAGAGGATCACATCCATAGCCTCTATAGCCTTTCGATTGACGAAGAGGGAAAGCTTGGAGGAAGAACCCGACTGGAGTCCGATCGCTGGTACAACCTGACACTGGAATGGGACAACGAAAAGCGTCGCTGCACCGTTCGGCTTGACAAGAAGGAAGTGGCGGTGCTGCCCCTGCTGAGAGAGACCCTTGGTGCGAACTATCTGAGAATTCGATCCACCGAGGAGGATACCGATGAAGCCGGACTACTCATCGAATCCCTCGAGGTCGACGTTTCCAAAGCCTGGTAAGAATTGGCCTCCGATCTCCCATCACGCTGACTTCTCGATGTAGCCAGCGGGACCCGCCTACCGGACTGTTCTATTCGCTGACGGACTTGCGGAAGGATGAAAAGCTGGGAGAGATCCAGGGAAGAAAGCCCGTGGCACAGGATCTCTACTTTCTGAGAACTGGGAAGTCCTCTATTCATGAGAAAAAGTCGTTTACCCCCGACCTTGCACATCCCCCCCCTGAACTCGCCATCGTCGCATACCAGTTCAATTCCCAGCCGTGCTATGACCTCTTCCAGCTGCTCCAATAGTTCCGCGTCCTTCATTCCCACTACTCCAGGAGTCTAACTCATTGCTCTGGCGTTCCCCGCTTTCCAGCTCGAAACGTCTTCGCAATCTGTGCACTGCTTACCGTTCTTCATGTGGGAAACTGGGCTGGTACGGAGATCTCGATGACCTCCTGTCCGAAGGCAATCCGGCTCCCGGGTTTCCCCCACTGAGAGCGTTCGGAACAAGGGTAAGCTCAATGCCGTCTGGGATGGGGATTGGGGGGGGGCAGAAAGGGATCCTGCTTGCGATCGTTTCGATGCCGACCCGGTTGATCGAGGGCCTAGGTGCAAGGAAGGGTAAGGGTGAGGCGCCAAACAGCTACCAATCTGGACTTTACCACCATGCTATAGTCGTCCGAAAACGGCGTAGGAGAGACCTGAATCCATGAATACGACACCGGGATCGAACTTGACGATTACGCGAGATGTCATGGTCCAGATGCGGGATCAGCTAAAACTTGCTACTGACGTCTACTATCCATCTAGCAAAGCGTCGTCAGAACCGCTGCCGGTTCTGCTGGAAAGGACTCCCTATGACAAGCAGGATCCGGAACGCAGCGCCAGAGCGTCGTTCTTCGCCGCTCATGGCTATGTTGTCGTGCTTCAAGACTGTCGAGGGTGCTATCGATCGGAGGGAGACCTGTACTTCCTCGCCAACGAACCCGAGGATGGTTACGACACGGTCGAATGGATCGCAGCTCAGGACTGGTGTAACGGAAATGTCGGGACTTTTGGCACTTCCTACATGTCCTGGACCCAGAGTGCCCTGGCCTCCCAGAATCCTCCCCATCTGTCCTGCATGATTCCCAACATGGGTGGCTGGAACGCTCACACCAGCTCGGTTCGACAGGGCGGTGCCTTCGAGCTTCGTTTCATGGCCTGGGCGTTCTGGCATTCTGCCCAGAACGGCAGCGCTACGCTCAAGCAGGAGCCCTGGCTCCAGGCAGCCCTCAATACCGGACCTTCGTTCCGGGAATGGCTGCAGCGCCTGCCCCTGCAGAGAGGACAGACCCAGTTGTCACTGATACCCAACTACGAACGCTGGATTTTCGATATCTACACACGCGGGACTTACGACGACTTCTGGAAACAACCGGGCTTCGCCATCGAAGAATTTCTGGATCGACACTCAGATGTTCCGATCCTTCTCGTGGGTGGTTGGTACGATTCCTACACTCGCGCCACCCTGGAGGCCTACGGTGCCCTCAGCCGTTCGAAGAAGGGTCCGATCAAGGTCATCATCGGTCCCTGGACCCATGGCACGTACACTACCGAAGAACGGACTTCCGGTGACGTCGACCTCGGTGACGACGCCGCCCTGGACAGCTTCGATAGATTGCACCTCCGCTGCTTTGACGCCTGGCTGAAGCACCAGGATACCGGAATCGATCAGGAAGCTCCCGTCCAGATCTTCGTTATGGGAAGCGGCTCGGGCAGAAAGACCCCTGCGGGTCAGCTCGACCATGGTGGATACTGGAGACATGAGGCAGAGTGGCCGCTAGCGCGGACCAGCTTCACCCAATTCTATCTTCAAGGCAACGGGCTCCTGCAGACAGACCTCCCTCCTGAAGACGGAGAACGGACGACCTACCGTTTTGATCCGGACAACCCGGTGCCTACGATCGGTGGTAACTTTTCCTCGTTGAGTTTTCTCAGTCCCCTTCCCCAGAAGGACGATCCGGACCAGCCCGCCGGCGCCGAACGACGCCAGGAGATCACCCCCTGCGGAGGCTACGACCAGCGTGAGTCTGAGCTCTTCTTCGGTTGCGAGCTGCCCTTCCTACCCCTTGGATCCCGGCCGGACGTCATCGTATTCCAGACCCCGCCTCTTGAGGAGGATGTAGAGATTACGGGTCCGATCGAGGTCAAGCTCTGGATCGCTTCCTCGGCTCCAGATACCGACTTCACGGCCAAGCTTATCGACTGTTACCCTCCCAGTAGCGACTATCCTCAAGGCTATGCTCTGAACCTGACCGACAGCATCCTCAGGGCGCGCTTTGCAAGTTCCAGGGAAAAGGAAGTTTTCCTGGAACCCGGTAGAGTCTATCCCCTCACGATTGTTCTTTATCCAACCAGTAACCGGTTCAAGCAGGGACACCTCATCCGGCTGGACATCTCTTCCAGCAACTTTCCCAGATTCGACGTCAATCCGAACACCGCGGAACCCCTGGGTCAAAGCAGGCGTCAGGTTCAGGCCGACAACTCGATCTATCACAGTCGACAATTCCCTTCCCACATCGTCCTACCGATCATTCCGAGAAGTTCGTGACGTTTTTGGGACTCCCACAAGGCCGCTCCCTGAAGTGGGCAGCATTGTATCCCCTCTACTTTTTGCTATTCTGGGTGGCCGGAGAACCCCTATGACCCTGGTCGATTGGTTGCTGGTCCTGGTCGTCAACCTCGGAATCGTCCTCTACGGCCTGATCACCTTCAAAGGCATCAAGCAAAGTTTCGACTGGTACCTTGCAGCAAAATCACTCCCCTGGTGGGCTGTCGGTCTATCGGCCTTTTCGACTGCCGTCGACAGTGGTGACTACGTTGCCATCACAGGGGGCGCCTACCGCTTTGGGATCTCCCAGATCTCTCAATGGTGGCTTGGCATTGCCGTCGGCTGGTTCGTGCTCAGCTGCTTCGTCATCGTTCCCATGTACCGATCCGGTGTCTACACCAACGCCGAATGGTTAGAGTTCCGCTTCGGGCCGGCCACTCGGATCATGGCCGTTCTAATCAACCTGCAGTCCCGCACCAACGTAGTGGGAAACATCTTTTTTTCACTCTATCTGGTACTCAACATCGTTGGAGGCCTGAGCCCTTTCTGGAGCTGGAGCATCGTGGTGGCCATCGCAGCCACGGCGGTTCTGTATGTCGTCACGGGCGGCCTGGAGTCAGACGTCATCACCAATGCCCTTCAGGCCATGGCCATGATTGTGGCGTCTGTAGTCTTGTGGGGAATCGTCTGGTTTCGCGTCGGGGGATGGGAGGGACTAGAGCAGAAGCTGTCTGCAGTCGACTCCCGCCTTCCCGAAGTTCTCCTGCACGTTGGAGGCTATTCCCCTCCCGAGGCTTCACCCTGGCTGGTGGTCTTCGGATTGGTCGTGGGTCTCACGACGTACGCCGTCATCAACCAATACGAGGCCATTCGGTTTCTGGGTGCCCGATCCGAGTGGGATTTCAAGATGGGGGCACTGCTCGCCAGCGGGATCACAGCGTTTTGCCTGTGGTTCAACGTGAGCCTGGGGCCCTTGGCTCGGGCTGACTTCCCCAACCTGGAAATCATCGACTCAGCCTATCCCCTGATGGTCAAGAAATACCTTCCGGCAGGGTTGATCGGACTGGTTCTGGCAGGACTGGTAGCCGCGGGCTACTCGACTTTCGCCTCGATCGGAATGGGCATCTCAAGCCTCTTCGTGAGGGATGTCTACGCACGCTTCCTGGTGAAACGGGGGACTGATGCCCACTATACGTTGGTGGGGAAAATCTCCGTTCCAGTTATTCTCGCGCTCGGATTCGTATATGTCCCCTTTCTCCAAGAGGGAATGCTCGTCTTCTATCTGCGGCTCGCAGGAGCCATTGCGGTGCCCCTCATGACCGTCATGTTGCTGGGCATCTTCACCCGAGTTCACCGAGCCACCGGGGCCATCGGTTTGTTCACGGGGCTGGCCTACGGGATATCCTCGATTCTCGGGGATACCCTCCAGTGGC
>JAKZYH010000559.1:0-2954 GCA_047514575.1 Acidobacteriota bacterium | reverse complement strand
TCACCACGGCGCTGATGAGCATGGCTCGCAGCCCTCGCTCCTCAAGCTCGTGCACGGCCGAAATCGTCGTCCCTCCGGGTGTCGTCACCTGGTCACGAAGGGTAGCCGGATGCTCCCCGGTCTCGCGCACCAGTTTGGCAGCTCCCAACACCGTTTGTGTCGCCAGTGTCATCGCCACGTTACGCGGCAAACCCATCTTGACTCCACCATCGCAGAGGGCCTCGATGACCATGTAGATGTAGGCGGGTCCGCTGCCACTGAGCCCGGTGACAGCATCCAGGAGATCTTCTTCGACCCTGGCTACCGTTCCGACTGCCCCGAAGATGGCTTCTGCAACCTGATAATCCTCCTCTGTCACGGGATCACATCCGGCCAGAGCACTGGCGGCTGCGTCCACGGTGGCCGCGATGTTCGGCATGACCCGGATCACGGGATTCTTCTTGCCCAGGCGGTCGCGAATATAGGTCGTCTCGACCCCAGCCAATATCGAAATCACGAGCTGCTCGGAACGAATTGAATCACGAAGAGAATCGACTACATCATTGAGAACCTGTGGCTTAATCGCCAGTATGATGACCTCAGCCGCAGCCATATGGGGACCCGGCTGAGTATCCACCTGGACTCCACACTCAGCGCTCAGTTCCCCGAGCTTTCCAGTATGGACATCCACCACCGTAATCCTCTCTGGCGACGCGAGATTGGCCTTCAGAATCCCCTTGATCAGGGCGGATCCCATGTTGCCGCCTCCGATGAGCATGATGTTCTTGTTGAGCATCTTGGTTTCTCGTAGGGCTACTGGAAATAGGGCGAAACGCTACGCTCGCTGAGTATACCAGGATCCGCGCTCCCGATCGTGCGGCCTTGGAATCGGCGTTCGAGCAGCTTGACAAGTGCGTCATGGCAAGAGTAGTTACAGACTATCGAAAACTAACACTGGCAGGTTTCATCTGCCGGGGGGAAACGAGATGCAAGGATCCCAGAAAACGAGCATGAACAGACGGAAATTCCTGGGCTCGGCAGCCACTTCCACGGCTCTTACCCTGGGCGCATCTCCGCTGCTGAAGGCCAGCCGGGACGTCCCGGCCGGTCCGGCCCTGAAGGCAGGCCTGATCGGCTGCGGAGGACGTGGAACCGGAGCCGTGATGGACCTGTTGGAATCCGCTCCCAACATCCGTATCACGGCATTGGCCGACCTATTTCAAGACAAGATCGACGCAACCAGAAAAAAGCTTCAGGATCGGGACCAGACCGTTTCAGATCAACGCTGTCTGCTGGGCTTCGACGCCCACCAGAAGCTCCTGGACTCAGACATCGATCTGGTCCTCATCGCTACTCCACCTCATTTCCGGCCTTCCCATCTGGCCGCTGCCGTTGCTGCGAACAAGCACGTCTTCATGGAAAAGCCTGCCGCCGTCGATCCCTGGGGCATACGCTCGATTCTGGCTTCCTCCCAGAAGGCGGAAAAGAAGGGCCTTTGCATCGTCGCCGGTACTCAGCGCCGCCACCAATTTCCCTACATTGAGACCCAAAAACGCGTCGCTGACGGCGCCATCGGCAAGATTGTCTCGGCAAGGTGCCACTGGATGCAGGGACAGCTGTGGTATCGATCTCAGAAGCCCGGCTGGAGTGACATGGAGTGGATGATCCGGGATTGGGTCAATTGGAGCTGGCTCTCCGGCGACCACATCGTCGAGCAGCATGTGCACAACCTGGATGTGATCCACTGGTTCACAGGTGAGGTGGCTCAAAGTGCCTCGGGTGCAGGCGGTCGGCTGCGCCGCATTACGGGTAATCAATACGATTTCTTCGAGGTGGACTACAGTTTCCCAGACGGAGTGCACCTTCACAGCCGATGCCGGCAGATTAACGGCTGCCACAATGACGTCTCGGAAATGGTGGTGGGAACCCAGGGCTACACCAACTGCCTCGACACGATCTATGACCGCGACGGCAACGTGAGCTGGGTCTACGAGGGACCCAAACCTCGAGCCTACGTCCAGGAGCACACTGACCTGGTCACGGCCATCCGCTCCGAAAAACCGATCAACGAGGCCCGCCAGATCGCCGAGTCCACGCTGACGGCCATCATGGGAAGAATCTCAGCCTACAGCGGGAAGAAGGTGTCCCGTGAGGAGGTTCTTCAGATGAACCTGCGTCTGGGACCCAGCGAGTATGATCTCGGTCCACTAGCCGCAGATCCAATCCCGATAGCCGGTGCCCCGGGAGGGCCTCCGAAGCCAGTGTGAGCACCCCAGTTCTCTCTTGGCCATCGGCTTCATCCTCTGCAGCCCAGCGATCAAGGCATAGTGCTGTTCCTACTCAGCCGGAGGCCCTTGACTCGAGGATCCTGCTCACAGGCCTACTGAATTCTGGTCCAGAAAGCATCCGGACTACTATCTTCAACAAGAATGACTTCGTAGTCTTCGGTGACTTTTTCGAGTTCCCGCCGCACCTCTCGTACCAGGTGAGGCACTGACCCCTCCGCCATATAGACGGGGCTGACGACGGATACGGTCGGGCGCTGGGAGCTCAAGGGCGGTTGGCTCCCCCAATCTCAGGCAGGGCAAACGCGACATAGGAATCGCCCGATGGAGTGCCCATCTTCCCTCCTCCCGCCGCGATGACAACATATTGCCGACCGCCAACCGAGTAGGTTGCGGGAGTCGCATAGCCGCCAGCCGGCAGTGAGGTCTCCCACAGCAGGTTTCCCGTGTCCCGATCGAAGGCGTGGAACTTCCTGTCCTGGGTCGCTCCGATGAAGAGGACACCCCCGGCGGTGACAATCGGACCGCCGTAGTTCTCGGTTCCCGTCTGAGGCAATCCTCTCTGCGTCAGCTCCTCGAATTCACCCAGGGGGACTTGCCAGAGGATACTGCCCCGATTTAGATCGATTGCCGTCAACTGGCCCCAAGGGGGCTTGATCGCCGGATAGCCTTCCGGGTCGAGAAAACGGT
>JAKZYH010000558.1:0-5137 GCA_047514575.1 Acidobacteriota bacterium | reverse complement strand
GGAACCTTCCACAAGCTGTCCCCCAAGCACCTAGACCGCTACGTTCAGGAGTTTGCCGGACGCCACAACATGCGAGATCTAGACACAGGCGATCAGATTGCCAACATTCGTAGAGGAATGGAAGGCAAGCGGCTACGGTATACTGATCTGATCGGCTGACACATGCCAGGAGGATTTTAGAAATGACCGACATTGACATTACGGCAAGAATTCAGAAATCATGGGAAGTTCGCAGGGGTCTAATAGATGGCATCCTGCAACGCGGAGAAACTTTTGTCGAATCCCTGAAGCTCGTTCCAGAGACGCGGGAATCCCTTACATTTGAGCGGTGGAAACAGATAGTAGTAGTAGAATTGGTTGCTGCTACGGAGCTATACGGAAACGGAGCCCCCTTGCTATCCGAGGAGGAACTAACAACTTTAGCCTCGATCATGAACCCGACTCGGGGCTGGTAGAAGGGTAGCTACATCAAGCGAGTGAATCAATTATGAATCCACTACAAACAGGCTATGAGAGCCAAGGTCCGGCAGAACCGGCGAAGGCAGAAATCATCAAGGTTAATCGGAATGAGAGTCGGCGAACTGAGTCGACACCAAGCCTTGAGCTTCGAGTGAAAATCGAGGGTCAAGACCATGATGTTTGGCTATCACTTGATGCATTGGAAGAGAACGGATTGTCAGGTCTGGCGGCGGTAGAGGAGCTTCGGCGGATTCGCACAGCTCTGGAAGAGCTTGTGCTCGTAATTAAGAGCCGGGGAAAGGAATCACGTTCTGCGGAAGACCCAGCTTAGGCATACAACCCCATTATAATCCAATTCAGACAGGAAATCCCGAATGGAAAAGAAACCCAAGCAACCACAAACCAGAACGGTTGATGTCGTGGACCCGTCCTACCAGCCGAGCCGCTCGGAACTGAGCGAGGACTTGCGCGTGGATGCGACGTTCAGGGAACTGGGAAAGGCTGTGGTCCAGCCAGTCAAGGTACGCTACGTCAAGCCTATGAAACCGAAGCGCTGACATCTAGATCATCATCCAGTCTAAAAAACAGTGGCTCCAGTGCGCGTCGGATTACCTGCCAGCGCTTGTATAGCCCTTCCCCGTTGATCTGAAAGAGGCAATCCCCATCATCGTCCAAGGTCAGCGTCAATCTGAGCTGATCATTGTGCTTAAATCCAGTCACCACAATGCATTCATATTCGACCTTGAATGCAACACATCGACGTCCCTCGCTCACATGAATAATTCCTGTATCTTCATGGAATTTCCATTTATCAGAATCGTTTGGGTAATCTGAATTCCTTCGCTTCGTATTGCTTCTCACGTCACTCTTGATCTTCTCGAATTCAAAATTAACAGAACAATCACCTAAAGCCTTTACCCAGTCGAAATCATGATCCTTTGAACTGTTCATAAAAACCACACCATCAAATCCATCTAGCGTCCCTTGACCTTAAGGTAATAGTCCTCGTAGTAAATTCAAGAGCGCAACGGGTTTTTTCTTATGCCTGACACCAACCGATGCGGTCATTTCCGGGAGGACGACTGCGATGAACTTCCGCATACCCCCATCATGGCATGTCCACACTGTCTGAGCGCGGGGCGCGCTTCTTCACGGTAGCTGTCGCTTCCATCACCGATGTGCGAGCAACCCCCAGAATCTTCTTCTGTTTTCCCTCTGACTGACCCACCATTTTTTGCATCATGTCCAATAACTTGTCCTGCTTTCGCTGCATGTCATCCAGGCTGGATTTGAGCGTCCAACGATTCCTCCATGCAAGCGGCCATCCGATCATGATGGCAAGCGTCTCTGCGCAAAGCAGAAGACGCTCCCATGGGCTTGCGAACACCCAGTCCAAGACGACGTTGATAACCGAATCCATCCACACATCATGGCAGCCTCACCCATCCGTTGCCATGACTTTCGCCACTTTCGTATATAATCCCCATTCGAAAGGGTGATCAGAAGCGTATCCTTCAGCCCTACCTTTCCTCTCTCGGGGGTAGAATCCGGAGCCCCGACCAGGGCTCCCTCCGTCTGTCGATCAGGACCGGACTGGTCGGGCGTCTCGCGCAGAAAAAGCAGCATGTGGACTGCAGCAAGCGCCAACAGGCCGGCTGGAATGTAGAGCGCTCCTCGCCAGCCGTAGGTCTCTGCGGCCCAGCCGGCAACAACAAGGGTCAGTACTGCCGTAGTCTGATAACCGGTGCCGATGATGCCGACGGCCCTGCCGCGGCGTTCCAGATCAAACCAGTTCGCCGCTACCCGCATGCAGGGAGTCCAGCCCAGGGCCTGGAAATAGCCGTTGCAGGCCCACACGAACAGCATGAAGTACAGACCGGTGGCCCAACCGAAGATCAAGTTCAATGCCGCCGACCCCAACATCCCCAGAGCCAGCAAAAGTCTGGGTGAGTATCGCTCGGCCAATTGCCCGTTCAGAAGTTGTCCCACGCCGTAGGAGAGTTTCAGGGCTCCCAGAATCGCACCAAGCTCTGTCTTGCTGTACCCCAGCTCGGACTCGATACCTGGCAGGGCCGCGGAAAGGTTGGACCGGCAAAAGTAAAAGGCACCATAGGTCATCCACAGCATCCAGATGATTCCAACTTCAGACCTTTTCGCCTGCATTCGTATAGGCTCGAGTAACTAGGGACGCTGGTTCATGGAAGTGGACTATGATTCTGGAGCCGAATCGGAATCTTCTAGGTAGGGAATCGTCTGAGGCCCCTGGGGGAGAACACAAATACGTGAGCTCGCACCGTACTCGTCGAGCAGCTGAACCACGGTCGCCTCGACGTCTTCTATCGGCTCCAGGTGTGCCCCGCGGACTTGCTCCGCCCTCAAGTAGCTCGATTTGAGGTAGACACTGGCCTTTGATTGGATCTGGCTTTGTATCTGCACCTGCCACTGGTCCTGACGCTCGAAGCCAGGACTGTGGACCAGTTCCAACAGGGACTCCGGGCTGGACGAGGAAGCCAGCAGCTCCCGGTACTCGCCATGATCGGGAATGCCGTCCGAGCACTCCGCGGCGCAAATGATGGCACCGCCCTGGCGGACAATCCGGGCGGCCGCCGACATTCCCTTGACGGATTGATATAGGTTGAGGTCTAGCGGATACCCACTGTTGGTGGTGAGGACGACCTCGAAGGGCGAGGACACCGCTTGCATGGCCGTGCGTTTGGCGAAACGGCAAGCAGAGGCGTGAGACTCGAAAAGCTCGCCGGCGTGGACACTGGTGATCTCGTGATCCCGATTGAGAGTGACGTCGACGGCGAAGCTGACCCCGGTCCGGGCGGCGATCTGGCGGATCGCGCCGTGGATGGGATTCCCCTGGGTGATCCCCCAGGTTGCACTGGGATGAGCGATCAAAGGAGCACTATGAAGCTGCATGATGGTTTCGACCGCTGCCAACCCCGGCGCAACCATCTTGGGTCCACCGCTGAAACCGGCGAAAAAGTGAGGTTCCACGAAGCCCGCAGTGATCCGAACATCGCTCGCCAACCATTCGCTGTTGAGACTGATGGGGATTCCCTCGAAGGTTTCCCCGGCCTGACTGAGATTGCCAGGGTCAAAGGCGCTGTGGTTGAGGACCCGATAGTTCGCCACCACTTCCGGCCCGAGCATCTCGTCGAGCTCCTGCCGGGTATTCGCCCGATGAGTACCGGTGGCGACCAGGATCGTAATCTGATCCTTTGGGACGTGACTGAGCTCGCTCAGGAGCACAGGCAGGACCCGAGCACTGGGCATCGGTCGCGTAATGTCACATACGGAGATGGCCACGGTCTGCTCAGGGTCTGCAATCTGCCGCAGCGGCTGGGAGCCCATTGGCTGCCGCAAAGCCCGCAGGAGAGCCTCTGCCTCGCTGGATAGACCAGGGACATAAGAGGGTTCAAGGACTCGGGTCCGACTCTCGGGGAGATCAACTTCTAGACCCGTTCTCCCGTAAGCAAGTTTAACTAACACCTATGAGTTCCCCCTCGTGGCTCGCAGCCGCGCCAATTCTAGCATGACTGTCGACCGTTCCTTGGGTGGATTCCCAAGACCTTGCGGATCACCGTCTACTGGCGAAGAACTTCTGCAGAATCTGCCTGGACCACTCCTCTAGGACTCCCTCAACGACTTCGACGTGATGGTTGAAACGTCCCGGAGCCAATAGACTGGCACGTGAAAATACAGCCCCAGATTTCTCATCTCGAATCCCAAAGACCAGGCGATGGACCCGAGCCCAGATCAAGGCACCTGCGCACATCGCGCAAGGCTCAACCGTGACGTAGACGTCCACCTCGGAAATCCGGTAGTTGGCAAGTCTGCGTCCCGCCTCCCTGAGAACCAGAACCTCGGCGTGAGCCGTGGGATCACTCAGCTGGATACTCCGATTGTGGTCACTACACAAGATCTTCTGCTCCCGGACTGCGACCGCCCCGATCGGAACTTCGCCCTCGCTGGCTGCTTGTCGTGCCTCTTGAAGGGCTACTTCCATCCAGGTTTCCGCGCTGTCTTCAATCACCTTCACAACTCCTGCAACAATTGGCACCCCTCGGGTCAATAGGGCGCCCGGACAGCAGTCGCTGAATCGCGCTCGCTCAAGCTCCTGAGGAGTCCCCACACGAACCCACGCGCGATCGAATCGTTCGGCCAAGTATACTGGAACGTCGGATCAACTCGAGTCTACGTTGCCGTTTCCTGTAAGCGGGCCGGCCCCTTGTCTCTCCTGACAAAAGACGCACTCGCTGTCCCTCAGGTCATCCGGCGTAAACTCACGGACACGGCGGGCCACCAGATCCGGGTCGGGCCTATCCAGATGGATTAGATCGTAGCAACCCACTCGGGTTAGCAGCACGCTGTCTGGATGAGTCTTCTTCAGCTCCTCGTGGAAGCGCGCCGCAAACGGGGAATCTGATCTAGTCACGATTACCGACCAAGGTAGCATTTTCCCTCCTCGTCGAATGCGATGGGTCCAAGAGAAACTCGTTTCCCCACTCACTCAAACGTTACCGACAACGAATCCGCGACCTATTTCTACCGGGAGGGCTTGCAACCACCGCCAGAGTGCGCATTAAATACGCCGACCATCGTAAGTGTCATGGCTAGTACCATGTCACACATGTAGTGTGGGTTTGCAGATGGGGCTTGCGAGGCGAGA
>JAKZYH010000557.1:0-15696 GCA_047514575.1 Acidobacteriota bacterium | reverse complement strand
GTTCTGGGGCAACACTGTCCACCACTACTCCAGTGCATCCTCGACCCTACTGGACTTACATCCGCATATGGAATTTAGTGTGGCCGACATGGATGATGACGGATTCCCGGACATTGTCTTTCTCGGGGATCGACCCCGATCACAACAGGCGATTGTGGTATGGGGCTCAGCAGACGGTTTTGACCCAGAGAATCGCACCCAGCTTCCAGTAAGCGGCGCCCAGAGCAACAATGTGGCGGATCTGAACCGGGATGGCTACCTGGATATTCTTTTCACCGCGCCTAGCAAGCGACACAAAGGGCGCCAACGCAATCCCAGCGGAGTCGTTGTCTGGGGAAATGGAGATCGACTCAAGAACGCCCAGACGAGTCAGTGGGAGTTGTCGTCGACTGGCACCGAATCGAATGCAATTGCAGATCTGAACAAGGATGGATACCTGGACCTCATCTTCCCACTCCATCATGCCAATCAATCGGAGATCTGGTATGGAAACAGCCGGGGCTATCAGCGTCCAAACAGCAGACTACTCCGCGCCAACGGTGCTCCTCATGCTGTTGTTGCCGATCTCGACCGAGACAGCTGGCTCGATCTGATCTTCACCAACTCCGTCGATCCAGAAAGGTTCACGGTGAATACCGCTACCCTGATTCATTGGGGCGGCCCGGATGGATTCAGCACCAGCACTCCGACTGAGCTTGAGGGCTACACCTCTTTGGACACCACTGTTGCCGATTTCAACCGCGATGGTCATCTGGATATTGCGATGACCAACTATAGATCGGATACCAATCGCAAGCATCCCACCTTCATCTATTGGGGCGATGGGAGTCGTGGCTACAGTGAGAAGCGGAGGCAGCTGCTGAAGACTGCCTCGGGGGCAGGGGTTGACGCACTCGATCTGAATCGCGACGGCTGGCTGGAGCTCATCATTTCGAATCACCAGGAGAACTTCGATCATGGAGCGGCTGGAACCGATATTCTCTGGGGCGGCCCCAAGGGTTACTCGCGTTCTCGCCGGACAAACCTGCCCACCGTAGGAGTGCATCTTGACTCGATGGTCGACAGCGGAAATGTCTACGATCGCGGGTATCGCTGGGAGTACGAGTTCGACCCGGTCGAAGCGCCGAGAAACACCTCTTTCAAGCGTTTACATTGGACCGGAAAGGCAAGCTTGGGCACGGGTCTAGAGTTCCAGATCAGGAGTGCTGTCGAAAAGAAAGCCCTGGGTAAAGCTCCCTGGCGCGGTCCGAGCGGACCGGAATCGTTTTTCACCGAGTCTCCCGCAGCTTTGAGTGGTGCCGTCGATGACCACGACTGGCTGCAGTATCGGGTATATTTTATCTCGGCGGACGGCGGCAATACGGCCTACCTGAATGAGGTCCTCGATAGAGTGCGAGTAAAGGAGTAGGTTCGGCCCGTTGCCAGGTTCAGGAGCGGAGAAATCCAGATGAAGGCACAGAAAATCACCCGACGCGATGTGCTCAAGAAGGCTCCGGTAGCAGCCCTTGGGATTCCGGCGTCTGGACGGATCCTGGCGAGCGGTAACGGTTGGTACCGGGACCCTGGCCCGCCCAGGACGAAAAATCCGCATGGGGGTTGCCGGCGGCGGATTCGGAGCCAGGTTCCACTGGCACCAGCATCCCGACTGCGTGGTGACTGGTGTCAGCGACCTGCGCCCGGATCGGCGCAAGCGCCTCCAGGAGCGATTTCAGTGCGACGCGGTGTACGATTCCATGGAGACCATGCTCAAGGAAGCCCGGGATCTGGATGCTCTGGCGATTTTCACCGAGGCCCCCAATCACGAGAAACACGTCAGAATGGCGATGGAACGCGATTTGGACGTGATCTCAGCTGTCCCCGCCTGTTTGAACCTGGAGGAGGCGGCACGACTCAAGCAGGTGAAGAAGGCCACCGGCCGCAAGTACATGATGGCCGAGACCAGCTACTACCGCCATTACTGTATTGCAGCGCGCGAACTGCAGGAGGCGGGAGCCTTCGGCGAGCTTTTCTACAGCGAGGTCGAATACTACCATCCCGACATTGGCCGACGGACTTCGGCGCTCTCGTTCCACGAAGGGCAGCGCACCTGGAGGTACGGATTTCCCCCCATGCTCTACCCGACCCACTCCACCGGCCTTCTCATCGGTGTAACAGATGAGCGTTTCACCCAGGTGTCTTGCCTGGGTTGGGGAAACCCCGACAATCCGGCCTTGCAGGACAACGTCTACGACGCTCCTTTCAACGCTTCGTCGGCTATGTTCCAGACCGACCGGGGACATTTCTGCCGCTGCAACGTGTTCTGGGAGGGCACGGCACACGGTGAGCGGGCCCAGTGGTTCGGCACCAAACTGACGTTCTATATGCCAGGTTCGGGAGGGCAGCCTTTCCGCCTCCAGGGGCCGGATGCTCCTGAGTGGGAGCAGATCCCCGAGTACCGGGACCGGCTTCCCGAGGGTATGGAGTACGAGAGCGGCCACGGCGGATCCCATCCCTTCCTGACCCTGGAGTTCATCACGGCCTTGCTAGAGGATAGAGAACCCGTAATCGACCTGGAGAGATCTCTAGCCATGACTGTCCCGGGCATCGTGGCCCACCGCTCGGCTCTGGAAGGGGGCAGGCAACTGAAAATCCCGCAGTACGACGAGATCTGACCGGTAGCATCGGTCTCGCACGGTTTCGGTCTCCGGGCACTGGGGCCACTCCCGTCGCGGCGCCCCTATGAGGAGACTAACCCGACTGGTAGGCTCTTCTGGTCGAATCTCAGTAGAGAAGCGATGGCGCGCCCTGGACCGCCGTGGCCGTTCTTGATCTTCACGGCGGCGAATAGGAAGTAGGCCTTTTCGGGTACCTCCCCTAGATTGGTCAGGAACTCGACCCCAGCCATCCCCTTGTTTCCGAGTGCCCAATAGGTCATCAGCGCCTTCTGGGGATCTACGCCGCCCAGGGAGGGCCCGTCAGTCGCTACGCAGCGGATTCCCTTGCCCGCCAGGTAGGCGATAGCATCGGGTCCAGGAGCAGGCCAGCCCTCGCTCTTCCCACGGAGAGGATCCAGCATGCAGGCATTGCCTTCGTTGTGGGGAGTGAAGGTTCTAGTGACGTGGCCGCTGTGAAACAGGACGATGTCGCCGGGTTGCAGATCCCCCTTCTTCCTCTCGTATTCCTGGATGTGGCCGGGTGTGATTTCCGGCGAGGCTGGCCATTGAGTACGGTCCACCGAGCCCACCAGGTGTCGGACGTCAATTACCCGAGCGGGTCCGGCCGTCTGGGAGAGTGGCACCTTCTCAGTGGTGACCTCGCTGCTCAATCGAGGACCGTATTTCTTCTCGAATTCCTGCAGCCAGGTTCTTACCTCAGGCGAATAGCCGCTGTTATCGAATCCTTGTGGAGGTAGCGCGTAAGCAGGTGGCACCAGGTGTGTTCCCGCGTGGCTGTCCAATATGTGGGTGTGGTGATAGATGCCCAGTGTGGGTGCGTACCAGAAGTCTACCTTGTAGTAGGGTTGTCGGTGGTTTCCCGCTTGGAATCCGGGCCAGGTCACCGGCAGCTCGGGGTCCAGGGTCACCGAGAGGTCGAGCACTCGCTTATTGCGCGCCGAGTCGATGAGCCGCGCCGCCAGAGGGTCACCAACCACCGCTAAGGCGCGCCCCTCACCATAGGGTCCACCCGCATGTTTGGGGCCGATCATACAGTAGAAGGATCCCGTCGAAGGCAGTTGTCCGAGACCCGTGGCCCCTTCGGTCCAGATCATTCCATGCTTGAGACCGGCGTAGTGGGTGGGCTCTGCGAGGTCGGGTAGTGGGCCCATGCTGGGACTGTCGGTTCCCAGGTTTCTGACCCCCCGGCTCGCCAGATACTCCATACAGTCCGGGCTGGGATCAGGCCAGGCTGGAGTCTCCCCTTCCACGCCAGAGGCGATGAATCGGCGGCCTTCCGGGTAGGGTTTATAGTAACGATCGCTGTATCCGGAGTAGAACAAAACCACATCGCCGGGACCAAGAGGTCGGTGCTCGCGTTCCCAGGCCTGGATGTGTTCCTTTTCTATGAGTGCGCTGTGGCCATTCGCAGCGGCGTCGCGAAGAGATCTCAGATCGATGACGCAGGCCTCTCCTCCAAACCGCCAGGCAGGAACCTTGTCGGTGAACATGTGGCCGAAAGGACCGGAATTGGGTAGGCCCAGCTCAGGGCGCGCAACCGAATGCGGAGGAACGTCGAGCTGCGTACCCGTGTTGCCATCGATCGTCAGGATATCGATGTTATAAGGGCTAGCCGCACCGATCCGTCGATGGTGATTGATCTGGAAACTGGCGAATCTGGGGTGGGGCCAGGTACAAGGCAGCTCCGGTGCGACCAGCAGAGTCAAGTCTACGACTTCAGCCTTGGTCGTTTTCGCAACCATGCCGAACAACAGCAGTGGCAGCAGGAGCAAGAACAGAACGGAAGTGCGAGAAACGCCGGCCTCGGGAAAAGATTCAAGCGATGCCGTCATGGTTCTCCTACGTCGATTTTGAGATCAGTTTGCGGACTCCGTTTTCGTAGTGCACCTCATACTCGTTTGCCGGAATCGGGATGCTTCGCATCGCCAGCTCCGCCGTACTGACCAGCGGTTCGGAGAGTGTCAGCAACTCGTCCAGGGACTGCTGAGGCGTCCTGTCGGTAGTGTCCAGGTGGATGAACTCTTTGCCCTGGGTGAGCAGGGATTTTTCGACTTCTTCGCTGAATCGTCGCCCGAGCTCGGCGATGTGTTCTTCCCGAATGACCTGGTGCTTGTGTGGGTGAGCCCGCATGCGCTGGCGTATGGTTTCATCTTCAGCACTCACGTGTATCAGGACCAACCCAGGCAAATCCTCTTTGAGCAACTTGGCCTCGTAGTGGCGCTGGAACTGATACCAGTAACCCGGGTAGTAGTGGCTGGACGGGTCCGGGCCATATAGGGAGGTATAGATCGCTTCTTCGATATGCCATCCGGCCAACAGGACGTGCTCGTAGGATTTGACGATGTCGATGTGGTAGTGGATCTGCATGCGCTGAGTCCGTTCCTTGACATCATCGGGGAATTTCAGCGCCAGCTTCCGAGATTCCGGGCTCAGCTCGGAATCGGGAATGGTAAAGTGGTCGTCAATATGGGGATGCAGCTTCAAGCGCTGGTAGTACGCGTCCAGAAGCTTGATTAGCGTGGATTTTCCAGCGTATTCAATACCGACGAAAATGGCGCGCATGGACCTTGCCTCCCGGGCCCAATCCTACGGTCCCGGCGCGATCCAGGGATAGGCTAGAATCAGCCCTCCCCACGCCAGCAGCGGAACCAGGCAGAGTGCGGTCTTTGCCAGGATTAAATTGGTCGAGTCCTCGCTCTTGATGAACCGGCTAGCCAGGGTTCCGGCCAGGAGATTCACACTCAAAGCCACCGGGCTGATCCACTGAAAGCTCAGAGCGGTGGTTTCGATCTCGGCCCCCCTGCCAAGAACCTCGTAAAAGCTACCCGAAAAGGCAATCAGGATGGAAGTCACGATCCCGTAGACAGCACCGACCGCTACTCCCGCCGGCTTCGCGAAGCGAACGAACATAGCGAAGAAGAAGAGACCAAACAGGGGGGTTACCAGAAGGTTGGTGGTTCTCTGAGTCATGGCGGTGAAGTTTCCGGGTACGTGCCCTACGAAGGAACTACCCACCACCACAATGGCACCGACCGCCAGGGCCAGGAACTGGGCAGAGCGCACATGCCCTTTTTCGGTCTTGGGCTTCAGGCCGAAGCGCCCCAGAAAGTCGGTCATGACGACGGCAGTGATGGAGTTCACGCCGGAATCAATACTGGACATAGCGGCGGCAAACATGGCGGCAACCACCAGGCCGGTCACCCCTACTGGCAGATGGAAGGCCACGAAGCGCGGAAAGATCTGGTCGCCATTGGCGACCAGGCTCAGGTGACTGGGAAGCTCATGAGGGCGCTGCTGGAAGTAGCCCAGCAGGGCGAATCCGACCAATACCAGGGTCGTCGCCACGATGGTGCCCGTGCACATCTGGGTCAAGTAGGCCCGGCGCGCCGATGAGGCGTCGCGGGTGGACATAAAGCGCTGGACGCTCACCTGATCTCCGCCGGCCGTACAAATCTGCCAGATGCTGGCCGACAGCACCGTTCCCAGGAGGGTGACCCGTACCCGGGGATCGATACTGAAAAGGGGCTGAGTGTCCCAGGTGGGCTGCCAGGAGGTAGGGAACCAACTCAAGCTTCCCAGGTCCCAGGTTATCAGCCCGATCACCAACCAGGCTCCACCAAGCAGAAGGCTGGCTTGAACGAAGTCGGTAATAACGACCGCACCCAGACCTCCTAGGGAGGTGTAGATCACCGAGACAAATCCCGTCGCTAACACCACCACGGGAATCCACTCGTCGCCCACACCCAACATGATCGTCATCGCTTTGGCCGCGATGTAAACGAGGAGCGACATCCACACCAGCCGCATGGCGATGAACATGCACGAGCCAAGCAGGCGGATGCCCAGTCCCAGCCTCTTCTCCAGAAGCTCGTAGGCACTGGTTACCCGTTGCTTCATGTAGAGGTGGAGGAAGAGGCGCGAGACGAACAGGTAGGCAATGGGATAGGCGCAGATATTGGCAGCAGTCGCGAACGGTCCTTTGGCTAGTGTCTCTCCAGGCATGGAAAGGTAGGAGATGGTACTCAAGAGCGTGGCGAACAGAGAGACGCCCACCAGAAAAGGATTCATGGCGCCGCTGCCGACGAAGTACTCTTGGATATTTTGCTGTTTGCGGCTGAAGAACCAGCCCAGCCCGATGGTGGACAGAGCGTAGACGGCGACGATTACCCAATCAATTACCGCCAGACCACTCGTTGCTCCCTTCATATTGAGCGTCGTACTTTAACCACGAAGAGGACGCACGTCAACATGAAGAAGTCCCAGGTCGCAGGTCTCTTCTCCCAGGACAGCACCGCGAACGGGTTAACTGCCGGTATGACGAAGCGAAGCCGCGCATGACGTGACCCGTTAGCAGTATGGGTCCAAGTTCCGGCAGAGCCGCGCCCGACGTGACCCGCTAGCAGTATGGGCCCAAATTCCGAGGAGAGAGCGGACAACAGCACAAGCTACTCATGCCCTCCTACGTCTGTGGCGGCGGCGCGGAAGCGTAGAACGTGGGATCTTGTATGCTGGCTTCGATGAAAGCGTCTATCCTCTCGTGGCACTTGCCGCAGACCCCGCAATGCTGACCTCTCTGCGGCCTGGCACAGCTGAGGGTACGATCCAGCGGAAGCCGGGCACCCAAGCGAATCACGTCAGGCTTGGTCAATTCGGCGAAAGGACAGATGATTTCCAGGGCATGATCTAAACCCTTGCCCAGCGCCTGTCCCAGAGAAGCGAAAAACTCTGGAGTCGCGTCGCTGAATGGATTGCTGCCCAAGGTCCCCAGCCCGATCTGTCCCACGTCGTGAAGTCTGCACCAGACGGCGGTTTTGGAAATAAGGATCAGGTTCCGCCCCGGGATCTCCCACCTTTCATCCGCCTCATAGTAGCCTGGAATTCCGGTCCCGGTGGTCTGCCACTGCCCCGAGTAGACGTCGTCCATGGGGAACTTCAGTGACTGAGGCTCCAAAATACGAGAGTCTGAGACCGTGCTCACGAAATCACGGAGGAATCTCAGTTCGGTTTCCTCCCAGAAGAGTCCGCAGCGGATGTAAATGGGATACACGGGCTCGGCGGACTTGGCCAGTTCAGCCAACATGACACAGCTATCGAGTCCCCCGCTCGCCAACGCGGCGATGCCCTGTGTCCTCTTTCCCACGAGTCTTAAGCCTCCAAACCCACCTTCGGCCCCCCTTCCCTGTATTCCGCGAAGGCGTCAGGGGTCTCCCACAGGCGTACTGCAGCTATCGGCAGTTCTCTAGCTCGAGCCTCGGAAAAGATCAGCCTCGAAATATTCTCTGCGGTCGGATTCGCGTCCATGATGTAGGGGATCTCTCCCAACTGCTGGAGCGCGGGCACCAGCGGATCATCCTTTCGTAGAAGCATGCGATGGTCCAACTCGGCATCGATGAACTCACCTAGCTGCTTCTTGACGTCGGTGAAGTCGAAAACCA
This sequence comes from Acidobacteriota bacterium, assembly GCA_047514575.1. GTDB lineage: Bacteria > Acidobacteriota > UBA6911 > RPQK01 > JAJDTT01 > CAUZIZ01. The sequence goes on along the minus strand of JAKZYH010000557.1, from coordinate 7,607 downwards.
TTCCCCGGTGGTCCAGGGTTTGGCTCCAGAGCTCGACCTCGACGACCCCGTTGTGGCCGTGCGGACGCGCACACTTACCGTTGTAGTCGAGCAGTCGGTGGCCATAGCAGAAATGAAGTCGCTTGACGATCGTATGCATAGAGTTTTCCTAGCACCATAGCTGCCATTCTTCCTGGGGCGGAGGATTACGATTCGATCAATCGCAGCTAACCCCCGATCAAACCCACCCCACCATCGGTAAGAATCGCGGAGCCCGTCTTGGATGTCGAGCGGACGAGATGGAGAACGTCGGCAGCGATCTCCTCCGGCGAGGCTTGGCGCTGCAAGGGAATTCTCCGGCGGATCCGTTCCACTTCTTCTGGATCAAAATCAGGAGGAGGAACTACCAAACCAGGACCGACGCTGTTGACGGTAACCTCCGGCGCAAGCTCCCTGGCCAGGACCTGTGTTGCTCCATATAGACCATACTTGGTGGTCAGATAGAACGCCCAATCCGGATAGGCCTGCCCACGAACCGTCACCCGATCGGTCAGATTGACAATTCGGCCCCAACCCCGTTCCTTCATTCCCCGGCCCAATCGGATCCCGAGATAGAGGGGGGCTGCCATGTGGAGGTGAGCAAAATAGTCGAATCGGTTTCGAAACTCCTTGCCGTCCTGGGCCAGCTCCTGAATCGGAGTCTTGGTGAAATCAGAGGCATTGTTGACCAGAATATCGATCCCCCCGAACTCCCTCTCGGCATCGGCAACCAATCGCTCACAATCAGAAATCTCTTCGAGATCTGCCCGCAGTGCGAGGGCCCGCACCCCCTTGGACTGAAGCTCTTGGCTGGTTGTTTCGGCATCCTTGGCACTCCGTCGGTAGGTGATCAAAACGTCCACACCCTGATCGGCCAAGGCCAGACAAATGGAGCGGCCTACGCGCTTTGCGGCTCCAGTAACCAGTGCTCTCTTTCCCTCTAGGCTTTCTAACATGTCCGGGTTGAGTCTTCAGGAGGTGAGAGCGACATACCATTGGCGAGGACCATGGACTCCTCGCACCAGCGTCTTCTCGATGTCTGCCGTGCGACTGGGTCCGGTGACCAGGGTCAGTGCGCTGCCCAGCTCTCCCAATTGAGTCCTGGCAAAGAACTCGACGGAATTCATCAACAAGTCCTTCTCGGATAGAAGCACCAGATGAGCTTCCGGTAGCACCGACAGAAGCCGGCCCGCATGCGGTGTTACCGAGTGGACAATCGTACCGGTTTCGGCAATCCCGAAGATCGCTCTGCTGACCGATACTGGAACCGCACCCAGAGTCGCACGATCGTAGGGTTTGAAGTTCAGGACCAGGGGGAACTCTACTCTGCCCTGAAAGTGGTAGCTGAAAACCAGATTCTGACGACTGAAGGCCTCCGGATCGCGAAGCCGGTAGGGCACCGCGTTTTTCTGGAAGATGTCTTCACCCTCCCAGTAGATTTCTGTGGCGCCTGTCTTTTCCAATATATTGCTGAGGATTTGGGGTAGTTCCGCTGCGCTTCGACCATCGAAAAAGACCCCTCCGGCGGCTTCCAGTTCGACTCGGAACTTGGAAACTGCATCTTCGTAGGAGGGAAACTCGGGTAGTTCACCCGGCAATTCCGAGTCGCTTCCGTCGGCGCATGCATGACGTATCTTCTCCAGAACAGTCGACCGACTCAACTCTTCTCCTTCGACTGAAACAGCTCTCGAAAACTCTCTTTCGGGAGCCTCGGAAGTTCGCGATGCTTGGTCCAACCGCTGAGCGGCGGAAGCGAAATCCTGGGTTTGTTTTCTGTTAGAAACCATCCCTGGGCCGAACGCATCAGCTTTGACAACCAAGCGAAGCGTCGAGACGAGCTCATGCTCCAGGCCCAGACCTGCATAGACCATTTTTCCAGCGGAATATGGCTGGCCCTGTCATTCTTTTTCCTCTGAACTCGTTCTCGGAGTTTGAGCAGGATATGCGGAATCTCGATCTTCACAGGACAGGTCTCATAGCAGGCCCCGCAAAGAGAGGAGGCGAAAGGATGCTCGGGGGCCTCCTCCTCGGATAGCAGCTGCGGTGTCAGGATTGCACCGATCGGGCCCGGATAGGTGGAGCCGTAGGCATGCCCACCAATTCGCTGGTATACGGGACACACGTTGAGACAGGCTCCGCAGCGAATGCACGCGAGTGTCTGGCGTAGAAACGAATCGGCCAGGATCTTGCTGCGTCCGTTGTCAATCAGCACCAGGTAGAACTCACCAGGTCCGTCCAGCTCATCCGACCTACGCGGCCCGTTGATGAAATTGACGTAACTGGTGATTTTCTGGCCAGTGGCACTCCTGCAGAGAAGCTTCAGAAAGACAGAGAGATCGGCTGCTCGCGGGACCACCTTCTCGATTCCCATCAGCGCAATGTGGACCTCCGGAACCGAGGCCGAGAGGCGAGCGTTGCCTTCGTTCTCCACCACGACGATGGTTCCAGTCTCAGCGACTCCGAAATTGACGCCGGTGATTCCAAGCCGGGCCGTCAAGAAGTGGGTTCGTAGGATTTTTCGCGCGGTAGCGGTGATCTGCTGCACGTCATCTGTGGGTGGCATGTTTACCTTCTCGGTGAACAAGTCGGCCACTTCCTGCTTCGATTTGTGCAAAGCCGGGGCGATGATATGGAATGGGGTCTCCCCGGCCAGCTGAATGATGTACTCGCCCAGATCGGTTTCAATCGGATCTATATGGGCCGCCTCCAAGCCCTGATTCAGGTGAATCTCTTCGCCCAGCATGGTCTTGCTCTTGACCACTTTGGTCATTCCTTTTTTATGAGCCAGACGAGTGATAAAGCTGAGCGCCTCTTCTCCGTTCTCGACCCACACCACCTTGCCGCCTTGCTCGACGACCCGCTCTTCCAGCTGTTGCAGGTAGAAGTCGAGCTGGGCCAGGGTATGCGTCTTCACATCGGAAGCGTACTGCCGCAGGGTTTCCCAGTTTGGCACTGCCTCCACCGCTTGATCTCGGGAATGCAGGGCGGTGCGGATGACCGCCGACATGTTTTTCTGGAGCTGTGGGTTACCCAGCGCCGAGGCCGCGTTCGAACGTATTCTAGTCATCGAATTGCGCCAAGAGTTCGGCCAGGTGCATTGTCTCAATCGGCACCTGTGCCCGCTTCAATAGTCCGTCTATGTGCATGAGACAGCTGACGTCGTTGGAGATGACATATTTGGCTCCAGACTGGAGAATCCAGCCTACCTTGTCCTCTCCAATGGCCGCTGAGACGTCCGAGAACTTCACCGAAAAAGTTCCCCCGAAGCCGCAGCATCGATCGGGGTTGTCCATCTCACGGAAGTCGATTCCCTCGACACCTTCAATAAGGCGACGAGGCTCACTCTTGATCCCCAATTCGCGAAGCTGGTGGCAGGAATCGTGATAGGTAACCACCTCCGGGAAGCGCGCGCCGGTTGCATCCTTTTCAAGTACGGAAACCAGGAAATAGGACAGTTCATAGGTCCGTTCGGCTATCTCTTCGGCCAATTGTCGTTCTGCCGACCCAACCTCGAAAAGGCCAGGTAGAAACACCTTGATCATGGTCGAGCAGGATCCAGAGGGGACCACGATCGGACCGGCATCTTCATAGGTCTGAAGGAAGCTTCGTGCGACGCTTGCCGCCTCATCGACGTAGCCACTATTGAAGCCTGGCTGGCCGCAACAGGTTTGACCGGGATCGAAGTCCACATCCACCCCAAACTTTCTCAAGATCTTGACGGCACTCAGGCCCACCTGGGGGAAGAGCTGGTCCACCAAACACGTCACAAAAAGAGAAACTCTCATCGATCCTACTGTCTCGAGAAGCTAGTGGACTGTAACACCTGAATCGCTAGCGCCTGAGTGGCCCTCGAACCCGATCTCTGCGTTGCGCCTTCTCGCCATAGTCCAAGCTATGCCTGCGTCAGCGCGCCTTGACCTCGGCCCCGAATGGCTCCCTCAACCACTAGTCACTAGCGAGCTGCCTCATACCGCAGACGTCAGAGAGGTCAACCCCAACGGGGTTGCGGCGTACAGCCCAGGGTTTCTGAACCCTGGGTAAAGGGCCATCCCTTTTGATCCCAACCCTGTAGGGGTTGTGGCCTCCTACTTCAAAGGACTTTCTCTTGTTTTCCACAACTTGATCAGTTTGTGAACTTTTCATTGACCAAGGAGCCCTAGTGCTGCCTGTCACCTTGATACTCTAGATTCTTCCTCCCACTTTGTAAACGTGGTCCCCAGGCAGTGTCGTTAGTCAGTATTTGAACTGAAAAGGCGAGAAATCCGTCTAATTGGGGAATAAATGTGGAGCAGGATGGCATCCAAAGAGTGAATAAAGTTCTGAAATGAACAATTCAAACGCGGATGCCTGGACTGCTGGCGGGTTGACTCAGTCTTTGCTGACCGGTTCGCAGCGGCCGATGAGGAGGAACAGAGGAGATGGATTCGCTTCAACAGACGGATGGCGGTGCCTTTGAGAGATTGGTTGACCAGTATGGGAAGAGTCTCTACGCGGTGAGCTTTCGGATTCTGAAAAACTCACAGGACGCGGAAGATGCGGTGCAGGAAACCTTCCTCAAGGCATTCCGAGCCATAGATAGATTCCGGGGGGACTCCTCGCTGTACACTTGGCTCTACCGAATCGCCCAGAATCAATCCCTGATGAAACTCCGGAAGCGAAACCGAGCTGTCACTGTCTCTCTTGATGCCTGGATAACCCCGTCTGAAAGGGAGCAGCAGAGCCTTCCCCCGACCAACTGGCTCCCCAGTCAGAACCCGGATCCTGGTTTGTCGCTTCATACTCGTCAGCTCTCTGAGTTCGTCAGACACTGCATCCAGGAGCTGCCCAAGAACTATCGGCGGGCCTACCTCTTGAAGGACGTCAAGAGTCTCTCCGAGGATCAGGTATGCAGAAGGCTTGGAATCTCGAAGGCCAGCATGAAGAGCCGGGTCCACCGCGCGCGACTTCTGGTACGGAAGCGCGTCCGAGATCACTTTTTCAAGCCGAGCATCAACTGAAGCGGTTCCCTGAGTAAGTCTCACTTGGTGCTGCGCCCAGCCGAACCGACCCCATTCGAGTTCCAGCCTTGCGAAAGCCTCCCCGGACAAACGGTAGCTGTGATGGCCTAGACCAGATATCATTGTCGACCTACTTACGGAAGGTGGCGGCGATGCGATTGGTTAGCCTTGCACTGGTACTCGGGTTCTGGACCGGCAGTTTGAATGTCTTGGGAGACGACTGGCCTCAATGGCGAGGACCGAAACGCGACGGAGTCTGGCGGGAGACGGGAATCGTCAAGCAACTGCCTTCGAAACTGTCGTTCACCTGGCGGGCCCCGATTGATCAGGGCTATACCGGCCCAGCCGTCGTCGGTAATCGCGTCTATCTGACAGATCTCGTGCGTGCGGATGAATCGTCCAAGGCGAAAGCCACGGAACGCGTACTCTGCCTCGATTCCGAGAGCGGGAAGATCGTTTGGAAATACGAGTACACCACCTCCTACACCCTCTCCTATCCTGAGGGTCCAAGGGCCACACCCACGGTCCACTCGGGCAAGGTCTACTCCCTGGGTGCCATGGGGGACTTATTCTGCCTGGACGCTGCCACCGGAAAGCACCTCTGGTCCAAATCCTACCTGAAGGACTATGGCGCGGAGGTTCCGGTATGGGGCTTTAGCTCGGCTCCCCTGGTAGACGGACGCAAGCTGATCCTGATTGCCGGAGGCTCCGACAATCGTTGTGTCCTGGCTCTCGACAAGGACACGGGTGCGACGATCTGGCAGGCCCTGACTGCCGAGGAGCCAGGGTATTCCGCGCCGATGATCATCAAGACCGGCGGCAAACGGCAGCTCATCATCTGGAACCCCAGCGGCCTCTACGGGCTGGATCCGGAGACGGGAAAACGCTATTGGGAACAGGAGTTCCCGGTTCGAAACGGACTCTGTCTAGCCTCTCCAGTATTTGACTTGAAGCGACGGCTCCTGTTCGTGAGCGCCTTCTACGACGGTCCCCTGATGATGCGACCCGATGCGCACCAACCTTCGGTCAGCCTGCTTTGGAGGGGTAAGAGCCAGAGCGAAATCGAGACGGACGGCCTCCATTCCCTCATGTGCACACCAGTGCTTCAGGATGGTTACATCTACGGGATCGACAGCTACGGGGAACTGCGCTGCCTGAATGCCAAGACCGGCAAGAGGATCTGGACGACGCTCGCTGCCACAGGTAAAGATCGCTGGTGGAACGCTTTTCTGATCAAGCACGAAGACCGGTTCTTCATCTGCAACGAGCAGGGAGAACTGATCATTGCCCAGCTGTCCCCTGAAGGATATCGGGAAACCAGCCGAGCCTTTCTGATCGAACCCACGAATCCGATAAGGCGAAGGATGGTGGTCTGGTCCCATCCGGCCTTTGCCAAGAGATCCATCTTCGCTCGCAACTCGAAGGAGATTGTTCGAGTCGACCTGTCAGCCAGCCGCTAGCGGACCAGGCCCAGGCTCTCATTGCTCTGCGGACAGGGCATGCCGCCGCAGGTAGCGAAGACTCTGCTTCACATCGCTCTCAGGAATCTTCAGGCCCTGTTCCGCGATGTACCCCATCATCTTACGGGTAACGCCCGGCCAGGCCTCTCGGGAATAGGCTTGAGGACTTGGCGGCACGTGGCAGGCGCCACAGGCTCGCTTGAATGCCCGAGCGTCGGGAGAATTGTCTGTCTCCATGGCGGCAGGCAAGGTGCTTTTCAGGACAGGAGGCGGGGCACCCTCTCTACCCTCAGAGAACCTGATTCGGCGATAGTCGATCAGGGAGAGGGTCAACAGATAGGTGTTGGCGCCATCCAGGGTTCCCACTTTGATCCCACTGGTAGGAGGTTTCGTCAGTCCCCACAGCTGCATGGCTCGTGGAAGCCGCCAGAGACCTTCCTCATCCTGGGATCTGACATAGCCGTTGATCGACGCATCCAGCTCTGGAAAACGATACCCCGCAATCAATAAGGCACGCACTGCCAAGCTGCGAAAGGCAGGGACCTCCACCAGCGGGAAGTTCGACTTCCAGCCATCCTTCACCAATTCTTCCATATGCTTGAGGGAGCGCTCGTAGGCAGCGTTCCTATCGAGACCAAACTTGTGGATCGCGAAGATGTACCAGGACAGGCCAATAAAGTCGCCTGCCAGGCGTGGATGAAAGCTGAGGATCCGGTCCGCGAGTCCTTTTCGCAGGTCGCTCACACGAACATCAGTGAGGGGCACTCCCGCCTTGAGAAGGGCGTAGAGGAACTTGGCACTGTTCTCGACATCGGGAACCGGACCTCCATGTTCCCATCCATGCGCGCCTGTGAGTGACAGTTTTGCATCGCCAACCGACTGGATAATGTTGCCCGACTGTCTCATCGTAAATATTCGATCTTCCACCGGAAGAGACGCCGGGGGGGAAAAAGGCAGGGAGAGGTTTCTGAGGGCCCAACCGTAACCCTTCTCGACCAGCTCCTTGTAACCGAAATTCGCCAAAGCGAACATGCCCTTGGCGTGCAGGCATCCCTCGTGAGACCAGAGCCAGTTGCCTTCGTCCTTGTCGAACTGACCGACGAACCAATCGTGTATCTGATTGAGCAGAGGG
>JAKZYH010000556.1:0-11032 GCA_047514575.1 Acidobacteriota bacterium | reverse complement strand
GTCCCAATGTTTCCGGCAGGATCAACTGCTTCGAATTCGAAGACGTTCAGACCCGGGTCAAGCGTCGTGGGTCCGTGGCTGAAAACGCCAGATCCAGTGACCGATATTGGATCGGCATTCACCGTCAGGTCTGACGGCTCGCTCACCTGACCGATGAACTGCTGCCGAGGATCTGCGACGGTACTTCCATCAATCGGGGAGGTCACTACAATCACGGGAGGCGTCAGGTCGACCACGAACGTGACCTGGGCCGGCTGAGATTCATTTCCAGCCAGGTCCTGAATGCTGGCACCCAGGACGACCGTCCCTTCGGGCAGCGGAGAGGTGGGGGTACAGGTTCCCGTGTCGCTCAAGTTGCAGTTCACGTCGAGTGCGTTGCCGTTAGCAGTGAGAATCAACGTTGAAAAGTCCAGCCCGGAGCCCCCGTCGTCGTAGGTGAGGCCAATCTCGGGAGTGCCAGAATTGATGGCGGAACCCTCAGCAGGAGTAGTGATTCCGAGCGTGGGCGCGATGGTATCCACCACGAAGCTAACCTGAGCCGGCGAGGAGGTGTTTCCGGCCTGGTCCTGGATGGTTGCCGTGACGGTTGCTGGGCCATCCTCCAATACTGAGTCAGGCGTGCAGTCAGCCGCTGACGTACCGAACGAACAGGTAGCTGGCAACTCACTACCGGAGAGCTGCAGGGTCAGGGTGTCCGTGTCGACGCCGGATCCACTGTCGGAGTAGGTGAGCTCAATCGAAGGCTGGTTGGAGCTCAGGTAGGCGTCCTGCTGAGGAGCCGTGATGGAAAGGCTCGGAGCCACTGTGTCAACCGTGAAAGTCGTCTGGGCCGTGTTGGAGAGATTGCCTACGTAGTCCTGGACCTGTGCGGTGAGGACGATTTCACCCTCCGACAAGGGAGAATCGGGAGTGCAGATTGCACTGTCAGCCTCGAAGTTGCAGCTGACAGAAAGGGTCTGGGCATCGGCTGTCAGGACCAGGCTTCCCGGATCGACGCCGATACCAACGGCCCCGTACAAGATCTGAATCTCGGGTCGGTTGTCGTTGATCAGGCTACCGTTTTCAGGTGCTTGAATAGAGATCTCGGGGCCGATGACGTCAGCGTACAAGGCCAGGTCCCAGATACGACCGGTCAGATTCAAGACTGCATCCTGGCCGTGAAACTCCAACTCGTGGAGGATTTGGCCCTCTGAGCTGATATGCGTCAGGTGTTTCTGGCGAGCGGCCCAGCCGGAAAGATCGGATGGGTCCGCGACCAGCGCGACGATGGTCTGGGTGAAGGAATCGCTTTCGAACAACGTTTGGCCCAGTTGGTCGAGACGTAGAAGCTCTTTCTTGGTAGCCGCCCAGGCCCCGCTGTCCACGGTCGCCGCCAGGGATTCAATCCCCTTGATCATCTCTTCGAAGGAGGAGTCTGCTACCGGGTCGTACCGCAGGAGGCTCTTCTTGAGCGCGATCCAGAGGTGGCCCGAGGGTGGGTCCACCTCCAGGTCGCTCACGCCTGGATTGTTTCCCAGCGACAGGGTGGCCACTACCTGAGCGGTTTCGTCCACCGCGTCGATGGCCTTCCGGGTCGCCACCCACAACAGTGAAGGAACGGGATCCAGAGCCAGGGCCAGGATGGGCTGGGAAAAGGAGAGGGTCTCGAGCAGTTGACCTGTTTCGTCGAACTGACGGAGTTTCTTCCCGACACCAAGCCAGACGTCCCCTGAGGACGAGTTGACCACCAGGTCTTCACCCGGTTTGCTCTCGCCTTCGTCCTCGGGAGGGTCAACCCCGGAGAGGAAGACCTGATGGACGAGATTCCCGTCGAAGGCATATCCCAGCAGGTGAGCGCCGCCGTGGGCCCACACGATCCCGCGCTGCTCGTCGATGCCGATGGCACGGATCTGGTCCGAGGTCGGAATCTCAAAGATGAGGGTGCCCTGGGCGGCATCGATCTTGAGGATGCTCTGGGTACCGCCCACCCATAGGGTCCGGAAAAAATCGGGATTGGGGGCCTGTGCAGGCGGACCCACAAGGACCGCAAAAAGACTCGTTTGCACAACCATCAGCCCGATCAGAATCTGGACTAATCTTCGGCAAAAACTTGTCTGTCGAACGTTCCTGAGGAACAGAAAGAGCAGTCCCCTAAGCTTCTGCCGGAATGTCATCCAAGTGCGTCTGGCGAACAGCATCCTCGTCCGAAGTGCACGCATGAAAACGATGTCCACAAAGTGCCTGGCCGGGGGGCATAAATCTGGACGATCTCCCAGATTCAGGACTGCGGCAGTCAGAATAGAACTCCCTCAGCCAGCTGTGCCCATCCGAGTCAGTAGAGATTTGAGGAAGGAACCGCCTGTGGCATATTGCTAGTTGCAACCACAGGGTTCCCCAAGAATTTCCACTGGAGATAAACAATCTCCGTGGGCGAGATGACTTTCGACGGCATCTCCTTTTTGTCCCACGAAAATCACATGGCCATTCCCTGCACTGCCGGGAGGAACATGACAGACAGCCACCTTGATCGGCGGGCCACCCATCAAGAAGTGATAGGCAGGAAAGACCAACAGGATACTCGCCACTGCTAAAAGAGACATGAATCGACGTTTCATACTTCCCTCCTTACTGCTGCAGACCATCATCGGCTCTGCAGATTCTTCTGAACCTCACGGACTCACTGATATGCAGTCCAGCGGGCTCGCCGACCGAAAGGCAACAGGCATCACAGGACATCGGTCAGATCCCCGCTAATGTCCCCAAGATTGGCCCTTCGAATCGGGCTCACCATAGTTCGTAACCAGCGTCTACCTTGGGTCCTCACTCTAAGACTGTGATATCGGCAAGCGCATCCCGAGGATTGCGCTCTACGAGAACCCTGTCCTGCGAGACACCAGAGTCACGGACAAACCTATCGAGTAGGCTGGGCGCAAATACGTCTCCACTGCTCATAGGGAGAAGAGCAGCGAGCGCAGATGGAACCGTTACCGAACCCACTCGGTACTGAGAACCTTCTTCGACACGGATCCGGTAGGTCAGCTTCTTCTTGGTGGACTCCAGCCTCGCTATGGGATTGATCCTCACCTCCAAAAAACCTCGCTCGAGGTACTCCTGTCTCAACCGGGCATCTGCCTGACGCAGCTCGGTCCAGTTCACGATCGAGCCAGTTGGCGGATAGAGATGCTCCGGGTGTCGGACAACTCGCGAAAAGGCTCCTCGGAGCTCCAGTCCACCGTAGTAGAACCGTTCACCTTCTCTTATCTCTACCTCGAACAGATTGGGGGTCTGGGACGAAGTGCTGATTGTGACCCTCGCCTGGGCAAAACCCTGACGTCGGTAGAAGGATCGAATGTTGGCCCTCACTGTGGCTTTAGGAAGCTTCGATGCCGGCTTCGCGGGAAGATCGATTGCCTCGAAGATCTTCCGGTCGGAAAAGGTCTTGTTGCCGGAGAGAACGATCTGGACGCCGTTGAACCCCTCCAGAGACCTCACCCGGGGCATCCTTTTTTCGCCTAGCCGCGGGGGTAGTCTCGGAGGGCCGTCCCCGTGGGATCCGAGGGTCACGGCGAGTCCCAGATCAACCCCTGGAACACCCAGCTGGGGGCGGGAGACAGCCTGCCTACCCGCCCCGTCGGCGTCAGCCACCACTCTTTCACCGACCTCGACATCCCCTTCGTCAGCGACGACAAACACAAGGATCACCACCGCAAATAGAGGAAGAAAGCCGGATAGTAACGGTTTCACTTGTCCCATCACGGGAGCGGGGGGCAAGGACATCTCATGATGCTGATGCTCAACGTTTCGGGGCTGTCGAAGCCTGCATCCACCACTTCGCTCCTGGAGCCTTTCAGCGTCTTCCTCACCTGGAGCCGAGGCTCGGGGTCCGGCGGAACCTGAACATCCGGGTCACACATCATGCTGACCCAATCACCTGCGATTTCCAGGGGGGTGGACCCATCACCCCGGCAGGGAGTTGCCGCGAGGGTGTCATAGTCCGAATAGTAGTCATCTGAGGTGATCAGCCTCAGATCAAAGGCGATGGGGTCGTCATTGATCGGGCGGAGGTCCAGGCGAGAAACAAACGTCTCCTCAGCACAGCAGGGCCCTTCCTCCGCACCCAGCCCAAAGTTAACCACCCAAAGGTGGGTATTGACCGGCAAGTCGAAACATTGGATCTCCCCGCCCTTCTTCTCGTTGATACAGGTTATCCCCGAGAATACTTGGATGTTTCAGGTCGAATCCGGGAAGCACTGCTCGATTTCAAGATCGGCGGTGAACTCGGTGTTCGCACCGCCTCCTCCACCGTTTCCGCCACCACCATTGCCATTGCCGTTGCTGTTGCCTTGCCCCATGACGGGAGTCTGGTCGAAGCCTGGGGACAGCACGAGCCCTAGCAGCAAGATGATTCCAAACACCAGTCTCATGTGATTCATTGTGCGCTCCTTTCTCCAGCAACCCGCCGACCAGACCACCCGGCCAGGCTAGGTTGTGAGAGTTGTCCTTTTCTGTGCCGATATTGGCTCTGCTTCTGGCCTCCAAGACTCCAGTTGTGGAGACGGGGTGTCTCCTCCTGTGTGGATCTTGTCGTTGATGGCCGCTCGGCGAGCGCCGAGTGCAAAGAAGACCAGAACGATCAGAACCAGAAACAGAAATACCAATGCCTCCTTGACCGTCACGGCTCCTGGTTGCCTCCTCTCCACTGCTCTCCGAGAAGACATGAGAGCCGAGGGCCAACAATCGGGAATCCGGTGGAACTCTGCCGGAGTGTCATCGTTCAGTTCCTCCGTGGAGCCGTAATCTCTCGCCGTGGATACCGGCAATCGAAAACTGGGGCCACTTCAGCAGGTGCCAGAGGTGGGCTGCAATAGGCATTAGCTGACATTGGGCCAATGTCCGCTGATGTCCCCTCGATTTGATCCTTTTCGTAGGGTTGAATAGAATCGATGACCGATCGGGTTGATTTCATGAGTCCATCTGGCAACGAATATCAAAACTCTTCCTCCGAGGAACAGCAGGACGAGCGGCTGGATTCCTGGAAGGAAATCGCCGCTTACCTGGACCGCGACGTGCGCACGGTTCGCCGCTGGGAGAAAGATGAAGGGCTACCGGTTCACCGGCATGTCCACAAAAGCCGGCCTACCGTCTACGCCCACCAGTCCGAAATCGACGAGTGGGTAAAGACGCGACGGCCGATTCAGAAGGAGGACGAAGCTACCCGCCTCTATTCCTGGCTGGCGAAGAATCGCCGTGTGCTGACGTATTCGGCTCCCCTGGTCCTGATGGTGCTGGTGCTGTTACTGGTCCGGGGGCTGTCCCCTGAGTTGTTCGAACCCCGTCCAGGACGAGCCCTCGAGTTTGCAGAGCGTGACTGGGTGCTCGTCCTCCCCTTCGAGAACCGGACCGGTGAAGAGATCTTCGAGAAGGTTCTCGAGCACGGGCTGCAGCGGGAGATCAGCAATTCCAGATTCGTCAATGTCGTTCCCAGGGACCGCATCCAGGACAATCTCAAGCTGATGAAGAGGGATCCCGAGACGCCGATCGACTTGTCCCTGGGCCGCGAGATCTGCCAGCGGGACGGAGAGATCCGAGCGCTGCTTGCCGGCCGCGTCGAAAAGATGGACTCGACCTACCTGCTGAGCCTGGTACTGATGAGTCCCGGACCGAATCGGGTGCTTGCCTCCGCCAGTCGAGAAGCAGCTGGACAGGCTGAAGTTCTACCCGCACTCAGGTACCTTTCCAACTGGGCGCGGGAGACGCTCGGGGAGGAGTTGGCCACGATCCAGCTCAGCAATCAGCAGCTCGAAAAGGTCACGACTCCCTCGTTTCGAGCTCTGCAGCTTTACTCGCGGGCGCAAGCGCACTCCTACCGGCGCCAGTGGCCGGTGGCTGAACAGCTCCTTCGAGAGGCTGTCGAACTCGATCCTGAGTTCGCTTCGGCCCACCGGCTCCTGGCTGAAGCAATGCGTGGCCAAGACAAGATCAAGGAATCCTATGCCTATGACCAGCGGGCATTGGAGCTGTCTGCGACTACCAACGAACGGGAGCGCTACGACATCATCGGGACCCACCACAAGGCCAGAGCGCGTCACCGGAAGGCGGCGGAGGCATTTCAGCTGCTGGCCGATCTCTATCCCGATCACTACTGGGCCCATCACCACCTTACCTACATGCTTCCAATGCAGGGCCAATACAAGGAGGCCTTCCACCACGCCAGACGGGCCGCCGAGCTGAGGCCTCAGGATTTCTACTCCATCAACCAGGCGGCAAGGCTCGTCGTCAAGAGCGGTGGCAGCCTGGCCGAGGCACGCCAATACGTCAGGAAGGCCCGGGAGCTGATTCCGGACGACTTACCCTTCGGCCACCTAGCACACTGGATCCTATACCAGTTTCCCGCCTATGCAGCCTGGATGGAGGGCGACCTGGAAGGGGTGCTGGGTGAAATCGACCGGCTAAAAGCGATACCTCCCAATGGCTACCGGAGTCATCGCGCCTTCATGCATATCACGCTGGGACAGCTGGAGAAGGCGGCCGAACTGCTAGCGGCTCACCGCAGTAGACGGTGCTCATCGATGTCCATCTACCTGGCCTGGATCCGTGAAGACGACGAGGCTCTTAGGGAGTTCCTGCGCCCGTGCATGGGCCCTCTACCCATGGAGTTGCCCAAACCTTCGAAAACTCTTTTTGGGGATAGTCTACTCATCCGTACTGGCCTCCTGCCTCCGGACCAGGTTCGTCTGAGGGAGCACCGGGAGCACGAGCCCTCCATGCTCTTCCTCGAAGCAGAAATCGCTCTCGCGGCAGGGCACACTGACACAGCCATCGCCCTGTTGAGGAAGGCTTTCGATTTGTACCCAAGCAACACCGGGGGCGGTGACTCTCCCCTTTTCTGGATGGCCGAATCCCTGGCCTCGATTCTGGAGAGGCAGGGACGGTGGTCTGAAGCGGCTCGGGTTCTGGAAAGGGTTTCAGGGCTCCGCTATCGAGTAGCCGCTGAAGTCCTGGGGCAGGGGGCCCTGTGGCTGCGAACCCAGTGGCAGTTGTCCCAGCTCTATCACAGGCTGGGCCTAGAGGAGGAGGCCAGGGAGATCGAGTCGGAGCTGCGACAGCTCCTGGCCTACGCCGACCCGGATCACCCGATCGGCAGCCGGCTTCCCCTCAGGCCGGTCCAGGCCAGGAAAGATACGGAAAAACCTGTTTCGGAGCCCTGAGAACCACATTTTCACACACACGAGGAACTTGACAACATGGCTTCAAACCCCCAGCTTTTCAGTCCGATTCTGGACGCCGATTCTCGGGTCGACCGGGACAGCAAGAGGCTAACTGCTCGCGGCCGGCAGCGGCGCGTCGTGTGGCCTCGGCTGGTGCTAGGCCTGGTCATTTCGGTGGTACTAACGACGCCGGCACCAGGACAGGGCACCTCCTATGCGCGGCTGGTTGGCACCGTCAGCGACGAGACAGCAGCGGTGCTGCCCGGGGTGGAGATCACCGTCCTATCCCAGCACACCAACGTCGCCAGGACCGCCATCACCGGTGAACGAGGGGACTACCTCATCGACAAGCTTGCTCCCGGCCGCTACGACCTCAGAGCGGAGCTGCCCAGCTTCAAGAGTCAGGTTTCGCTGGATATCCGCCTGGAGGTGAACCGTATCGTCCGAGTGGACCTGGTCATGACGCCGGGTGAGATCGTCGATCAGATTACAGTGACGGACCAAACTACGATCCTCGACACCGACACGGCCGAGATAGCGACGATCATCGAGGAACAGAAAATCCTCGACATGCCGCTGCAGGGCCGGGATCTGGTAAAGCTGGCCTACCTGACCACAGGAGCCACTCAGGTAAATCAGCAAATCGGCACCCCGAATCAGCTGTTAAGTTACGGCGGAGGCTATCCGAGCTTCAACGGCCTCTATTCCTTTTCCAATCAGATCCTTCTGGACGGGCTCCCCAACCAGAGCTTCATGACCCAGCGTCCGGCGACGCGGCCCACGCCGGAGACGGTACAGGAGTTCAAGATCATCACCAACAACTACTCGGCCGAATACGGGCGCGCGGCTGGAGCGGTGATCAGCGTCCTGAGCAAGAGTGGAACCAATAATCTTCATGGCCACGCCTGGTACTACTTCCGGGATGAGCGCTTCGATGCATCTCACTTCTTCAGCAACCTGAGAGGGGCCAATAAGCAGGAAGTCAACTACCAGATCATGGGAGGGTCCATCGGGGGTCCGGTCATCAAGGATCGGACTTTTTTCCACGCGCACTACGAGCGCTTCGTAGATGACTTCGACGGTCGCGGATTCACTCAAACCGTCCCCACCCTCGCCGCACGAAATGGAGACTTGAGCGGAGCAGGATCCTTTGGGCCTATCCCACAGCTCTACGACCCCTTCCAGGTGGTCGACGGCCAGCGCGTACCCTTTGATGGCAACGTCATCCCCCAATCTCGCTGGCATCCTATCTACGCCAAACTGATGGAACTAGCACCCGTACCGGAACCCAACCTAGCCGGAGCCACTGCTCGGAACTATGACGCCTTCCGCAGCAACTATAGTCGAGTACATAAGTACTCGATTCGAGGCGATCATCACTTCGACAACGAAGACACCGTGTTCGGGCGCTTCAGCTGGCAGACTACGCCACAGGGCTACACGGCCGGTGAATCCACCTGGGCACTGATGGGAAATGGCTCCGGCAACCCTGCCCGCGGCTGGCAGCTGGGACTCGGTTGGGTGAATCCCATGAGCTCCAACCTGGTGACCGAGCTCAATGTCTCTCTGTGGAGGTCTGACTGGCTGCTCGACAAACCGGAGAATGATTTCGACTGGGGCCAGGCCCTGGGTTACGACGATGCGCACCTGAATCCGGTCTTCTACCCTGACGGAAGTCGGGGCACAGGAGGGATGCCCGGGAACTGGGTACAGGGCTACGTTGGATGGGGGAGCGGTTGGCGCTTCTGGACCCTAGATGATTGGGGGTTGGATCTCAAGCACACCGCCTCCTGGAAGAGAGGGAACCACTACCTGAAACTGGGCTTCCAGCATACGCGGAATATGGACGTGAAGCAGTACTTCAACCAGCCCTACTCCGGGGGAACTGACTTCTTTGATGGGTATGCCACCGGCCAGATCATCCGAGCGGAGGATGGGACGAGTGGGGGTGCTACCTTCGGCGATCCATGGGCCGACTTGATGCTGGGTCTGCCTGCTTCCACCAGCGGAAACCTGTCGGGATTCGGGGGACGCTACGGTCATTTCAATCAGTCCAACTACAGTTGGTTCGTCAACGACGACTGGAAGATAGGTCGCAGCCTGACATTGAATCTGGGTCTGAGATGGGAGCAGCCCCGGCCAGTCCACTACGAAGGGAGTCCGAATCGGGCTTTCCCAACCGACTACTACTATTGTGCCTTCGACTACAGTCGGGCCCAGGGACGAATCGATCCGGTTCAGATGATGCCCCAGGGATTCGACATCGACCTTTGGCAGGGCCCCCTGGGCCTGGCCGTACCCTTTGCAAACCTGGACCGCCGGGGCTGCTATGAAGCCAAGTGGCGTTACTTCGCACCCCGGTTCGGTCTGGCCTGGCGACTGTTTGGCAACAATCGGACCGTACTCCGCTTCGGCGCGGGGCTGAGCTACGACCAGGAGTTTGGAGTCCTGAGGGCCCGAACCATGCCACCCCCTCGGGGAAACTTCTCCGGGTTTCAGCCCAGGGGAGCCGAGGTCCCGACGTTGATTCTGGGAGAAAAGCTTCATCTACCCACCGAGACGGAACTGGGAGAGTACCGCACCTGTTACTTCTCCGAGCTGGACTGGGAAGAGGGACAGGTCTATTCCTACAACCTCTCGATTCAGCACGAGATCTTCCCGAACACCAAGCTGGAGGTGGGCTACGTAGGCAACCAGGGCCGCCACATCCGCGAGGTAAGCCCCTTCAATGTCGCCCTGCCGGAGGGCTACGTGGCTCCCCTGGTGGGGGGCGGGACTGTGACCCTGACCAGCGACGAGATCACGGCGGGTCCTCGGAGCTGGATCGAGGGAGATACGGAGCCTCGCTCCTGGTCGGGGCAGCGGGCCCGCCGGCTCTACCCCCAGGTGGTCCCCAACGTTATCTCCCGACCTCTGGGAAACACCAACTACAACTCACTTCAGGCCAAGCTGGAGCGGCGCTTCCAGGAGGGTGTGGCGCTTTCCCTGGGCTACACTTGGTCCAAGGCAATGGCTCTGAACTACAGCGGAGGCTGGGGCGATTGGAGTGGTGGCTCCCGTGAGTTCGCCCGGCACACACTCAAGAGTCCGATGGACCACGATCGTTCCCAGACCTTCTACAACGCGGCCATCTGGCAGCTTCCCTTCTTAAAAAGCTCCCAGGGACTCACGCGGACCCTTCTCGGCGGTTGGGAGGCCGCCGCCATCGTAACGCTGACCAGCGGCGCTCCCTACCGGGTATTCTACGGCCGCAATCTCTGGGACCAGGGTTCTCGCAGCCGGCTCTATCCGGATCGGGTCGGTGACGGCTACCTCTCGGAGAGCGAGAGGAGTATCGACGGGTGGTTCGACACCAGTGCCTTCGTGGCTCCTGTCATGGATCCGAGCTTGCCTCCGGCCGAAAGGGCCCTCCGCTCCCAGGGAAATTCACATCCCAAACCGCTCAGGGGTGACGGCGCCCAGGTGGTGGACCTCTCACTGCACAAACGGTTCGCAGTCGCGGAAGAACAGGCTCTGGACTTCCGGGTGGACCTCTTCAACGCCTTCAACCACACCATCTTCTTCAATCCCAATGGGAACATCGCCTCGGGGGCTGCAGGAAGGGTGTTCAACTCGGCGACCGCGCGCCAGATCCAGTTCGGCTTTCGTTATTCGTTCTAGACCTGTCGGTTGCAGATCGCTATTACAGACCAACGCAGACAACCGCACTGAGGCCGACCCTCGGCTCCAAGCCGAGGGGTTCGGAGGATGTCGAATCGAATTCGACTACGCGGCTGGTCTTCGTCGTGGCGGTGGCCTCCAGGCCGCCGTGGGTCGAGCTAGGCTCGACCGCCTTACTTCGGCCT
>JAKZYH010000555.1:0-3492 GCA_047514575.1 Acidobacteriota bacterium | reverse complement strand
TCGCTACGACAAGCGATGAGAAATGCGGGCTAGGGATGGGTTACCTGGGAGTCTGGTCGGCACTGGGGCGAGGGTCAAACCGCATCAGAGCAGGGACCGTCTGTCCGAGATTGGGGAGAGTGGATTTTCTGGAACCTTTTGGGGTTCTCGGCGAATTACTAGAGTGAGCGATGCACATCGGCTTGGACGAAGCGCTCCCAAAGAAAGGTGATGGAGACGGCATTGACCGACGAGGAGCTCCTGGGTAGGGCAGCCAGCGGAGATGAGTCTTCATTTACCAGGCTCTACCGAAGGAGACAGGGTGCCATTTATCGGTTCGTGCTTCAGCTCACCGGTTCTCGAGTGCTGGCGGAAGAAGTGACCCAGGAAGTATTTCTGATCCTGATACAGAAGGTCTCTGATTTTGACGCCTCCAGAGGAGCGTTGAAATCCTACCTCTACGGAGTTGCCCGAAACCTGGTACTGAGACATCTGCGAGAGGAACGACAATGGGATGATATCGATTGGCAAGAGCAAAGCCCCTCGAGTGCGCTTCAAATGAGGCCGGATCCTCTAGCTGTGCTGGAAGGCAGCGAAATCGTCCGGACCGTGCGACGTGCAGTTCTGGCCTTGCCTCAGCCTTACCGCGAGGCAGTCGTCCTGTGTGACCTTCACGAGCTGACATATGCCGAAGCTGCCTCTATTCTGGATTGCAGGGTGGGCACAATTCGCTCGAGGCTGCATCGGGGTCGGGCTCTCCTGGTAGACAGAATTCCAGACGGGGCTGCGGGCGCCGCCGCCGGGCCGGGGGAGGATCTGCCGCCAGGAATCGGTGCAGGGGAGCAGGGCCGGGCAGACGTCAATGCAGTCGTCCCATCAGACTAGGAGCTCGATATGAACTGTGAGGAGTTCGCAGGGATAGTAACAGATCTCCTGCGGAGACAACCTGTCGATTCGGAAGAGAAGTTGGGGGCCTTGACTCATGCACGGGTCTGTACGGCCTGCTCGCTTCGCATGGAACAGGAGCGGGTACTGACGGTTCAGCTCCAGGCGCTGGCTCGAGCGATGGCCTTGGAGGAAGCTCCGATCTGGATTGAAGATCGATTGCTGTCTCAGTTCCGGAAGCTGGCACCCTCAGGAGACCGGCCGGCAAGAAGGTCCTGGGTCAAGGCCTCTGGAGCGATCGCAGCTGGGCTGGTTCTCCTGATCCTTTCGGCCTACTTCGTCATGCTCAGCTCAACGCAGCCGGAGCAAATGCACACTCGCACGAGACCAGTCGAGTCCCAAGGAGTCGCTCCGTTTGGCCGAGAGGGTGGATCGTTTCGGCCTCAAGTCGTCACCGACTTTATTCCCTTGCTGGATGCGTCCAGCATGCAGGTCTCCGAGCGTGGCCGTCTGGTCCGGGTGCGCCTGGAGCGGACTGCGCTGCTCTGGATAGGACTTCCGATGAACGAAGATCTAGCCGAGAGCTCCGTCCTGGCAGATGTGCTGATCGGGGATGATGGCCTGGCTCGCGCCGTGCGCTTTGTGCGGTAGGGTCAGGTCCAAAGATCGTGAGTTAAAGGAGGGAAAATGATTTTTCTAGGCTATAGCGTACGACGTTCACTCAAGGTTTTCTTGGCTTTCGCCGCTGCCGCAGCAATGTTTTCGAGTACCCCATTGTGGGGACAGACAGAGCAGCTGGCGTATGAGCACTACGAAGGGGCGGGTGCGGGCACCTATGCTTTCATCTCCTCGGAGTTCAGTTTCAACGGCAAAGTCGTAAACGGCGCCCCCTACTCCGCCGAGGCGGTTACCGAGACTTCACAGACTCTCAGCGACGGGAATCGGATTCAGCGAACCGTTAGCAGTCAGGTCTATCGTGACAGTCAGGGGCGGACCCGCCAGGAGCAGAGTCTGGGGCCTCTGGGTCCGTGGGCCGCGGATGGACCTGGGCACCGAATCGTCACCATCCATGATCCGGTAGTTGGGGAGACGCTCACGCTGGATCCGGAGGCCCGTACCGCCAGGAAGATGCCCCGCCGCAGCTTCGACGTCCATCGTCTTGGCGACAGCGGCAAGGAGATAATCGTCAAGACAAGGCAGGTTCACGGAGTGGAGTCACATGAAGAAATCCACCTTGACCAAGGGAACCGGACAGCTGCCATCTCGATTCGAAAGATCAGAAAGGCAGCCCCCGCGCATCTCGACGAGAATGTCAGAACGGAAGAGTTGGGTTCCAGGAATTTCGGAGACGTGCTGGCTCAAGGCACACGCACCATATCCACCATTCCCTCGGGAGCGATCGGGAATGAGCTGCCAATCGAGGTCGTTTCGGAACGGTGGTATTCATCGGATCTCCAGATTGTGGTGATGAGTAGAAGATATGATCCCCGCTTTGGAGAGACGGTCTATGAGCTGAGGAACCTCTCCCAAAACGAGCCAGATCCTGGTTTATTTGAGGTGCCTGAAGACTACAACGTAGTTTCCTGGACACCGGCTGGAGCCGACTTCCACTTGGGTGCTCCATTCGGTATGGAGAAAAGGGTCAAGCGGATAAAGAAGCCAGAGAAAGAGTAGCTACTCGACCCCCACACTCTACTCGTGGATCCGGCGCAGACGCATTTCCGGACGATAGCACGCCTTAGCGCGGAATCCTGTTCCATTGCTACTCAGACCCCGGCACGGAGCGTCTTTTATGGGAAGCTCGGACGAGCTGACTGGCGAGACTTTCGCCGTCAGATGTCTGCCGCGAGCTGCTTGCTTACTATCCTTGCGGCCGTTGTCTACTGGCAGATTCGAGAGATCGAGCGAGTGCTCGGCGAGATCGATCCGGAAGACGACGCCCCGGTCGATCTCCTCGCTCATATCAGCCCAATCAGCTGGGACAACGTCGTGCTCTATGGGGAGTACAAGCTCCGACCAGAGCTGGTAGCGATCGGCGGCAGGTAGCCACTACCGTATACACTTACCCTTCTTATGGCTTCACGAAATCTCGGTGCCGTCCGCTCGAACTCATTGTCAGGCCGGACAGTTACCTGAGCCTACCCAAGGAAGTCCGACACCGCTTCATTGAACTTCGCCGAACCCTCAATGAACGTGAAGTGCTGCCCGCCTTCCTCTTCCTCGAACAAGACGATTCTGGAATCAGGAATCTGCTCATGAATCCAGACCTGCTTCATCCTCCAGTGGATAGAGAGCGAAGACTACCGCCGCCGGATCCAGCGACAGCTGAACAAAGGTGAAGCGCTGCACGCCCTGCGCCGCTTCCTCTTCTTCGCCCACGAGGGCAAAGTCCGGCGGCGCCAAGCTGAGCAGCAGACGGATCAGATCCTCTGCCTGAACCTGGTGACCAACGCGGTCGTGACCTGGAATACAGTCTACATGGATGCAGCGCTGGCTCAGCTGCGGACCGAAGGAGTCCTCGCTGGGGACCTCGACCTGAGCCACCTGTCGCCGGCTCTCTACGGCCACCTCAACCCCTACGGGAAGTACCGCTTCGACTTGGACGAGGACCTCCACGGAGCCGCATTG
>JAKZYH010000554.1:0-2758 GCA_047514575.1 Acidobacteriota bacterium | reverse complement strand
CGGCATGACCACATCCAGCAAGACCAGGTCGATGCCCTCTCTCTCCCTCTGAAATATCTCAACGGCTTCAACGCCATCTCTTGCGGTGAGCACCTCGTAGCCGAACCCTTCCAGCATGCGCACCCCGATCTTGCGAACATTGTCATCATCTTCAATCAACATCACCGTTTCACCACGACTCTCCAGCCGGAAGGCTTCGTTGCTTTGGGTCTGGGCTATCCCGATGTCTTCAACTGCTGGGAAATACAGCGTAACCGTTGTTCCCTTTCCCGGCTCGCTCTCGACCCCGATGTAGCCCCCGTGTTGTTTCATTATTCCGTAGACAACAGCCAATCCAAGTCCGGTTGCCTTGCCCACGCCCTTGGTCGTGTAGAACGGTTCGAAGAGGCGCTGCCTCGTCTCTTCCTCCATACCCTCACCTGTGTCTCGCACCAGTATCTCGACGTAGTCGGCCGATGGGTTCACCGGCAAGCTGGGGTCGCCAATCGAACCTCCGGGGACCCGATCAGTCTGAATCGTCAATCGTCCGCCTTCCTTCATGGCATCCTGCGCATTGATGACGATGTTCAGGAGTGCTTGCTCGACCTGTCCGGAATCCGCGTTTACCAGGAGCGGCTGTGAGCTCTTGTGAAACCTCATCTCGATGTTCTCACTAATGATACGTTCGAGCATCACCACGAGCTCTGCCACGACGTCATTAGCATTCAGGGTCTCGAGTTTGAGGATCTGCTTGCGACTGAATGCCAGGAGTTGACGAGTCAAGAGCGCCGCCCTATCCCCGGCCCTACGAATTCCTTCGATCTCCTGCTGATGGGGAAAGTGGGAAGGCAATTCCTCTAGCAGGATCTCGCAGTAGCCATTGATGACTGTAAGAAGATTGTTGAAATCGTGGGCGATTCCTCCGGCAAGCATACCGATCGCTTCCATCTTCTGCGCTTGGCGGAGCTGCTGGTGACTCTTCTCCAGGGCTGCCTCCGCCCGTTTGCGTTCGAGTTCGGCACCGGCCCGCGACGCGAAAACACGAAGGATGGAGTGGGCGAAAGTGGCCTCTTCCATGGGTTCGTCGTGCATCACGCCCAGGTGTCCCAGAGGATTACCAGCTTCGTCGAAAAGCGGAATGGCGAGGTAGCTTTCGATACCCATCTCCTGAAGCAAGGTATCCTTGGGGAAAAGCTCCTGCACGTGATCCGGGACGAAGGTCATCTTCTTGGCAACCACCTCGGCGCAAGGCGTGTCCTGAAGGTCATACTCGATGTTGTCGGCGAAGCCACTTCCGTGCCACAGGGCAAGGGTTCTGACTCTGTCCTCTCGACCGTCGCAAAGCTCGGTGACAAAGGCGAAGCGGACGCGCAATGCCGCAGCCAGCTGCCGAACCAGGGATCGAATGAAGTCTTCACCGAATCCGTGAGACGTGCCTGCGACCACGAGCCGGAGCGCATCTTCGATCTGTCTGCGTTCGGTGATGTCCTCCTGGACGGAAATAGCGCATGTCCTGCCCGATATGCTGAGGGTGCTGAGGTGGGCAGAGGTGAAGAAGTCGCTGCCATCTTTCTTGCAGTTTCGAAATTCTCCGGACCAGACTCCCTCGGTTTTCAGTGTTTCTAGGATGGTACCTATGAGTCGATGGTTCTCGTCCGGCAGGTTTGCACTGAGTAACGATACATGTCTTCCGATCAGCTCGCCCCGGCCGTATCCGAACATAGCGTCGAATGCAGGATTGGTGTAGAACATGTTGCCGTTTTCATCGCTGACATTGACTCCCTCCGCCATGGAATCGAGGACTCGCGATTGTACTTTGAGCTCCTCTTGAGCCTCGGTGAGCTCGGTGATGTCAACGGAGAAGTTAACGAGTCCTTTCCCGGTGACCTTGTCCGGAAAGAGGTGGTTCCGAAAATGCAGCTCCTTACCCTCGTGAACTCCCCGGTACAACACTTCCAGGATTTCGCCTGCCAATGCCCGTTTCACCTCGGAGTGGTGGGGTGCCGACGGGTCGAGGAAGTTGAAACCCACAAGCTCATTCTCTTTGAGCCCGAGTTTCTCCAGCGCTCCCCCACGAGATTCAGTCACAAACCCGTTCTCGTCGATTCGGCTGACACACAGAGACGCGTGTTCCAGGATGGCATTGAAGAGTTGTTGATTGTCAGCCTGGTCGCTCTTGGCCTGTTCTAGCTCGGAGGCGGCGACTCGCCGGCGCAGCTCTCGGAGCTCGTCCAACAACTCCGCTCTAGTCTTTTCTTGATCCTTCATTTCGCCGGGGCAGTACTCGGTGACTGGCTTCGCTTTCTTCCAGTCAGTCGGTCTTGGAGGCAGTGGGTTTTCATTGATCTCAATTCAAACAAAGTCACCTGGAAAGCTGTACTTGGCCCGCAAGCAAAGTCGGGCAGGCAGTCTTGCTTCGAGTCCTCCCGTTTCCCAAGTAGTAGGGCGTCGAGAAGCGTATAATCACCAGTATGAGCCCCGAGATGGGTCTTGAAAAGACCCTTCCCCATAGCACCGAAGCTGAGCGAGCTGTCCTGGGGGCGATTCTACTCGACAATGACATCCTCGACCAGGCAGCGGAAATGCTGAAGTCGGATGATTTCTACGTCGAAGGTCACCGCACGATCTACTCCACCATGCTTGCGCTTGCCACCGCTTCCAAGGCCATCGATTCGTTGACGCTAAGGGAGGAGTTGCAAAGGAGCGATTCACTGGAGGCGATAGGAGGAGTCGTCTACATTGCTTCGCTCCTGGATGGGGTTCCTCGCGTCTCCAACGT
>JAKZYH010000553.1:0-16427 GCA_047514575.1 Acidobacteriota bacterium | reverse complement strand
TTCCCTCTACCACAGCTCCTGCCATACCTGCTATGTCACCGGCATGACCTGTAAGAACCACTGACCCTTCGTGCGCTGAGGAGCTCATGGAGACCTATTCCAAGGTCGCGTTGTTTGGCGGGGTCTACAATAACTACCTAGCCTTGGAGTGCTTGCTGCAAGACTGCGAGAAGGTCGGGGTAGATGCCATCTTCTGCCTCGGTGACATGGGTGGGTTTGGTCCACATCCCGACCGCTCTTTCCCCTATCTTCGGAATGGCAAAATACAGAGCATGGCGGGGAACTACGACATCTCTCTGGCCCAGGGGAAGGAGGATTGTGGCTGCGGCTATACGGATCCCCGCGACAATCACTTCGCCCAGATCAGTTACGAGTACACCTTCGAAAACACCTCGCCGGAAAACAAATCCTGGCTGGGCACTCTTCCCCCTTCGCTTCGCTTTGCCCTCGGCCCTCTGAGCGTCGAGGTGTGCCACGGCTCACCCCGCCAGACCAACGAGTTCCTGTGGGAGAGTGCATCTCCCGAGCATCTCCTGTTCAAGTTCACCCAGGTGTGCAGTACCGACGTCGTCTGCTGCACTCACACCGGTATTAAATGGCATCGGGCTCTGGATCGAGGACGAAGTTTCTTCAACGTGGGAGTCATCGGCCGACCCGAAAACGATGGAGCCACAAACGTCTGGTACACGCTCCTGGAGCACACCGAAGGAAAGTTGAAGTGGGACTTCCGCCCCCTCCAGTACGATCACGAAGCTCTGGCGAAAGAGATGGAAGCGGAGGGTTTGCCCGAGCCCTTCATCACCACCACTCGGAGCGGCTGGTGGACCACCTGTCTGGAAGTCATGCCTGCCAAGGAGCGGGCCTCCGGCGTTTTCTGATTGCATCTGAGCTGAAACTTCAAAAATTCCAAGGTACAAGATACAAACAAGTTCCAAATCACAAGCACCAAGCTCCAGACGATCGACTATCATCCACGAGCATTGGCGATCCGACAGAGCCGCGAACGACTTGACTCGTCTGCAATCGACTCGTTAGCAGTACGAGCCCAAGTTCCGAGGAGAGAGCTGGACAACTCCTCCCCACGGAGTGACGCAGAATCTCCCCTATCCCCGACCTGAAGTTTCCCCTGCATGATCCAGCGCGACGTCACTCGTTCCGGAGCCGCTGTGCCGCCTCCGCCATGGCTCGCAGCTTCAGATACGCTTCGTCCGTAGGTATCGGATTGGTGTGAGAGGGAGCGAAGCCACAATCAGGATTCAGGGTGATTCGCTCTTCGTCGACATAGCGGCAGGCTTCCTTCACCATGCCGACGATCTGATCGGGATCGGGTATCTCTGCGGCGCGAACATCGACACAGCCGAGCCCCAATTCCATCTCTTCAGGAAAATTCTCCAGGACCTCGAGAGAACCCGCGTTGGGCAGCGCGAACTCCATTACCAACTGGGAGACCTTGAGCTCCTTGAGGAAAGGCATCAGATAGGAATAATCCCCCTTGAATCCCGTTTGGCGGTTGTAATGGGCTCGGCAGAAGTGGACCCCCGTCTTTACCTTTAACCCCTCGACGACCCGATTGATGGAATCCATGCTCAGGTAGATCTCACGCTCCACCTCTTCGAAGTGGTCGCGGTAGCCCTCATCCACGAAAAGCGAGAGCCAGGGATCGTCCAGCTGGATGAAATGAACCCCCTCGCTCTGAAGCCGGAGACACTCCTCCCTCAGAATAGGCAGGATCGCCTCCAGGAAGTCCTCTCGGGTGGGGTAGGCGTCGTGCGGAAAATCGGGATGCCAGAGACGCCTGGCTAGAATGTAGGGAGAGGGAAGGGTCACCTTGACCAGGCGAGAAGTATTCGCCAGGAGGAATTTACTGTCCTCCAATACCAGAGGTTGGTCGTACTGAATCGGCTGAACCACAGCCGGATAGCGCAGCGGCGAGCTGGCCTCCGACGGCGACAACACTTCTCGGGATCTAGGATTGAAATAGTTCCCGTCATCGAGAATGGCGGATCCGTCCAGGGCGTCTCGTTCGAAACCAGACACCCTCTGGGCAAAGATCTTCACGTAGCTCTCCCGCCGATATTCCCCATCCGGGATGATGTCGATGCCGGCCATATCCTGGAGCTGAATTGCGAAGAGAACTGCGCTGTCCAGCCGCTGCTCGAACTCTTGCTCGTCAATTCCTCCATCCAACCTGCGCTGGAACAGATCCAGAACCCATTGAGGGCGCGGGAGGCTTCCGACGACAGTGGTAGGAAACAGGGTAGTCCGATTCATCTTACTCCTGAGCACCTGGCTGGATCAGTGTTTCGGCGAGAGCACAAAGACACAGGAGCTTCGATCGCCGCCGATGCTGGCTCGCCAGGTGTCCACCACAAAGGGGGCCCCGGGAATCGGCGATCCGTCCAACTCCACCGTGGTTTCGTCGGAGAACAACAGCAGAGTGAAAAATTCGATTCCCTCGCGAAAGGGTCCATAGGCAATGACGGGAGGCTCCCTGACCGTCCAGCCTGCGACGATCCGATGACCTTCTGTCTCTACCGCCCAGCCGGGGGACTCATGGGTGGCTCCTTGCCGCTGAAAGTCAGCCTTTACGATGGGCGTGTCGGGTGAAGGCAGCGCGCCCATCTTGAAGAATCGACTGTTGATCCACTCTCCCACTCTCGGATTATCGGCGCAGACAAGGTTGATCCCTGCCGCCGGTATTACCAGATGCAGACTGTTGCCTTCGCCGGCTTCGCTATATCGGGTGTGGTAGAGGCTAAATCTCGCGCTGGGCGCTTCCGCACCTGGCGGCTTGATCACATTGATCCAGTGCTCTCCGGACCACACCAGCTCCCCTGAATTCAGATCGGGTCTCAGCATCTCGTTTCTCCTCGCATGATTGGCAGCCTATATGTGTCAGGGCACTAATCATGAGCTACGCATCGAGCGTCATGACCAAATTTCCATATCGATCCACCTCAGCCCGATAGCCAGGATGGATGACCGTCGTCGAGTCCAACTCGGTCACTATAGCTGGACCCTTGAGAAGATGCCCGGCGGCCAGCTTGTAGCGATCATAAATGGGACAATCCAGGTAGCCACCGTGCTCCGCAAAGTAAACGGAACGGCTGCTGATCAGCGCTGCGGCGAGATTGCCATCAGATCGTTCTAATTCGCGTAACTTGGGCTTGATGATCTGGCCGATGGCGGTCAGTCTGAGGCTCACAAACTCGACTGCCTCACCGGGCGTACTAAATCCATAGGCGCGATCGTGCTCCTGGTGAAAGCGGGACAGCACCTGCTCAAGCATAGCCGAATCGATTCGGTTGCCCGGCAGCGGGATGGTCAACTCATAACTCTGACCGACGTAGCGAATATCGACTTGCCAGCGGAAGTCCATCTCCGCCTTAGGGATACCTTCGCGTTCGAGCGTCTCTCGGCCCTGGCCTTCCAGTTCTTCATAGACCCGTATGACCGCTCCGAGGTCGAGCCGGTCGACGCGCTCGATCATGGTGGTCGAGTAGTCGTGCTTGAGGTCGGTTACCAGTAGCCCCAGGGCCGAGGTGGTGCCGGGACTCATGGGGATAATGGTCGTCGGCATCTCGGTTTCAGATGCTAAACGATTGGCATGCACCGGACCGGCTCCTCCAAAAGCGACCAGCACAAAATCGCGAGGGTCGTAGCCGCGCTGGACCGAGACCATTCGCAGTGCGTTGACCATGGCGGCATTGGCAATCTCCACGATGCCGTGGGCGACCTCGACCTCCTCCATACCCAAGGGGTCGGCGCACTTTTGTTTGATCGCCTGGCGGGCAGCCTCGACATCCAGACTCATCTCACCGCCCAGAAAGTGATCGGGGCGGAGCCGCCCCAGGACAAGATTGGCATCAGTGATGGTGGGTTCGGTGCCACCCTGGCCGTAGCAGACAGGGCCGGGATCAGCTCCTGCGCTCCGAGGCCCAACCCGCAAGATACCTCCAGAGTCTACCCAGGCAATCGAGCCGCCACCCGCTCCAATCTCAACCAGATCGATCACTGGCGTGCGGATGGGATAGCCCGCCCCGCGGTGTGATCCCGCCCCGGCCTGAGCCGTCAAACCAACCTCATAATCCTTGGTCACCGTGGGGGTGCCATTTTGGATGAGGCCGACTTTGGCGGTGGTACCACCCATGTCAAAGGAAATGATGTTTTTGTAGCCCAGGTTGCTCCCCAGATATGCCGCCGAAATGACCCCCGCTGCCGGACCCGACTCAACCAAAAAGACTGGCTTTCGTCTAGCCTCCGCAAAGCTGTAGACGCCGCCGCTGCTCTGCATCAGCAAAAGTTCGGCTACCACCCCCTCTTCACGCAGCCGCTTTTCGATGCGCTCCAGATAACGGGCGACCAGCGGCTGGATACCGACATTGATAACGGTCGTGCTGGCCCGAAAATATTCCCGAAACTCCGGGGCGACCTCCGATGAGAGGGAGATCATGGCTTCCGGAATAACATCCTGAATGATCTCGCCCACTCGCTTCTCATGATCGGGGTTGGCATAGGCGTGGAGGAGGCAGACGGCCACCGACTCGACGTTCTCACGGCGCAGCGCCTCCGCGACCTGAATGACGCTTGCTTCATCCAGTGGGGTCAAGACCTGTCCCTGGGCATCGAGCCGTTCGGTCACGCCAAAGCACAGGTGACGGGGTACCAACGGCTTGGGCTTTTCAAATTGCAGATCGTAGAGGCTGGGTCGAATCTGACGAGCGATTTCCAACATGTCGCGAAACCCATCAGTGGTTACAAAGCCAGCCCGTGCAAGCTTGCCTTCGATGATGGAGTTGGTGGCGATTGTTGTGCCGTGGACCACGTACGTAACTTCATCTGGAGAAACGTTGTTTGCTCGCAGAACACGATGGGTGGCTTCCATAAAGCCGGCTGACGGATCCCTTGGTGTGGAGGGAACCTTACCGATGTGAAGCTCGCCGGTTTCCTCCTGAAGAAGCGTGGCGTCGGTGAACGTACCGCCAATGTCGATACCCAGTCTGTAGGCCATCGTCCTAGTCGTCCTCCTTCTTTGATCGCAATTTGGCTGTTCCCGCCTCATCAACTTGCCAACGATCTGCATTGATCGCTACTCGATAGAGTTGGCGGGCTCGCTCCAAACTAACCTTACCCTCGCGCACATCTCGCAGCACCCTTGGAGGTTCACGCTCCTCGGGCGGGCCATAGCCGCCTCCGCCACAGGTGCGATAGCTGACCACATTGCCGGGCTTCAGCTCAATCGTCACTTTCGAGGGCAGTTCGAGGGGCTCGTTGTCAGGGTTCAGGATATATGTCGCCCTTTGCCCCGGCAGCCCATCGAATAAGCCCCAAGGCCCCCAGCGATTGCGGTCGGCCAGGATGGTGAAGGAGACTTCGTGGTCGGGGAAGAGATAGTCTCGCCGCAGGCCCAGACCGCCGCGATGTCTGCCTGGCCCCTCTGAGTCATCCACCAATTCATAACGTAGAATACGAACCGGATAGTTGATTTCGGTTTCCTCAATGGGAGCATTTTCGGTGTTCTGACCGTGGGTTTGCACCGCATCGGGACCATCGCTGGCTGCTCGTCCGCCATAGCCACCCGCCAGAGTTTCCAGGAAACAAAAATATTCGCCACTACGCGGATCAATCCCGCCGAAACCAGCATGACAGATCATGCCCTTGGTGCCGGCCGGGATTCGGTTTGGCAATGCGGGAGCCAGGGCCTTGAACATCACCTCGTTCAGACGGATATGGGTTTCCCATCCGCCGACGATGGCCGCCGGTGCCCGGCAATTGACCACCGTTCCCTCCGGCGCAATCATCGAAACCAGTTTGTAAAAGCCCGTGTTGACCGGCACATCGGGATCAATCAACGCTTTGAGGGCATAAGCACAGGCCGCATAGGTCATCGAATAGGTGGAGTTGACCGGTGCTCGTCGCTGGGAATCTGAACCGGTAAGATCGAACAGAACGCCATCCTCGCTGATAGTAATCCTAACCATCAGGTGAACAGGCTGATCGGTGAAACCATCGTAATCAACGTAGCCATCTGCGCTGAAGACACCTTTAGGCAGCTTGGCTATCTCCGCACGTGTACGGCGTTCGGTGTAGGCAATCAACTCATCGATATAGAAGCTGACCGTTTCGGGGCCGGTCCGATCCAGAAGCGAAATCAATCGGCGCGCGCCAGTGTTGTTTGCCGCGATCTGGGCCCGAAGGTCGCCAGCGGTCTCGTGCTTGGATCGAATCTGGGCCAGGATCAAGCGGAAGACATCGCTAACGATTTCTCCATCCTGAACCAGCTTGACCGGGGGGATGATAACACCCTCTTGATAGACTTCCTGAAAAGCCCCGACGCTGGCCGGGGCACCCCCACCTACATCCACATGATGGGCCAGGCTGGCGACGTAGCCATATATTTCATCGCCGTAATAAACAGGGGAGATGAGGGTGATGTCGTTGAGATGCACGCCCCCCATATACGGGTCGTTGATCAAGATGGCATCCCCTGGGCCCAGATTCTCAGGACCGTATTCTTTGACGGCCATCGGTACCAGAATGGTTAGCGAGCCCAGATGGTTGGCCTGGGCGAAAGCCTGCGCAACGGGCCGTAGTTCGCGGTCGAAAAGCGCACAGGAAAAATCCGCCCGCGTTTTGATGTTGGTCGAGTAGGCACTCCGGCGTAGGGCAATTGTCATCTCTTCGGTGGCTTCGAGTAGGGCATTGCGGATGACTTCGAACTTGATGGGATCGACTTGGGTTGGAGTTGTCATGGAGCAGCCCCCTTTAGGGTTCATAGGCTTGATGGGTTTAGAATCTCTAATCTCTCCGTTAGCTTTGCTGTCTTCGCTTATTCTCTCGTGTCTGGATTGATGACTCTTTCATCCCTAGTAATGCAAGAAATGTCAACCAATACCCGACACCCAAGAAAGCAAACTCCTATCTCCGGGTTGGGATGTGATAGAAGAAGAGCCTGTTAGACAACCATCGGCACGAGGTTTCCTTGAAATTATTGTTCACCGTCGGAGCTCATCGTCTCACAAAACACC
Organism: Acidobacteriota bacterium; assembly: GCA_047514575.1. Classification (GTDB taxonomy): domain Bacteria; phylum Acidobacteriota; class UBA6911; order RPQK01; family JAJDTT01; genus CAUZIZ01. Next base: position 9,399 of record JAKZYH010000553.1, on the reverse strand, counting down.
TTGCCGACGCCTTCAGCTCTGACCACGATATAGTCCTCATCGACGATGCCGCTATGCAGACAGTTCACGGCTTCGTTCGCTGTGATCTGGACCACGACGAGGCAACTAGTCGATCGACCCAGGGAGTGAGTGCGATCATCCACTTCGGCTGGGTGGATCCGGACGAGGATGCCTCTCTCCAGCTGGATCGGCAGACGCGCCGAACCTTCAATCTGCTCCGTGCGGCCGACGAAGCAGGCGTACATCGCGTGATCTATTTGAGCACACTCAGTCTGATGGAGGGGTATTCAGAGGAATTGAGGGTCACCGAGCGATGGCGTCCGCTGCCCACCCCCAGCCCTCAGATCCTGGCACCCTATCTGGGCGAAATTGTTTGCCGCGAGTTCGCAAGGGAGCGCAGGCTCCAGGTGGTCTGTCTAAGACTGGGTGAAGTGATTTGGGACCAAGCCTCCGGTGCGTCTGGTTCGCGCCTTTACCCCGAGGATCTGGTCCAGGCTGTCAGCAGATCGCTGGTCGCAGATTTGCCGCCCTTCTCGGTTTTTCATATTCAGTCCAAGGTGCCGGGCCAGCGTTACGAAACGGGGGAGGCAGAGAGGGTTCTTGGCCTGGAGCTGTGGCAAGGACAGGGGGCAACAAGGTGAGGGTTTTGATTCTAGGTGCCGGAGGCTATCTGGGCCCTCACGTCGTCACGGCACTGGAGGGCAGGCATACGCTTCGACTGACAGATATCAAGAAATGCCCAACCGCTGCCCACGAGTTTCTCCAGGTGAACGTCTCCGACCCGGCACAGGTGCTGGCTGCTGCAGAAGGAATGGACGCCATCATCAATCTGTCCGTGCTACGTTGGGATCGCCGGTTGGCGTTCGACGTCAATACTCGGGGAACGTACAATGCCCTGGCAGCCGCCCATAGCCACGGGATCCGCCGGGTCATCAATACGGGACCCTTCTACGCCATCACGGGAAATGAGACCTGCGAGCCCTTCGATTTCGGAATGCATCCTGACATGACGCCGCGTCCCGGCACGCTGTTGTACGCTCTGAGCAAGGGCCTGGGGGAAGAGATCTGCCGGGTCTTTGCGGCTAACCACGATCTGTATGTGATGTCGTTTCTCTTCTACCACTTCCGCTACAGCAGCCCCCGACCGGACGACGAATCTTACTTCGTCCCCTTCACCGTAACCTGGGAAGATGCAGCCGCCTTGTTTCCACTCGCCCTGGAAATCCCATTTGAGGATCTGCCGTCCCGCTACGAGGCCTTCTTCGTCTCGGCGGACTTCCCCCACGGCCAGTTCTCCAATGAGAAGGTGAAGCGCGTTTTCGGCTGGCAGCCTACCCACCATTTCGAGGAGCTCTGGAAACGATAGCCGCCAATTGTCCACGATTTCTCATCGCCCCCCCGCAGCAAACCGCCTTCTGAGTTCTTTGTGGATATCGGCAAACTGGAGAATGAATCGACGATGCTCGCTATCCCGCCAGTCGTACAGCTCGAAGGACCACCACCATACTCCCTGGGCTCCCCCGGTGAAGGCGATCCAAGCCATCTCCAGAAGGACCTCCTTGGGGGGCCGTGGATCCGACTCGAGCGGAATCTTCTGGCGAAGGTTCTTGGTCGCGTATTCGTACCAATCTCGTCGGCCGTGGCCTTGAAGCACCATCCAGACCGGACGGTTTCCCGCCAACCTCTGGGCCTTTGAGGTGGCTCGCTCAACGTAACGCTTCCAATCAACACCTTCCTTATAGGGATAGATGTCCAGTCCGAACACCGACGAAAAGGGAAGAAACTGGCGAACCCATCTGGTTTCAACGGAGGCAGCATCCACGTGAAAAATGCCTTCGCTTCCGCATTCCTTGAGACGATTGTAAGCCGACTGAAATCGCTCAACTGAGGGCCGCCGGGTAGGCCCTTCCAACGGAAAGCGGTATCCCGGTTCATCCGGCGCATAGGCACCAGCGAACGCGGCATGAGTGCAGCCGGTCTCAAGGACGGCGTCTAGCCAATCTTCGGGAATCGCGGCTGGTTGCCAGCTGTCAAAAACTAGACGAACACCCAGCTCGGCAGCCCGATCTAGGTCCAGGCGCCACCGTTCAGCGTCCAGTTTTGGACTGCGCCAATAGAGCGTGTGGGTGAAGCCTAGATCCACCAGAAGCTGGAAATACTCGACATCCAGGTTACGGGGAGCGCTCCAGGAACCGAAGACTGGCCGGCGATCGGCCGAGGGGCCTTTTCTGCCAGGTGCTTCGGGGTCTTCCTGACTCGGCGCCAGGCAGAAAAAGAGTGGAATCAAGGCGAGGAAGGACAGTCGTCTAGCCAGGGACGATAGGCGACGACCCTCAACGGGGACCACTTCAGTCCAGATCCCAGGGGCGGATCGGATCGTCCAACTCGTCCTTGGACTTCAGGGCCTCTCGAAACTTCTCCTCGAGTCCCTGCCGACGTTCTTTTTCATCGACGAAGGCCTTGTCGAATAACTCCGCAGCCTTCTCTTTGCGGTCTTTGACGTCTTGCACCGCATTCTCGAACGAATAGTCCAACTTCTTCTTCTCGGAATGAAGGACCAGACCTGTCTGGGTATTCACCAACAGACTGGCCTGACAACAGGGGCACTCGACTTTTACGTTTTTCGATTCAGCCATAGCGATCGTATTCTAACAGGGCTAGAGGGCGACTCACTAAGGGTTCGGAACTCTGCGAACTTATTCTTGACCGAACCCTAAAGCCGGGCCAGTTGCCCTTGGACACCGGGATCCGAAAGCAGCTCCTGCACGCGGAAGAGTCGGAGAAAAGAATAACCGCGGAAGCTCTCTTCCGCTCCCTGCTCACGGTCGACCAGACAGATCACGGCGACCACCTCGTAGCCCTGAGTCTCGGCCCTTTCTATCGACTTCAAGGCGGATGCACCCGTCGTGCACACATCGTCGAAGATGACGATCCGAGATCCCTTCTTGCCTTCGAAACCCTCGATATACAGCTCGGTCCCGTGCTTTTTCGGCTCTTTACGCACGATGAATGCGGGCAGAGGGGTATAGCGATCTCTTTCGGCGAAGCTGACGGCGGCTACTGCAGCCACTACCGGGTCTGCCCCCAGAGTCAGCCCACCGATCGCCTCGGCGACAACTTGATGTCGTGCTAGCTCATCCAGGATCAAACGGGCGCAAAGATAGGCTCCCTCAGGATCCAGCGTGGTCTTCTTGGCGTCGATGTAGTGCTGACTGGTCATCCCCGAAGTCAACGTGAAATGGCCGATCTGCAACGATCGAGTGATCAGGAGTTGGCGCAGGTTTTCTCTGATCTCGTTCATGTGAAATCGCCTCCGAAGTATATGCTATTTCAACCCCGAAAATTGACAAGTAGTGTCCGGACGCGGCGGGGGAGGGCGATCGCTATCGAGAATAGATGTTGTTACCATGAGGCACCTTGCCGACAATGAGAAAAGCGCCCCCAAAGGGCAGCCGGTGGCTGTCGCAGCTTCGCCAGGTTGGTCCCGGCGCAATCGTTGCGTCAACGAGTATTGGTGCCGGTGAAACCGTTCTGGCGGTGCGTGCCGGTGCCTGGGGCGGCTACGATCTGCTTTGGTTGATTCTTGTCGCAACCATAACCAAGTCATTCCTGACCCTCTATTTGCTGGGACGCTACGCGGTGGTTTCGGGTCAGAGCGTGGCCGAGAAGCTGATCGATTTTCCCGGTCCCAGAGGTTGGCTGTTGTGGCTGATACTCGGACTCGAAGCAGTCGTAGCTCCCTTCGTTTTCGTCGTCATCGCCGTTCCCAGCGGCCGCCTGATGACAGAGATTCTGGCTTCGGCCGGACTCATTCTCTCCTACAAGTGGTTCGCGCTCGCCTTCGTCAGTCTGGCCATCCTGGCTGGAATCTTTCAGCGTTACGAAACCCTTGAGAAGTCCCAGACAGCGATCTGTCTGGTGCTACTGGCCTGCACGATGCTGGCCTCCATCCTGGTGCAACCCGAGATCGGGCCGATAATCAAGGGATTCTTCCGTTTCGGGTACTTTCCTGACTATCCGGATTGGCTGCCTTTGGAGATCAAGTCCCGAAGCAGGATGTTGGAGATGGCTTCGGTGTTCGGCTATGCCGGGAGCATCGCGATGAACTACGTCGTCTATTCGAACTGGGTCGTGATCAAAGGGTGGACCGTTGGTCGGCTCGGGCCGGATCGGAAGCGGGCCCTCAAGCCTCTCAAATTGGACGTCTTCTTTACCGCCTCTTTGATCCTGCTAGTCACTGTGGCTTTCATGATCGCTGGAGCGGCCATTCTTGCGCCTCTTCAGAAGATTCCCAGAGGATATGATCTGCTCACCGAACAGGCTCATATCTTTGCCCAGATTTCACCCCTCATGATTCCACTCTACTACGTGATCATTCTCGCGGCCCTCTGGGGCTCGCTCAACGCCCTTCCCGAGATCTACGGAAGGGGAGCCCACAGCTTTCTACAACAGCTGCTTCCGAAGGGGAAAGATCTCCGTTATTCGCTGGTGATGAAAGTCTTCGGATTCACCCTGTTGGTCCTGACCTGGATCTTTATTTGGACCGAGACCACGCCCATCGTCATGATCGATCTGGTGGCGCTATTCAGCACCAATATCGGCGTGGGATTGGCCTGTATCGCCGCCGTCTGGCTGGATGGGCAACTGCCGCCCGAGCAGCGGACGGCGAAACCCGTCCGTTGGGCGGGAATAGCCGCCGCCGCCGTGATCTCGCTTATGGCGGCGATTTCGGCCTGGGCGGTCATGATGCGCTATCTCTGAGGGGAATGCCTCGACCCTGGTATGAATCGTTGATTTGAATCCTGCATCTTATAAGGGGTAGGAAACCCAGTGTAGGGTTGGAGTGTGCGCTCAGAGAGGATGATCTAATGACATTCGATAAGCGGTTCAATCCGGATGAGCTGAAACAGCTACTACAAAACAAATACGGCTCTGGAGTGCGGGTTGAGGTCTTTCCCAATGCCCAGGGAGACGAGACCGACGAAGCAGGAGGAGAAGAACTCCAGGCGACTCAGAAAATCGATTTCGAGTATAGACCGAGCGAGATCAAGGAGTATCTCGACCGTTACGTGATTCAGCAGGATGATGCCAAGAAGGTCTTGGCCACCGCGATTTGCGATCACTACCACCACATCCAGAGCTGCCAGGACTCAGAAGATTGTCGAGACTACAAAAAGCAAAATATCATCTTGATCGGTCCCTCGGGAGTAGGTAAGACCTACCTGATTCAGAACATTGCCCGGCTGATCGGGGTGCCCTTCTTCAAGGCCGACGCAACCAAGTACAGCGAGACCGGCTACGTCGGAGGAGATGTAGAAGACCTGATCAGGGAACTGGTACATCAGGCCGATGGGGATATCCAATTGGCAGAGTACGGGATTGTCTACCTGGATGAGATCGACAAGATCGCCTCACCCTCGAACAGCATTGGAAGAGATGTTAGTGGACATGGGGTCCAAAGAGGTCTGCTCAAACTATTGGAAGAGACCGAAGTGCCCCTCAAGTCACCCACCGACATTGCCAGTCAAATGCAGGCGTTCATGGAAGTCCAGGCAGGAGGAAAGCCCGAGAAGAAGACGATCAACACGAAACACATTCTGTTCATCGTCAGCGGTGCCTTCACGGGTCTGGCGGACATCATCAAGAAACGCCTGGGTGCGAAAAGAATCGGCTTCATGGAAGAGAAGACCTCCCAGGAACAACAGCGTTTTCTGCTGCAGAAATCTCGCTCCGTTGACTTCATCGACTACGGCTTCGAGTCTGAGTTCATCGGACGGCTGCCGGTAGTCGCGCACTGCAATCCGTTGGAGGTACAAGATCTTTTCAAAATCCTGAAGGATTCGGAAGGTTCGCTGCTGAAACAGTACAAGAAGGACTTTCTGGCCTATGGAATCGATGCCTACTTCCAGGACGAGGGGATCAGAGCGATCGCTGAACGAGCGGCACAGGAGGAGACCGGCGCCCGGGGGCTGATTACCGTTTGCGAGCAGCTCTTTCGAGAGTACAAGTACCAGCTTCCGGATAGCGAGGTAGGAAATCTGGTCGTGGGACGTGAGATGGTAGAGGACCCGCCGGCGAAGTTGGCAGAACTTCTCGCCGATCCGGACCTCTATCGAGAGGACGTGCTTCGTTTCAGGCTGAAGAAGTTCGAGCAAGAATTCAGCGATAACTTCGACGTCAAAATCACGTTCACGCCGGAAGCAGCCGAGCTCCTGGCTTCTCGCGCGGCGGCCGATGGGCAAGACATCCTGGACTACTGTCGAGAGCTGTTTCGCGATTACGAGCATGGGGTCAAGCTCTTGAAGAATAGTGCCCGAAAGGAACCCTGGGTGTTCGATGTCGACGTCGTTTCTAATCCATCAGGATCCTTGGAGCGGTGGATCAAGGAAACCTATCATTGAGCAACCGACCAAGAGGCCTCGGACAAGGAATACTTGACACTGGAAGCCGCAGCGTCCCAACAGCCGCAATTCCTCGAAGGGCTTGAACTATTTAATCGGCAGGAGTTCTACGACTGCCACGACCTGATAGAAGACCTCTGGCTCCAGGAGTCGAGTGACCGGCAGCCTTTTCTCCAAGGCATCATCCAGGCGGCCGTCGCTTTCTTTCACTACCAACAAGGAAAATGGGGTGCAGCGCGCACCATGATGAAGCAGTCTATCGACAAACTAGCTCCATACCCAGGTTCCCAAGGGGGAATAGACTTGGAGCGCTTTCGGTCTGAGTTGGGCGTATGGAAAGAGGCCCTCGATGAAGCGATCAGCCAGGGCAGTAGGGATCCCCTGGCTCTCGAGTACCCACTGATCAATCTGCGATCGGAGTGACAGCCTCCGTATGAAGGATCCTCAAGTCGAGATGCTCCGGTAAACGGCCGCATAAACCGTTCGGAAAGGTGACACGCAGTAGTTCTCTATCAGGCGCTTCCCTGAAACCGGATGGTTGAGACATTTCTCCAGATGCTGGTTATTGACACTGAAGGAGAGACGCATGATGTCGGCACCTTCCGTTCTCGTCTCAACCTGGAAGGCCTCGCTGGGACTGGGCTTGAGCAAAAAGATGTCGCAATAACGATAGTTCTTGAGCTCGTAGGGTGTAGGGACTAGCTTTTCACCGAGATGCTGGTAGTGGTCTAGCAGTCGTCGTTGAAAGTCCTCGTAGTCGAATTTCTCGACCTTGTTGTTCACACTGATTTCAATCAGCAGGCTGTCCTCCTGCCAACCTGATATCAGCCCGTAGGTGAAATCCAGGTCGTCCTTATTGAACTTAATCCGGTGGCCTCGATCATCGTGGAAACGTTTCAGTTCTTCTTCCCGCGAGCCCGGCTCCGACTCGGCTTCGAGCTGTTCTCTCGTCAAATAGAAAGCGGAAACGTTTTCATACCAGTCGTCGATGATCGACCCGAGGATCTTGTCGGTGGCTTGCTGGAGACTGTTCTCTTGGTTGGTCAACGTCATCAATTCATCAATTGCCGGATCTTCTGTTCCAATTCGAGTCGTGTCACGAAAGAGGTCTCTTCAAGATCTGGGTCTTCTGCCAACAACTTACGAACCTCAAACAGCGAACTTCGTTTCAGGATGTCATTGAGTTCCTGCGGAGTGAGGGTTGACGGGTGAGGTCCCAGAGGAGAGATCCAAAGCTCGCTCTCTCCCCTAGTACAACCAATAAGCAGTTGGTTCGTCTGACATAACAACTCTAGATAGTCGAGTGTAATCCAGTTGATCATCATCGCTCGCCGGGGCTCAGTATATTCAGTTTCGATCTACGGTTGCAAGCAGCGGGACTCTACCTTCTGCGACTGAAAAAGGAATTCGAAGGCGGGACATTTTCCCTGGCTTCCCAACGCTCGCTATAATGTGGGCGGAGAGGGCGAAAATGCAGGACAAGATCAGGGAGTTCGTTGTCGATGTAGTCGATGCGGATTTCCAGGAACAGGTCGTGGAGCACTCGCGAATCCGGCCGGTTATCGTCGATTTCTGGGCCGCCTGGTGTGGGCCGTGCCGAACCCTGACTCCGATCTTGGAGGGACTGGCGCAGGAATTTGGTGGCGCCTTTCTCCTGGCACGAGTGAACACCGAAGAGGCACCGCAGCTGGCTCGTCAGTTCCAGATCCGAAGCATCCCTATGGTGGTTTCCTTTCGAGATCGGAAGCCCGTGGACGAGTTCATTGGTTTACTTCCTGAGAGCGAGGTGCGCCGATTTCTGAGGGCGCAATGTCCGAGCCAGGCAGATCAGATCGTCCTCCTTGCCAATGAGAAACTGGCAGGGGGAGACGTTGAGGCCGCCTATCAGGATTCCGCGAAGGCTCTGGCTCAGGAAACCGACCACTCTGGTGCCCAGATCGGTCTCGCGCAGATCGCTCTCGAGCGGCAGAACTACGACGAGATGGACGAGCTCCTCGCCAGGATTTCACCGCTTTCCTCCGAAGCCGATGCCGCGGAGCGGCTCAAGCTTCTGGGGAAGCTCCGACGATGGTGTGAAAAGGCTGGAGGGTTGGAGGCGTCTCGCACCCGATCGGAGCAGGACCCGGCGAACCTCGAGGGCCGCTATGACCTGGCCTGCTGCCTCGCGGTAAGCCAGGAGTACCGTGAGTCCCTCGAGATCCTTCTAGGCATCGTAGCTGAAGACCGCTCTTTCGAGAATGACGCCGGTCGCAAGACAATGTTGGATGTTTTCGCTCTGATCGGCAATCGATCGCCCCTTGCCGAAGAATACCGAACACTGCTCTCCCGCGCGATTTTCTGAACCACGACTTGCCGTTTGTTGTCACTTCGGGTTAACGGAAATCGTCCTTTTTGGATCCGCATCGTCCGCATCACCTTCTTTCCAAAATAAACTGGATTCGGTGTAACTCGTAGTGCCCTGGGCGTTTTTCCTCACTTTCTCAGATCTCAGCGACTGAATTGGCCCCTGAATTGCTACGTTCGTGCTCGGAGCCTTGGGCAAATTTAGGAGTGGGTGACTCGCGCTGTGTTTGCCAGAACCCGTGCCGAGCCTTTTTAAACTTGGTGTCCAGGGCTCCAGACCTTCCGTCTCGTTCCGTACCAAAGTGCTCCGTCCCATGAATACGATGATGTATGTGGCCAGCGCGACGGCGTCGAAGATGGCCCGGCATCATCTTCCTCCTCCTGCCTTGATCTCGCCTCACAAGCCCCATCTGCATACATCATCGTATTTATGGGACGGAGCACTGAGGCCGACCCTCGGCTCCAAGCCGAGGGGTTCGGAGGATGTCGAATCGAATTCGACTACGCGGCTGGCCTTCGTCGTGGCGGTGGCCTCCAGGCCGCCGTGGGTCGAGCTCGGCTCGACCGCCTTACTTCGGCCTGGAGGCCAAACCCACGTCACAGACTGAATGTCGCGCATCTCCCTTCACTTGGAACTTCCCCTATCGTCCCCCCT
>JAKZYH010000552.1:0-4868 GCA_047514575.1 Acidobacteriota bacterium | reverse complement strand
TGGAAGTGCAGAGCGATCAGAAAGGTGGTGGCGAGAGCACATGCCAGGAACAACGAGATTCCGGTAGCAGAAGCCACCGAGAAGTCCGCCGAGGAGCCAGCTTCTTGGAAGAAGCAGAAATAGGCGGCCAAACAGCCGACCAGCATCAGCACGTCAAACAAACGTTCCACCGCTATCGTGGCCAAAGTCTTTACCGCAGGGATCCCTTCCCAACGACGCATCAACAGGGGCCGTGCGACGATGTCTCCCAACCGGCCGGGAAGAACGTTCGACACCAGGTTGCCGATGATCAGAATGTTGAATGAGGAGGCCATGGGGACACGACCAACCGGACGCAGGTAGCATTGCCAGCGAAGTGCCTGAACCCAGTAGGTGGCGATGGTGGCCAGCAGCGACAACGTGAGCCAACCGGGGTCGGCAGCACGCAGTGCCCCCGCCAGCTCCTCCAGCTCGGTGCCACGCAGAAAAAAATACAGGAAGGCAGCGGCCAGGACAGAGCCGAATGCCAGCTGTCCCAAGGCTTTTCTTCGGAAGACAGGCGCCGCGGATTCAAGTGGTTGGGGTTTGTTGGACACTCGACGACTCGTAGACGAACGGATCCAGAATCGAACTTCAGCTTGATCGAGTCGTCGGCCGGAGCACGCTCGGTTGGGCGCCGCTGACGACGCGTCCATCGTACCGTTTCCGGCAAGTCTTATCTATTAGCTGCTAGCTCGCGCAGGTGTCTGGAAGCGTGGGTTGGATGGGGATCACAATCCCGAAAGTCCACGAACGGGTCCAACTGGCCAAGACGGTTCCCGCTTTCGGCTCGGGCGGCGTGGCCCCCTGGGGTAGGTTGAGGGGTCGCCTTTAAAGAGGCCGCTTTAGCGGTCTGGCGCGAAGCGCAATAGACCGGTCCTTCAGGGCCGGGGGGGCGGGCAAGCGGCTGCTGGAGCCTGCTTCAGCGGGCTTCTCGGGTAAATGCTTCAGCCAGGCTCCGGGTCCACGAGGGCTAAAGCCGCCGCTCGAGAAGGACCGTAAACGGCCCTTAGGGGAGGGAGGAGAAGCGGCTGACCCCGGCGTAAACACCGGGTCTAATACGCTTCGCGCCAGACCGCTGAAGCGGCCTCCTAGAAAGGACCACTATGCCGACCGTTTCGCGTCCGATCGGTAGAAATCAAAATTTCAAATATGTTTGGCTAGGCTTTGGCTCTGATTGCAGCTTTTTCGATCCGTCTGGCAGAGCCTATTTCCCGGCTCTTACCTCCAAGGCTTGGTGAGCCCTTTATCTTCCGTATCTATGTGCCAGTGTACTTACTCTAAACCGATTGAGATGCAATGCTTGCGATTTGGAGCTTGTCTTTATCCTGTATCCTGGAACTTCGATTCCCAGATTGGAGGAAAGTAGATGGCTGAAATCAACGAAGTCTGGCCCGCGGGACAACCCGTCGTTGGTCAACACGCCGAGCGAGGGCGGGAGGTGACCCAACACGACATCGAGCTATTCACCGCCATTTCCGGCGACCGCAATCCGCTGCACTACGACGAAGAGCTTGCGAAGACAACCACTTTCGGCGGAATCATCGTTCAGGGTGGAATCACCAGCGCGATTCTGAACGCGGTGGTCGCCGAGGATCTGCCCGGTCCCGGGACCGTATTCCTTCATGTGGATTGGAACTTCAGGGCACCTGTGAGACCTGGAGACACTATCACGGGCGCAGTAGAGGTCCTCAAGGTCCGAGCAGACAAGCCGCTCACAGAACTGAAAACGACGGTCACAAGGGATGATGGAACCCTCGTTCTGGAGGGAGAGGCTCTGTGCTACACGACACCCCTAGAGGACAATCCGAGGTAAGTTCGGGAACTGGGAATCCCAACCGTTCTTTGGCCATCGTTTCGGCTTCGGTTCTTCTGGCCTGCGCGACCTGGTTTTCTGGCACAGCCGCGACACCCCAACTGACTCAACTCTGGGAGCTGACTCCGGGTGAGAGTGCCTGGCTGACCATTTCGGTTCAGCTGGGATTCATACTCGGGACCTTGCTGTACGCCTTTTTCAATCTGGCGGACGTTTTCAATGCGCGGCGAGTATTCTTCGTCTCGGCTCTACTGGGAGCCCTCTTCAACGCTGCTTTTGCCTTCGTAGCCCAGGGGCTTGCTCTGGCAATACTCTTTCGTGCCCTGAACGGCGTGATGCTGGCTGGGGTCTATCCCGTGGGTATGAAGCTGGTTGCCTCCTGGTTCCAGACCCGACTGGGATCACAGCTGGGAATCATGGTGGGAGCCCTCACCATGGGGACGGCCCTTCCCTACCTGATCCAGGCCGGAGGGGCTCAGTTCAACTGGAGGACTCTAGTCGGAGTTGCCTCACTCCTGGCCTTGGTGGGCGGCGTCCTCGTTCTGACACTTCTCCCCGATGGTCCCTACCTCAAAGGACGGGCTCGCTTCGATGCACGGATGCTGTGGAGGGTCTTCAGACAGCCGCAGTTCCGCCATACTGCCTTCGGATACTTCGGTCACATGTGGGAGCTCTACGCCTTCTGGTCAATGGTCTCCCTTTTTCTAGCCTCGCGTTTGGAGAGGATCGATTCGTCCCCTCAAGGATGGCTTCCGCTGCTTTCATTCGCCACTATAGGGGTCGGTTCGCTGGGTTGCGCTTTAGGAGGGAAGATCTCGAAGCGAGTCGGGGAGAAAGCAGTTGCCTCGCTCTCGCTCTGGGTCAGCGGTGGCATGTGTCTGCTTTCCGGATTCATCTATGAGCTGGATTTGCTGCCTTTGATTTTCTTCATCCTGGTCTGGGGATTTTTTGTGGTGGCGGATTCTCCTCAGTTCTCGGCCCTGGCAGCCCGGTACTGCCCGCCAGAGTACACGGGCACCGCCTTGACCGTTCAAAACGGCATCGGATTTGCCATCACAGTGGTCTCTATCCAGATCATCCCCTGGGTGGCGGAGACGATAGGCTGGCGGTGGGCCTTCCTACCACTGGGAATCGGCCCCTTGATCGGACTCTATTTCGTGTCCAAACTACCCAGTGAGCAGTGAGGGTGTCCGGAGAAAAGAGTAAGGAGCTTACAAGATGGGAACCCAACGTCGACTTTGCCCCCTTTTGACATTTGTTCTGATCTTCGTTTCCGGTCTCTTCGGAGCGGGAAATGTGCTCCAGGTGGGGGGAGAAAAGCAGCTTTTCGTAGGCCCCTGGGAGGAAGATGGCAGGGACGGCTATCTGGTGGAGTCGATGAAGAATGTGACGATGAGAATGGGCGAAGCTCACGTCACCGGGGAGAAGATCCCCGCACCCGGACGGGGTTTCATGATGCACGATGGTGGTATCTTCCGCCTCTACTACCTGAGCCCGGGCGTAGAGTGTGATCAGGACTTCCAAAAGCTGAACTGCGGTCTGCTGCGCTACGCCGAATCGGATGACGGATCCAGCTGGCGGAAGCCCAACCTGGGACTCTACGAGTGGCAGGGATCCCGCGACAACAACATCCTCTTTCCCAACGACCAGTTTCCCTACGCCTACTCCAGTGCGGGTGTGAACACAGTCTTCATCGACCCGAAGGCCAAAGACCCTAGCCAGAAGTACAAGATGGCGCTCAAGCTGTCCCCTCCAACCGACGGCGTTCTGGGGGGCCTCAAACCGTTGCCCGACGGGAAGGGCAAGTATGGTTTCGCTTCCGCCGACGGCATCCACTGGACCCGAATCACTGGGAAGCTGGGCACTTCGGGGGACGGGGGCTTCAATCCCTTCTGGGACGATCGGGTCGGCAGCTATGTCGCCTACAGCCGGGTCAAGACCTTTTACGATCCGCGTCAGGAGGAGTACTACGGCAGGGTTTACGACAACCGGCCCAACAACTGGCTTTCCCGGCTCCTGCGTCTGGGAAGATCCACCTCAGAGGACTTCGTCCACTGGAGCAAGGAAGAGATCGTCATGGCCCCCGACGCGTTGGACGAGGCCGCCTCGGAGGCCCCGAACCGGGTCGACTTCTACAGCATTCCCATCTTCAAGTACACGCCCAATATCTACGTTGCCTTACCCTCGATCTACAGCCACTGGAAAGCTTTCGTCGGCAAAGAGGGTAAGCTCGCCCAGCTCCCCGGCACAGCCGATGTGCAACTTGCCACCAGCCGCGACGGGATCCACTGGAATCGGACGCCCAAGCGGAGACCCTTTATCCGTTTGGGGCCGCAGGGAAGCTTCTGGGCTGGAATGGTCTTCGTCAGGGAACCACTGGCATTCCGAGTAGGTAACGATCTGCATTTTTTCTTTGAGGGATGGAAGAAGGCGCACAACGATCCCACTCGAACCGGACCCGCTTCCTGGGGACGGGCGACGCTTCGCCTAGACGGATTCATCAGCGCCGACACAGCCTACACCGGAGGCGAGCTGACCACTCGAACACTAGTCTTCTCTGGAAGCGGCCTCCAGTTGAACCTGGCCACCGGTGCGGGTGGCACCGCGCGGGTAGAGATCCAGGACAAGTCGGGCCGTCCCCTGGAGGGATTCGGCGCCCAGGATGCCGACGAGATCAACGGCAACTACCTGCAGGTCCAAGCCAGCTGGAAGGGCAGCTCAAACGTCTCGTCTTTGGTAGGAGAGAAGGTACGATTGCGGTTTCTGATGCGGGATGCCAGCCTATACTCGTTCCAGTTTGTTCCCTAGTGTCCGAAAAAACTGCAATATAAATGGAAACTCGAGGCTCCGAAGCCCAAGATCCTGGGACCGTCCTCCCTCGGTGTTGCACGCCTGACCCCATTGATCCTTCCAGTCCACCGAGATAGCCTAGCCCAGATTTCTCATCGCTTGTCGTAGCGAGGCGCCGAAAGGGCCGTCCTGGCAAGGCTTGCGACCGAGGCCGCCGCAGTCGTACTTTGACAGTACGTCGAGG
>JAKZYH010000551.1:0-5114 GCA_047514575.1 Acidobacteriota bacterium | reverse complement strand
AGATTGTTCTGCCCCACCCAACTACCCAACCCCAAAATGCCTTCGCCGCTCCCATAGTAAGAGAGGTCCATCTTGCGTTCGACGGCACCAGAATCGCCTGTTCTAAAAGAGCCGCACCCAAGTTATTTTTGCGCAGACCCTTAGCTGAAACCTCGACGATCCAAAGGCACAAGATACGTCCCATAGTGGTTGATGACGGTGGGCTGCCGAGCGGGCGAACAGGACAACAGCTGAAAATCCTCAAGCGTACGACTTCTCGACAATGGTCACATCAGCCGATTCTGCCTGACTCGCGCTCAACCTGACAGTCCCCTCTCCCGGCCTCCGAGACAGCGAGGAACTCGGATAGGGTCGAAACGGCCTCAGACGGAGCCAGACTCTGCATAGGTTGGGAGAAATTTTGTCCAGGATAACGACGAGTCGCCATTTCGACCGAAGACCTAACACAGTACCTTCCTCAGCTGGTAGTCTCAAGCGTGCGCCTTTGTTTTATGGTTCCTTTTCTGGGAACCTCTGATTGACTGGTTGGGTGTACTTGGCTACAAGAGTTTGCTCACAGTTTTCCCTGGAATGTGCAGATCTGTGAGAGAGCTGGGGCGAGAGATCGAGATCTGGGGTCGGACCACGATTTCTCTCATAGAATCAATCAGTTGTGCTGATTATGAGGTCTAATAGGTCCCTTACACGCGATTTTCTGGGCCAAAAAAGGCTCTCTAAGTCTAGGCAAAAATATTTGAAATTTTGATTTCCACCGATCGGACGCGAAACGGTCGACAGAGTGGCCCTTTCTAGGAGGCCGCTTCAGCGGCCTGGCGCGAAGCGTATTAGACCCGGTGTTTACGCCGGGGTCAGCCGCTTCTTCTCCCTCTCCTAAGGGCCGTTTACGGTCCTTCTCGAGCGGCGGCTTTAGCCCTCGTGGACCCGGAGCCTGGCTGAAGCCTTTACCCGAGAAGCCCGCTGAAGCAGGCTCCAGCAGCAGCTGCTTGCCCGCCTACCCGGCCCTGAAGGACCGGTCTATTACGCTTCGCGCCAGACCGCTAAAGCGGCCTCCCTAAAGGCCACCCCTCAACCTACCCGAGGGGGCCACGCCACCCCAGCCGAAAGCGGGACCGCTTTTGGCCAACTGGACCCGTTCGTGAACTTTCGGAATGGTGATCCCCGTCCAACCCTCGCTTCCAGACAAATGTGAGAGCAACATTCTCAGAATGCGCGAGCTAGCAGCTAGGGTTTCAGTCATTTGGGACCGGACTGGGGGAGCAGTATTCCGTGAGGCTTGCTGTGACAACTAGTTAAGCGGTACTGGAGGGGTCTCTCGCCGTTTCGCTACGGATAGGCTTCCGCCATAGGGAACGGAGGACTGCTTCAGGCTGGCCCGCAAAGGGGGGACTCCAGGAACAGCCCTCGTCCGTGGAGGTCATTACCGAAATCCTGGCGGTGGAAAAATCTCTCCTGCCAAAGAAATCGGATCAGGCGACCAGCAAGGCGCCTCAGGGCCTTCACGGACGCTGAGACTGGCTGGGTCCACTGGAACGTAGATAGGCGGCAAGGAGTCCCGCATTTCGGGCAAACGTGTTGGAACTGATGATCCTCTCCGAGGGTCTTTTCTCGCCTCGGAAGACTGACAATGTCTGGTTTTCCTTTAGAGGGAAAGCTTCATCTCCAATGGTGACGACCATTTCGTCTGCGGCGAAAAGAGACACCAAGTTGTCTGCCTTTCCAATGGAGCCCTCCTGGACCCAAGCCCCCCTCGAGTCCAGAGTCGCCAAAGCCTCTCGTACCAAGACTCCCAACTCGGCATCCGACGAGCCTCGAGGGCTTCCTTCCCAGGGGGAGAGTCCCTCGAGTCGCTCTGGACGCCCCACCGTCGACGGAGGGGCAGAGAGCAGAGCACGGTGCTCCTCAGCAATCCCTTCGAGCTGCCGGCCACCGGTCCAGAGGCCATAGTGGGTGATGACCTTCTCATTGCTGTAGGTCAGCTCGTAGCCATCCAAGAGTTCGCTCTTCCCTCCCCTCACTCGGACCCTGCTTCCCTTGCTGATGAAAAGCGGACGATTGGTCTGAAGCTCATAGAAGCGCGCCAAGCAAAGCTCATCAGGAGAACATCCCCTACTTCTGCTGAGGATCGAACTGGCCCGAACGTCCAGACCCGATCTCCGCAAGTAGTCGATTGCCCTGGGGACTGCCTCCAGATATTTCTTCTTACCGGTCTCCCGATACAGGACCAGTAGAACTTTCAAGACGGCCTGAGACTCAGACCCGGTCACCGAGGGTGGCTCGAAGATTCTGCCCCAGGCTGGGTGCATGTCGACGTCGTACTGCTGTGCCCATGCCGGCTGAGGCTCTGGCATCTGAGCTCGAAGCAGGAAGTCGCCACCCTTTTCTGCCGCCACCCGATAGCGAGGTTCGCCGTAGATGCGCGCCGCTTCCAGGAAGGCGTCGATCATGTCCAGCATCGCGTTGTCGTTGAGTGTGTAGTGGCTGCGGTAATCC
Source organism: Acidobacteriota bacterium (assembly GCA_047514575.1). Classification (GTDB taxonomy): domain Bacteria; phylum Acidobacteriota; class UBA6911; order RPQK01; family JAJDTT01; genus CAUZIZ01. Next base: position 2,624 of record JAKZYH010000551.1, on the reverse strand, counting down.
GGCCCCGGCCAGGTTCGCGACCAGGAGTCAGGATAGCCAGCTGTCTTCACCGGAAAGGCGTCGGGATCGGGAAACTCACGGTAGCGCTGGGGCCAGGCGCCGTTGGGATATTGTGCCAGAATCAGTTGGTCCAAAGCGAAGAGGACAGCGTCGTGGATCACTCCGTCCCGAAACCCCAAATCCCGATCCACGCGCATCAGGAGTCTGACCGCAGCCTGCGTGACGTTGTCGTCCAGAGTGGTCTGGGGATGGGGCTTGCCGACGTCCCCATCCGATTCAGGTATGGGCTTCTCCAGACAATCCCCATCGACTCGGTAGGGATAGTCACTGCGCTTGGCAGGATCCAGTTCGATGATGTAGTCCCATCCGCCAGAACAGTGCTGGCCGCGCACCAGAACCAGCGCCGCTTCTCGAGCTGCTTCCAGATAGAAGGCATCCCTTGTGACCTCATAGGCCTTCAAGTAAGCCAGTCCTACTACGGGAGTTCCTCCTCTCTGAACCGTGACTTGGGAGGGCCCTTCAGCAGCCTCGGAACGGCCATATGACAGGTCAGAGCTGTAGCGGAAGTGGTATCCACCCTCGTTGGAAACTCGGGTCCGGAAGAACTCGACGGCTCGACGCAACTCGCGCTGGACTTCTTCCCTACTCACTGAGGCTGGCTCGTCGACGATCTCGGGCGCACAAGCCGTTAGCCCGACCCCAGCCAGAATGGCGCTGAAAGACCGAAGTAGAATGCTCTCGGTGCGACCCCAGTGTGCGAACATAGGAGGCTCAATAGTGACCCTTTGGAACAAGTTTCACAAGCCAGAATGTCCTGGTAGAGTGTCTGTCTTGAACGGGCCGACGAGTGTCAGCTGAGACGAGGAGAATTGGAGATGAAAGCAAGAACCGTGTTGCTTCTGGCCATCGGACCTGCTTTGGGCCTCGTTACACCGGCCGAAGGTCTGGAGAACATCGTGGACATCGGATCGCGTCTGGAGCTGATGCTGGATGAGCACCTCATCGACCGTATGAGCGGTGCTGCGGAGCTACGCCTCCACAAGCCGACGGCTCGCGAGATCTCGATCGTCCACGACGAGCCTTGGGAGGGGAATTCGTGCTCGTATCACACCGTTTTCCAGGACGGCGAGCTCTACCGAATGTATTACAAGACTGCCTCCCAGGAGCTGGTGGGAGAGCCGGCCTCCCATAAGCCCCTGGTGGGTTATGCCGAGAGCAGGGACGGAATCCACTGGACCAAGCCGAAACTGGGCCTGTTCGAGTTCGACGGCTCCAGCGCGAACAACATTGTCTGGAATGGGGGCGATCTGGAGGCCGTGACCACGGTTGGCTTCGCTCCGTTCAAAGATACGAATCCCGATACCAAACCTGGGGAACGGTACAAGGCAATGGCCGGGGACCCTCGTAAGAGCGAGGTTGCTGGAATGTACGCCTTCAAGAGCAGCGATGGGCTGCACTGGGAGCCCATGAGCGAGAAACCCGTCTTGCGCCCCACGATCCCAAACCACTTCGACTCGCAGAACGTAGCCTTCTGGGACAGCGTCAGGGGGCACTACCTCTGCTTTCAACGAGCCATGCGGGACGGAAGACGGGACATTCTTGTTTCTCAGTCGTCGGATTTCCGCAACTGGAGCGAACCCGTCTGGATCGAGTATCCAGGGGCACCCAGAGAGCAGCTCTACACCAACCAGATTCTTCCCTACTATCGAGCGCCTCACATCCTTCTGGGCTTTCCCACCCGCTACATCGACCGGGGCTGGTCGGACGCCATGGAGGCTCTCCCCGGACTGGAACACAGACTGCTCCGTCGGGCGGCCTCGGAGAGGGAAGGAAGCGCACTGACCGATGGGCTCTTCATGAGCAGTCGTGATGCCAGGAATTTCCGACGCTGGGACGAAGCCTTCATCCGGCCCGGGCTCAGGCACAAGGACAACTGGGTGTACGGGGACAACTACCAGAATTGGGGAATCGTGGAGACAGCATCATCAATCGAGGGCGTACCCAACGAACTCTCGGTGTACGCGACGGAAAGCTACTGGACCGGCACCAGCAGCCAACTGCGACGCTATACGCTGCGCATGGATGGATTCGCCTCGGTGGGGGCTCCCTTGAGGGGAGGCGAGTTCATCACCAAGCCATTGACTTTCCAGGGACAGAACCTGGTGATGAACTTTTCTACCTCTGCTGCCGGGGACATCCGGGTCGAGATTCAGGATAAAGACGGCCGACCGCTAGACGGCTACTCTCTTGCCGACTGCGATTCCATCTTCGGTGACGAGTTGGAGCGGGTGGTCAGCTGGAAGGGTGGTAACGGACCTGGCCAACTCAAGGGCCGGCCGATCCGCCTGAGATTCGTGCTCCGGGATGCCGACTTGTACGCCTTTCGGTTCAGGCAATGACTCTTTCTTTCTTGAGAAAGAGAGGCCACCCCAGACATCCATCACGGGGTGGCCTCACGCCCTGCCGAATCTACTGGGAAGTCCGAAGAGGCGTTCCCCCGGCTGAGCTTGCGTCCAAAGATTGGCGGTACACAGAACATCCACGGTGCCACCCACAGTCCGCGGAGCACATACCTGTAAATCATCAGGCCAATCATGTTGTGCGGGATAGAGGTACGGCTATTC
>JAKZYH010000550.1:0-8806 GCA_047514575.1 Acidobacteriota bacterium | reverse complement strand
CAAAAGTGGAGACAGCAGAACTTGTTCGGAAGACGGCTAAAGCCTTTGTTTGTAGGGGGATAGGAGTAGAGTGATTATAATCTTACAGTTAAGCGAGCTTTAAGTCCTTTGGAATCAACAACATCAAACCGGACACTAGTGGAATAACAAAGCGATCTGGGGGTCCCTTGTTGTGTTCTGTATGTTCGCCTCAAGTGCGATTGCGGAGGATGATCAAGAGGACGATTTCGAGTTCCCGTTCAGATTGGTCGGTGGATTCGAGCAAGCGGGCGCGGCGTCGGCCGATTCTGACCAGAACTACTTTTTCGACTTCTTCTTCTCAGGCGCCCTGTCAAACCAAGAATCACTACCTTGGAGAGCAGGATTCAGCTATTGGGGAAATGCTCGCATAGCAAGCTCACCCCAGCAGATCAATGCGCCGATCTCGGAGTTCTTCCCAAACTTTGCAGCGAGGATCGGAGAACTCCCGGTGAACCAGATGGCTCAATCGGCTGAGTTCCTGGTTGGTTTTGAGAAGCGCTTTGGGGGAAGCTGCGAGACCGACTCGTTTAGCCTGGGGCTTGTGGCGTTCTACGGGGCGACCGGCCAGTTTAGTCCGCCTGAAGAAAATCTTCGCGTCTTCCGATCTCCCCGACCCGGAGATGCCCAGTTCGAGACCTTCTCAAACCAGATCCTGACTAAGTTTCCCTCGGCAGTTGGGCGCGATTTCATCGGCTTTACTCCACCAGGCCGGGACCAGTTCTACCGAATGTATGGAGCTGGCTTCAGGTTCAACTGGTATCGGAAGTCACTCTCCAAAAAGGCAGCCCCTCGCATGCTGACGGTAACCGCTGGGCAGGACGAGACGATTACGGGAGGCCGTTTTCGAGGCGTCGTGGGTCGGATCGACGCGTTTACACCGATCCGCATCGGGAAAACAGTTGACCTCTATCTGTTCGGGACCGTGAACCTTCGTCTCGGCAGCCGGTCGGGTTTCCGAACACCTCTAGTGCTTGAAGAATTGGAGACCGTCGCCACCACGACGCCTGACGGAATGACGATCACTAACCAAATCCAGCCCTTCGATCCAAGGATCGCGATCGTTCCCTTAGAGAGCAACCGTGACACCTATAGGATCGGTTTCGGATTTGATTTGGGTTCAATGATTGCTAAGTGGCTGAAAGCAGCCTCCACGAAAACTGAGTCGAATCCGACTCCGACTCAGTGAGGATACTCGCAGACAGAGGATCGAAGGCTAACTTTGGTGGATCGAATCATCGAGACAGCTGTGAGTTTCTCGAGATACTTGAGATCGTTTTCCTTCCAGACGGAAGACTCTGGACTGGCAGTGGAGAATCCCTTCTCAGAAGACCGAAACTCTAGTCCAGTTGAAGAGTAGCTGCATTGGTCGCTTATGAGAACCACTAGGTTCGAAACAGTCCTCAGCTACCATGATTGATCCTGCGGGATCCTTATCTGGGCGGGCGAACAGGGAGAAAGAAATGAGTCAGTACAACGAGGTGTTGTCGGCCGAGCATCAGTTCATCAAGCACAGACGACGCGCAGCTGGCCTTAGAGAACGAGAGCCAAACAAGGACGCCATAGGCCTTGCTCTGTCAGGCGGGGGTATACGTTCCGCAATCTTCAACCTTGGCTTACTTCAAGCAATGGAGCGATTCGGGGCCTTGCAGCATGTTGACTATCTCTCGACGGTTTCTGGTGGTGGCTATATTGGCGCATCGCTCACCTGGTTGATCTGCAAACTCCGCAAGTTCCCCTTCGCGATTTCTAGCAAAGAGGGCGATAACACTTCCCCGAAAATCCTAAGGTGGATTCGACGCCATGGAGAGTATCTTGCGCCTGGCAATGGTCTCGATCGATGGGCACTGATTGCTGCAGTTTTAAAGGGCCTCTGCTTGAACCTGGCGGTATTTGTTCCGGTTATTCTGATAGCAGTCTATCTCCTGAAGATACCATGGGAGCAGAATCTTCCCCAGAGCGTAGTAGGGGCAGTGAGGTACAGTCTGAAATGGGTTCCCGATTCGATTCAGAACCAGACAACGGGATTCCACGGACTGTTCAGCCTTGGACTTGGAGTGCTTGCGATATTTGTTGGGATTCTCTTGATCTCGGGACTAGTTTCGGGCTTGGACTACCGTATCCCCGAGAGAGTACGACGCAAGGTATTCATCCTGTTTGGCCGCCTGCTGAAGATCGGGATCCTTCTAGTTGTCGTTGGATCCGTCCCCCTGGTTGACTGGTTTTTAAGGTTGGACTTCTTGGTGGGGCGGGAAGGATGGATCTCCAACTCCATTTCGCTATCTGGCGCTCTGACGATCTTGTTGGGCCTCAAGAGTTGTACCAGCGGAAATGAGACGAAATGGATTCGCAGTCTCGTATTCAGTGTGGGCCTGAGTCTCCTGATCTACGGATTACTTCTTTGGGCATACAACGCCCAGGGCTACGCTAGTTATCTTCCCCATCTGTTGTGCGTGACGATCGCTCTGGCCATCTTCGCGGATATCAACCACGTTTCGATGCATCGCTATTACAGAGATAGACTGCTTCAAGCCTTTCTCTGGAAGCCGTGCGAAAGCGAGATCGCCGGGCGGAAGGGATCTCCGAGAGACTCGGATAACATCCTCCTGAAGGACATCCTCGGTGCATGTGCCAATACGACGGCACCTTATCACATTGTCAATACAACGATGCTCACCCTCGCTTCGAAAGATCCTAGGTTGAGCGAAAGAGGAGGTGAGAGCTTCATTCTCTCTCCAGCATTCTGCGGTTCTGACAGCACCCAATATGTTCAAACGAGCGAATACCTGGGCGGGAAGATGGATCTGGCTACCGCGTTCGCGATCTCCGGCGGTGCGGTGGATCCAAATACGGGTTTCACGCGCTCTCGTCCTCTGGCCTTTCTAATGACTCTTCTCAATATACGTCTAGGTTATTGGGCAAGGAACCCCACACACCCATGGAAGCAATCTTGGGTACGATTCCGCCCGCTTTGGCATTTGTATCTCATCCGAGAGATGCTAGGTGTTGGCATTAAGGAAACAAGTCGGTATGTCCACCTTTCCGATGGGGGGCACTTTGACAACTTGGGTCTGTACGAACTCGTACGTCGTAAGTGTCGCTCGATCATTGTCTCCGACGCCACGGCGGACCCAGATTGGACCTTCGCGGATCTCGCCCGGGTTTCAAAGTTGGTTCGCGTGGACTTCGACGCCGAGATCGACATCGATACTCGCCCACTGAGACCAAGGGGTAAAGATAGGATCTCACGCAGGGCATTCGTCACCGGTCGTATTCGCTACAATGACGGAACGGAAGCAAGTCTGCTCTACATCAACACCTGCGTAATTAAGAATCTGTCTGAGGATATTTACGGCTATCGGCGACGCAATCCCACCTACCCAGACCAGAGTACGGCTGACCAGTTCTTCGACGAGGCTCAGTTCGAGGCGTATCGGATGCTCGGCTATCAAATTGGCGAGCGAGTTTCCGAGGAGAGTTCGTGGAGGCTGTTCTCTTGCCCAAACCAAGCATTGGCGTAGATAGTTTCCTTGCTCTGCAATCAACGGCTCTAATCTCTACGCCGGAGCGAGAACGGTACACGACGCGCGAAGCGCTATTTGTTAGACTCAGGTTCGCTTCAAGAAAGAGGCGAGTCAGAGATGCGAATAGCACCCCCTAGTAAATTGTTGTTCCGTCTCGTCCCCCTGGTTCTGATCCTCAACCCAGGAGTCAGTCAGGCGGCTGGACCAGGATCATTGGCCATTCCTCCGCGTACAATAGATTTCGCCGCAGACGTCTACCCCATCTTCGAGAGATCCTGTCACTCCTGCCACGGTTCCCAGCAGCAGCTGGGAGGGCTTCGCCTGGATTCTCGGGAGTCGGCTCTCGCCGGTGGGCAATCGGGAAGAGTCATTGAGCCCCTCCGCCCTTCGAAAAGCCTGCTCTACCAGCGGGTGACTGGGATCAACGACTTGGTGCGCATGCCCATGGGTGGCACGCTCCCGGCGGAGGACATCGAGCTGATCCGATCCTGGATCGAGCAAGGCGCTGAATGGCCGGAGGGTGTGGGAAGGGGTGCTTCAGAGGGCGAACCTAAGCACTGGGCCTTTGTTGCCCCGAAAAGGCCATCTTTGCCGCAGGTCGAGAAGAGCGGTTGGTTGGTCAATGCTATCGACCGCTTCATCCTGGCTCGGTTGGAACGGCAGGGACTGTCGCCTTCTCCCCAGGCCGAACGGGTCACCTTGCTGCGGCGTCTGAGCCTCGATTTGATCGGACTCCCGCCCAGCATTGAGGAAGTGGACGCATTTCTGCTAGATCAGAGCCCGGGCGCCTACCGCAATCAGGTGGAGCGACTTCTGGCATCTCCCCACTACGGCGAGCGCTGGGGACGCCATTGGCTGGATGCCGCTCGTTACGCCGATTCAGACGGTTTCGAGCAGGACAAGCCGCGAAAAGTGTGGTTCTACCGTGACTGGGTCATCGATGCTCTGAACCGAGACCTGCCCTATGACCAGTTCATCATTCAGCAAATAGCCGGAGATCTGTTGCCTGAAACCCGACAAGACCAGACGGTGGCCACTGGATTCCTGCGCAATTCGATGGTCAACGAAGAAGGAGGGATCGATCCGGAGCAGTTCCGGATGGAGGCCATGTTCGACCGCATGGACGCTATCGGCAAAGGCATCCTCGGGATCACGATCCAGTGTGCCCAGTGCCATGACCACAAATACGATCCTCTCAAGCAGGAAGAGTACTATCGCCTGTTCGCCTTCTTGAACAATGCTCACGAAGCCAACGCCGCCGTGTACACCCCTGCGGAGCAGATCAAGCGGACCCAGATCTTCAAGCGGATTCGGGAAATCGAAAGCGATCTCAAACACCGTGCTCCGGATTGGCGGGAGCGAATGAGCCGGTGGGAAGACGGAGTGCGGGACAACCAGCCTCCCTGGACGGTGCTTCGACCGACCGTAGATGACATTTCAACCAGCGGTCAAAAATACCTTCCACTCGCGGATGGATCCTTTCTGGCCCAGGGTTTCGCCCCTAGCAAGCACCGGGTAGAGATGAGCGTCCAGACTGACCTCAAGAACCTGACCGCCTTCCGACTGGAGCTGCTCAACGATCCCAACCTCCCCCTGCAGGGCCCGGGACGCTCGGTGAAGGGAACAGCTGCTTTGACCGAGTTCGAGGTCAAGGCGGCTGCGAGGGATGACCCGGAGAAGTTGGAGCCGGTCAAGATCGCCGCGGCCACGGCCGACATCGCGCTGGCGGAGGCTCCCCTGGAGCCCTTCTTCGATGACCAGAGCAAGCAGTCTCGGGTCACAGGACCCATAGCTTTCGCCATCGATGGTGACGAGAGCACGGCCTGGGGAATCGATGAGGGTCCAGCTCGCCGCAATCTTCCCCGGAAGGCTGTCTTCGTTGCCGAGACTGCAGTGTCCCATCCCGGAGGGACCCTTCTGACTTTTTACCTGAGCCAGAAACACGGCGGCCGCTACCATCGGAATCAGAATCTGGGTCGCTTTCGCCTCTCCGTCACCACGGACACCAATGCCGGGGCTGATCCGTTGCCGACGAAGGTTCGCGAGATCCTCTCCACGCCCCCCCACCAAAGAACCCCATCTGAGAAGGGCCTGGTATTCCGCTACTGGCGGACCACAGTCCCGGAATGGAGCCCCGAGAATGATGAGATCGAAGGGCTCTGGCGGCAGCATCCAGAGGGATCGCGCCAGCTGGTGTTGGAGGAACGGCGGGAGAAGCGTCCCACCAGTGTCCTGAACCGAGGGGACTTCTTGAATCCCACCAAAGAGGTTTCTCCAGGTGTCCCCTCCTTTCTCCATCCTCTGCCTCCGGATGCTCGACCCGACCGTCTGGGCCTTGCCCGGTGGCTGGTCTCCCGTGACTCGCCTACGACCGCTCGTTCACTCGTAAATCGAGTTTGGCAGACCTATTTCGGGACCGGTCTGGTGGCGAGCAGCGAGGACCTGGGCAGGCAGAGCGAAGCAGCTTCCCATCCAGAGCTGCTGGACTGGCTGGCCGTGGAGTTCATGGAGAAGGACTGGAGCCTGAAGGAGCTGCACCGGCACATCGTCTTGTCTGCTACCTACCGTCAGTCTTCGCAGGTTGCTCCCGAACGTCAGATGGACGATCCCTACAATAGGCTGTTGGCACGAGGTCCTCGATTTCGGGTCGAGGCCGAGATCGTTCGTGACATCGCGCTGGCTGCCAGTGGATTGTTGAATCTTAGCATCGGAGGGACCAGCGTGTATCCTCCGGCTCCCGAGTTCCTGTTTCGGGCTCCCTCCAGCTTCGGTCCCAAGATCTGGAAGGTAGAGACGGGAAGGGAGCGATATCGACGTGCCCTGTACACCTTCCGCTATCGCTCTGTTCCCTATCCCATGCTGCAAACCTTCGACGCGCCCAACGGAGACTCCTCCTGTGTTCGACGCTCTCGATCCAACACTCCCCTCCAGGCCCTGACCACTCTCAACGAACCTCTGTTCCTGGAGGCGGCCCAGGCCCTGGCGCTGAGGACGCTCCGAGAGGGCGGTGACTCGGATGGCCAACGGCTGACCTACGCATTTCGCCGCTGCCTGTCCAGACTCCCCGGACAAGCAGAGGAAAAGGAACTACTCAGCCTACTGGCAAAACAGCGTCGGCGACTGTCCCAGGGTTGGGTCGACCCCTGGGAGATTGGCGGCTTCGGTCAAGAGACGCGATCCCGTCTTCCCGATGGGTCCACTCCGGTTCAGTTGGCAGCCTGGACGACGGTTGCTCGGGTTCTATTGAATCTGGACGAGACCATAACGAAAGAGTAGAAAATGGACGATGAACCGAAGCTGTGGGAGGGCAATTCGTCGCCCATCGAGCAGCTGGTTTTCCCCGCTGCCTGAGATCATCCGGGAAGCGACAGTTTGACGGGCATCTCGATGAGGGGTTTATGCTCGTGTACTTTCGAACGCTCTTCCACTCCCTCTAGCCCGCGGGCGTACCAACGAGTACCGGGTAGAGCCGTCAGCCCGTGGGCGAACACGCTCATCAGCACGGTCAGGATCACGATCGAGAAGATCAGCGACTCACCCTGGAGGGACCCTTCCCTCAGCACCAATAGGACATAGAGGATCGAGGCCACGCCTCTGGGTCCGAACCAAGCCAGGAAAACGAAGGTATTGAAGCGCAGCCCCGATCCCAATAGGCTGAGCCCTACCGGCAGCATCCTGATAACGGTCAGACTGAGAATCGCGTAGAGCACTGCCGTCCCATTGAATAGCTCCAGGGCGGAGAAGATCATGGCTGACCCATAGAAAAGAAACGTGAGAAGCGTCAACAGTTGTCCCTCGGCTTCTGCGAACTCCCAGAGACAGGAGCAGACCGCCCGGGAACTGTTGCCGATTGTCAGGCCGGCACAGAAGGCGGCAATGAATCCGTTGCCGCCAACCAGCTCAGCTACGCTGTAGGAGAACACCGCCAGGCCCAGTGCCGCGAGTTGTTGGAAAGAGTGGTTCATCCATTCGGTTCGTTGCCCCCACTGGACTAATCTCCCTCCCAGGAACCCCACCGCAATTCCTACGAGTGGTCCCAAAACGATTTGCATCGCTCCAAACCAGATCCAGAATCGAGCACCCTCTGCGCCGTGGGTAGCACCGGCAAGAGAGATCACAAGAAGCAGGACCGGTAGCGCCAGACCATCGTTGAGACCGCTCTCCACGTTGATCGCCTGCCGAATCCGGACCGGTACCCGGGGACTGCTCAAGACCGCCTGTCCCAGGGCGGCGTCGGTCGGGGCCAGGATGACCGCTAACACGGCCGCTTCCCAAAAACTAAGAAAGTCGAACAGCAGGGCCGCGGCGACCGTCCCCGACACGATGGTCAAGGGAAGGCCAATACCCAGCAGCCGCATCGGGATCGTGTGTTGGCGGCGGAGGAGCTTGAGATCAATTCGGGAGGCATCGGTGAAGAGGAGAAGTATGAGGGTAAATTCGGCAACCAGGTTGATCAGCTCACTGTCCCGATCCAGCTCGATCAAGCCGATAAGCTGAGGACCAAGTACCAATCCCATGGCGACAAAGGCCATGGGAGGCGTTATCACGCTCTTACCAATGCGCCCCGAAATCAAGCCGAAGCCGAAAAGGAAGGCCGCCAGGACGGCAAACGTCAGTGTTTCCATCTCAGAAAGGACACTCAGCCTGATTATCAGCCGACCACCGAGATTCCTCCTGCGGTCGGCTCATAGTTCAGTCGCCATAGTCGCCATCTCTCGAAGACTCGTCCCCGACAGGAAGCCGGATCTCGACCTGGGTGCCAACGTTCGGTTCGCCGTTCAGCAGAAACCCACCCTCGCGATGATGAACGATCTGGCGCCAGATGAACAGCCCCACCCGGTCGTCACCCGGCCGCCTTCGATTCGGAATCCAGGCTCGAAGTCCTACTGGAGCGGGTTATTGGTCACGAAATCTCTTCCGGCTGAGTGGCAGCGCCAACACTCGAGGCAGCAGCCTGCTGGATGATCCGGATTTCGTTTAGCGGGCCTGCGCTGCCTTGGCCCCACCTGCGCGTGCCGCCCGCAGTATCGGATAGTACTGGGTGAAAACGAAGTCCTCGGCGGCCGATGCTTGAAGGCACGAGTTACAAGCTGCGGTGGGAAGAGGGGACACTGCGTCGGCCAGCGAGCTCATGTCAAGAGGTGTGTAAATAGACTCAGGCGGCTTTCTCCTTCGACTCCTGGTTGACCAGGACTCCATTCACATACTTGGCTCCCTGATAGACATCTCTCATGAGCTCTGGAGCTTTGAGACGACGGAATCGT
>JAKZYH010000549.1:0-3014 GCA_047514575.1 Acidobacteriota bacterium | reverse complement strand
TCAGTCTAATTGTTTACACCAGATAGTCTAGCAAACGACCCTGACAATTTCGGAGCTTGAAAAAGCCCTCTTTCCCCTTCCTTATCAATTACTTACACATTTCCGGACGGGCACTAGCTCAACTCCTCGTAGAATTTCCTCGGGCTTACCCAAAAGTCCTCGAATCCCTGACGCGGATGCTGCTCCACATGCCACCGGGATTGGCTCGAACAAGGTCGCCGTGGACCCTGGAGTGAGGTCGTTGAGTAGCCACGCTGGCGGCGATCACTCTGGAGTCTTCGGTCTGCACATGGATATACTATGACGATAGTGAGAGCCACCTAGAAAACAGCCCAGATCCGTGCCGGTCCACCCGATCCGCCTTCAATCTTGATGGGAGCGATGATAGTCCAGGCTCCGCTTTGAGGTACTTGCCCCAAATTGGCAACGTTTTCGACGTGATAGCCTCCAGACCCGTGGACGATGTGATGAACCGAGAAGTCGGTCGAGCGCCCGAAGTCGACGCTGAGGGTATCGATTCCCAGACCTCGCAGATCCCTTTCTTCAACCAGGAATCGGGCTGCCTCCTGAGAGAAGCCGGGGAAATGGAGCTGACCCGACTCGTCCTCATTCTTGTACTTTTCAAAATTGTCCCAGTATCGTCCCCAACCCGTGAGGGCATAGACGACGGCAGATCCTGGGATTGTTCCCCACTTCTCTTCCCAGCGTTTGAGATCGTTTAACGACAGCTGATAGTCGGGATCTCTCTCGCAGGCCGACTGGATGTCAATCACGACAGCAGGTGACACCAGGGAGGTCAGGGGGATTTTATCTACAGAGGCCTGTCCTGCCTCAAAATGGTTGGGTGCGTCTAGATGGGTTCCGGAATGCTCAGGTGCCGAGAAGGCCCCTGAATACACTCCATCTGCCTCGAGCTGCGCCAGCACCTCGAAACGGAAGGGGTGATAGCTCTCCCCAGGCCAATAGGGATTCCTCTCGTTCAAAGGATGACTTAGATCCACGATCTGAGACCGGCCCTGGGCAACCTGTTCCAGGGTGGGCGAGACTTACTTCGCCTTCTCGGTTGGCATTGGCGGTGAGCACGAGCTAGCGAGGCCGGCTGATAGCATGAACGCGCAGACGACGACAGCAATCCTCTCCATTTCTACTCCTCGCTAAAAGGGGCAGCTCCTGACACAAGATGAAGGTCAGCCAAGACGATACACTATCTGCGTGATAGATGATCCTGCCAGCATCGGGATCTGGGAAATCTGCTCACTGCCGATTGGCGAGAGCTGACCTGCGCCTGCGGAAACGGAATTCGATTGGGTGGTTTCAAGGTCGCCAAGGTTAAGTTGACAATACCGGAGATGAGAAACCCGGGCGGAGAAGGTTGCGGAACACCCAGAATCAGGGTAAAGACGTCCTTTACGATCTTGATACTGAAGAAGGGAGGTACTCCGATGGTCATCGCTGATCTCAACGAAATCAAACCGCGATCCTTTCCAGCCGGTCGAGAGAGCCAGAATCTGGTGGGAGGTCCATCACCGATCCAGGCCAGGAGCTTCTGTATGGGCTCTGTCGTGATCGAGCCAGGGGGAGGTCAGGTACCCTGGCACAATCAGGAACAAGAAGAGATCTATCTCGTGCTAGAGGGAACTGGCGAGATGTGTCTGGGAGAGGAACGTCGTCTCTTAGAGTCGGGGCAAGCCGTCTTCATCCCGCCAGGAGTCTTCCACCAGCTCACGAATGTTGGAGACAGTCCTCTTCGTATGATCTACTGCTACGGCCCTGCAGGTGATGTGGCGCATTGGCGTCAGGAACTGGACGGCACCCTACCCAGAGCCGGAATCGAGGCACCCGATCTGCCCCAGGGAGCCCATTCTCAAAGGACAGAAATTTAATATAGGGCATTGCTCTAGAAGGGCACCTACGGAGGAAGAATGTTGCTTATCCGCGGCTTATTCGTAGTCATTCTGCTGTCTTCATTTTCGCTGGCTGGTTGGGCCAAACAGGCTGATTCCGTCGACATTGGCTCGCGCCGGGAATTATTCATCGATGACCTGCTTATCGATCAGATGACTAACGCCCGGCTTGAGCTGCACCACCCGGTTCCCCGAGAAGTTGTCTTGGTGCACGACCAACCCTGGGAGGGAAGCGGTTGTGGTTACCATCAGATCTTTCAGGATGAAGGTCGCTACCGACTCTATTATCGCGGTTGGCAGATCCAGGTCGAGGGCAAGGAGCTGACTCGTCCACACATTCCGGTTGCCTGTTACGCCGAGAGTCTGGATGGGATCCATTGGGTAAAGCCGGAGTTGGGCTTGATCGAGTTCGAGGGTTCGAAGAAAAACAATATCGTTTGGGATGGAGCTGGATACGAAGGACACGATCTGACGCCTTTCATCGATTCCAACCCTGCCGCGACTGCGGAAGAAAAATACAAGGCTCTGGCCTGGGCCTGGCAGGGATCGAAAGGCCTTCGGGCCTTTCGATCCCCCGACGCCATCCGCTGGTACTTCATGGATGACGGCAAAGCAGTCATGACAAAGGGTGCGTTCGACACGCAGAACATCGCCTTCTGGGACTCGCTTCGAAAGGAATACCGAGCCTACATCCGGGACTTCCACCCGCATGCGTCAAGTGGAGAGAGAATCCGGGACATTCGCACATCTACCTCGAAAGATTTTGTGAACTGGACCGAACCAGTAATGGTCAGTTTTCCCGATGTGCCTGATGAGCCCCTCTACACCAATCAGGTCGCACCCTACTATCGGGCGCCTCACATCTTTATCGGTTTTCCGGTGCGCTACAGCGAAAGAGCCTGGGACGACCACTACAAGAACCTTCCCCGATACGAGCATCGTAAAGGACGTACCCAGAGCCACGTCCGCTATGGCAGCGCAATCACCGACACGCTCTTGATGTCCAGCCGTGATGGCCACAGCTTCAAGCGTTGGGGAGAGTCGTTCCTGCGGCCCGGTCCGCAGCACCCCAATAACTGGGCCTATGGTGACAACTATATGGCCTGGCAT
>JAKZYH010000548.1:0-6881 GCA_047514575.1 Acidobacteriota bacterium | reverse complement strand
CCTCTCAAGGGAGGTCCAGCTACCCCCATCGAAGGCCCGCCCGTACAAGTCCCAATTACCGTCAACCTGCATCGACCAGATCGCCCAGACTCTTCCGAAAGCATCCTCTCCCAGAGCCGTCCGGAACACATCGACTCCCTCCACGAGTCTGATGGGCTCCTCCCACTGCTCGTTCATCCGCCTGCGAGCGTAGACCGAATCGGTTTCCTCCGCGTATTCCTGCCAGGACACCCACAACTCTCCGTCTTTGCCCGCCAGCACCGCTGGATAGTCTTGCTGACCAGTCGACACCTGGACCGGCGAGAAGACCGAGGGAAGCACTTCGATGCGAACCGCTCCATCCAAGAAAAGCGCCGGCTGAAACGTCTTGATATCCGCAGGGCGGAACTGGAGGACACCTCTATCCGTCTCCAGCCGGAGAGGGGCGTTGCCAGGATTGCGCCAAACCTGGAGTAGGAGGCTGGGAAGCTCGAGCTCGAAATCGCTTGGATCCCGCATCCAGGCGGGTCGAGTACTGCACACCCAGGAAAGACCGTCGCGAACGTAGTCGTTGGGGAACTTGGGTTTCTCTGATGCCTGGTAGTTGTGTTCTCGGAGCAGGTCGGGTTCCACCTGGACAACCTGACCTTCCTGCGGCAGGAGCCGACCATTCCAGGCCTGTGGCTCCCGATCCGTCAGTCCAAAGGTTACGCGGAAGGACGCATTCGGAACTGGAATCGGCACCGCGGTTGAAGCGGGGGCCTGGTTCTCTGAGGGAGGCTTGCAATCTGCCAAACCGAGAAGGACCAGAATCACAGGGACAAATTGGAGACGCTTGTTCAATCGCATCGTCGTTCCCCTCCCGCTATCACCCGATTCGAATCAAGCGGATGCGTGTTCGGTCCATCAGGTCACGTCCGATCAAGGAAGCAATCAGGTCCTGCACGATGATGCCACTCCAAGCCAGCAAATAGGAGTCGTGAGTCGACATTAGGGCAGCAAACATTCCGGCTGTAAAGAGCCCGATGAAGCCGATGCCGAAGGCGAACAGAACATAGGGCAACAATTGCCCAATCGACTGCAGTAAAGCTCATCTCATGGTCATGCCCGCTGCTGGTGTCCGTAGATCCTGGAGTCGATTCTGCCCCCAACCAGGAGAGCCAGACTCGAGAGATAGAACCACACAATCAGGACGATGACCGCACCCAGACTTCCGTAGAACATCTGATACATGCCGAAGGCGTTTACATACAGGCGAAAACCCAGAGATCCGAAAATCCACCCCAGGGTGGCAACAACGCTTCCAGGCGAGAAGATCCTCCAGTAAACCTGGGGCTGGGGAAGCGCGTAGTAGACAGTGTGTACGCCAATGTTCAAGAGTACGAAAAGGAGTATCCAACGAATCGCCGTATACAGTACTCTGACTGCAGGACTTTCGACCAGAAGCGTAATCAACCAATCACCCCAAACCAGGAGAAAGGCCGACAGAATGATGAATAAGGAGACCAGAACAGTCACTCCAACTGAGAGGAAAAGCTTCCGCAGGTAGGGTCGACTGTCCTCCACGCCGAAGACACGGCTGAGAGGCCGGATGGTCCCACTGAAAGCGAGTGAGGCAATCAGGAGGGTAAGAAAAAGGCCAACCGACAGAATCCCGGTATTTTGGGAACGGGCCAGAGGGAGAATGATCTCCGTCACCACATTATCGTAGGTGCTCTCCGGCAGGAAGGCGTTGAGCTCGACCAGAAACTTGCCCCAAAGGTTGGGATCAACCGGGATGAAACCAATGAGCGCGCTCAGAAACAAGAGAAAAGGAAAGAAGGCCAGAAGAAAATAGTAGCTGACCTGGGCCGCCATCCCCCAGAAGTCGTACTCGTTGACGTCAGACCAGATATCGATCCAGAATGCTCCTTTGCCCAAGCTCCGAAAGGCAAGGAGATCGATCTTCATGCGGGCGTTAGTCTACCATACCCATAGGCACTGGCTCCCAGGAGCCTGCGCGCTAGAAATGATCGTAGCGAGAAAGCGGGGAATCGAAGCCAGATTTTCTCGATTTTGAGGTGCATAGTTGTTCTATTCGCCAAGAAATCGTGGAAATATGGGCTGTTTCTAAGGAGGGCTGAACTCTCGTGGAATTCAGTGTGGAGGAAATCGAGCTACTCTTCGCTAGCTTTATCTCCCTCTCTTTGGGTCCTCTGATCTATCGGGTCTCGCGCGATCGACTCCCGATGCTGTCGCTCCTGGACGGCTTCATCTTCGTCTGCATTACCGGACTCGTGGTGCTCAGCATCGTTCCTGCGATTCTGGCCCGAGGTCATTGGTGGTCGCTGCTATTCGCCTTTCTGGGAATGTTCGGTCCAACCTTCACAGAGAAGATCTTCAAGAGTGGCGCCGATAGAGTCCACTCTACGGCTCTCGTTCTGGGGCTGATCGGGCTCTGCGTTCATGCCGCAGCAGACGGTGCCGCCCTGACCAATCCTCACCTCGCACCGGGTCAAAGCCAGCACCTGCTGCCGTTTGCGGTCATCCTGCATCGATTGCCAGTCGGACTCACCATCTGGTGGCTGTTACGCCCCATCTTCGGCATCCGGACCGCGGTGGTGGTTTTCGCCCTTGTCGTCATCAGCACCAGCCTGGGGTTCGGACTGGGTCCTCAGCTGCTTGTGAGCCTATCGAGCCAAGCCATGACCTGGTTCCAGGCCTTGGTGGCGGGCTCCCTGTTACACGTGGTCTTTCACCAACCCGGAATCAAATCTCAGCTCATGGCACAGGGAGAACCCGGCAAAAAGTCCGGTTGGTACGAAGGCTCCGGAGCCTTGTTGGGCATTGGGCTGATGGCGGTCTTCCTGGGAGGGGACGAATCCGTCCAGGGTTCGATCAACCTTCCCATATTTCGAACCTTTCTAGGACTGGCGCTACGCAGTGCACCGGCCCTGCTTCTGGCCTATCTGGTAGCCGGCTTCATGAGCTCGTTCCTTTCCCAATCCTCAATCCGATGGATGAACAAGGGAGCAAAATGGACCCAGGCTGTACGCGGAATGAGCCTGGGCCTGCCCTTCCCTATCTGCTCCTGCGGTGTGGTACCGCTTTACCGCACACTGATTCAGCGAGGAGCTCCAGCTACCGCCGCCATGGCCTTCCTGATTTCCACACCGGAACTGGGACTGGACGCCGTACTGATGTCCATCCCGTTGCTGGGAACGCAGATGACGATAGCGAGAGTCTTAGCGGCAGCAGTGGTTGCTTTTGCGGTTGGTTGGATCGTCGGGGGGCCGATGACTCGTTCTTCGAAGCTCGAGTCCGAGGGCCAGATGCGTCCACCCGAGGACGGGGGACGGGCCTTCGGCCAGAAAGTCAGCCAGGCACTGAAGGTAGGACTGGGGGAGGTAGTCGATCACACTGCGCCCTGGATCCTGTTCGGATTGACTGTAGCGGCGATTGCAGAATCCTTCCTCCAAGCCGGGCGGCTGAGTGCGCTGCCTGCCTCCGTCGACGTGATTCTCTTTACCCTTTTGGGCCTGCCGACATACGTCTGTGCCTCCAGTGCCACACCCTTCGTTGCCGTGCTACTCGCCAAGGGAGTCTCACCGGGAGCGGCCTTGGCGTTTCTGCTAACGGGGCCCGCCACCAACGTGACCACTTTCGGCGTGCTAGGCAAGCTGCATTCCAGAAGGGTCGCTTTGAAATTCAGTCTATCCATTATTCTTCTATCTGCAGGCCTGGGCTACCTCACCAATGCCTTGCTGCCTCAGTTCGAGAGCGTGCCCTTGAGCGGAAAGACTGTCGAATCGGCCTCCCTACTGGAGTTGTTTTGTCTCATTTGCCTGACTTTCCTCTGCGCCTGGTCGTTGCTGCGAAGGGGCACCCGAAAGTTCGTGGGGGAGATATCCTTTCGCGGACAACACGCTTGAGAAATTCTTCGTCCGTCCGAACGTCTGAACGTCCTGGCCTCGACCGGATCATTCGAGAAGGAAACCGGCATAGCGGTGAAGCCTACCAGTTATCAGCCTGTCGGTACTCGGCAAAGCACTTGAGAAGGCCCTGCTCGCCGGGGACGGATAGGCCGTGCTCCATGCCCAGGATGCCACGGTATCCAGTATCGTAAATCGCCTTGAATACGTTTTTCCAGTTCACCTCTCCGGTCCCAGGTTCCTTTCGGCCGGGCACATCTCCGACCTGGAAGTATCCAATGTAGGGTAGGTGAGTCCTGATGTTGTTGATCAGATTTCCTTCCGAAATCTGTTGATGGTAGATGTCGAAGAGAATCTTGACCTTGGAACTCCCGACCGCTTCCATGATCTCGGCAGCCTCCTGCGAGTAAACCAGGAAATACCCGGCATGGTTCACCAGGACGTTCAACGGTTCCACCACGATCGTCAACTCGGTGGGTTCCAGCAACTCCGCCGCGGCCTTCAGCCCATCAATTACGTTCTGCTTCTGGCGAGCTCGTGGAATGCCCGGCTTTTCGGGGCCAGTGATCACCGTGCAGAAATGATTCCCAATGATCCGATGATATTCGACGGCCTGACGGAGATCCGCTAGGAAATTAGCTCGCTCCGCCGGATCGCAAAGTCCAGCCGTTTTCCACCCGTTCGGGTTCGCCACGAAGATACCCATTTCCATCCCCAGAGAGTCGAGTTCCTGCCGAATCTGAGTAACCTCGGCTTTCGGATGGCGCATCAGTCCGTTGTATTCGATCGCGAAGAAGCCGTGCTGGGAGAATTTCTCCAAACGCTGGGGGATACTCAACTCATCGGCCAGAAAACCGAGCCGGGGCGCGTACTTGAGATGCAATCCACCTTTTCCTGTTTCCGCTCCTCCCGAAGGCGCGGTCCGAGCAAGCTCGGCCACACCCAAAAAGGCAAGGCCCGCACCCGCTGAGGACGTGAGAAATTCTCTTCTTTTCACCGGCTCCTCCTACTGCTTCTTGAGAGTCGTGGGGGTCGACCTGGCACCCGACATTTTTGCCTACTTCCCGTAGAGCAAATAGCAAGTCTTACAGGCATCCGGGAAATCCTGGGTCACGAATCCTCGACGAAAGGTTTGAAAGGAATCATCTTCCCAAACCTCAGGGAACGTCTGCTCCCGGATATCGCCGAAGAACAAGGCAGAGGGTGCGTAGTGCTCGGACTCGAAGTATCGGCTCACGTGATGGCCGAAATGACAGCAAGGGGCCACCTTCCCTTCGTAGGAAAAGTAGACGGACTCCAGCGGGGTGGCCAGGCAGTGGCGGCCCTTCATCTCCGTAGTCATGGGAAACTCAGAGTGGATCCGAACCTCGATCCCAGCTTCCTGAGCCTGTCCCAACACACCCTCAATCTGCCTCTCCAGACGCTCCATCGGAGCACGATCCACGCTTCCCGACGCCAGACCATGCTTCAAGAAGCTTCGTCCCCAGTCGTCCACCTGGGAAAGCACGTTCAGTTGCTTCAAGTGCAGGACACGCGACCCCACCGTATTCATCCAGGGAACGATCAAAGGTAGATCGGATGCGTTTTCGTGTTGAATGGTGAAGGCAACCCCCAGTTCCAAAGAACTGCCGGTCTCCTGGACCAGGTAGCTCAACTCCCTGAGATTCTTGGTGATCTGCTCAAAAGAGGCACCGAGACGAATGGCATCGAAGGTCTGGGGACGCATCCCATCCACAGAAATGGTCAGGCGATCCATTCCCGCGGAGATCAGGGCAAGGTCATTTCTTTGGTTTAGAACCGTGCCGTTCGACGTCATGCTGATGACGCATCCCTGGTCCTTGGCGGCGCGTATCATGTTGTAGATTTCCGGGTGAAGCATCGGTTCGCCCCATCCCGTGAAGTCGACCGTGTGAGCGTAGCCCATGGCCTCATGGATTCGCGCGTAGGTCTCCATCGACATGTCGAGATGAGGATCCTCGCTGGAGAAACGGGGGCACATCTCGCAACCCAGATTGCAGCGAAAAGTGGGCTCAAGATTGAAGGAGAGCGTGTTGTCCTGCACCAAAGTCAATCCAGTACAAGTCAATGATAACAGAAGGGACCGTGCCGACTATGGCCAGTAGCTTCAGAGAGAAGCCGATGGCCGCTAGTGGAAAGGGATTCGGAAAAGTCTAGAACCAGACCGAGGCTACGTTGGAATCCTCGCTCTTTCCGAACTGGTTGAAGGCCCGCACCTTGTAGGTGAAGGCACCGGTGATGTATTTTCCGATTTCGTCCGTGTAACGGGTCGTGTTGGCCCCCACCATACCGACAATCCGAAACTCTCCGGCATTGTCGGATCGGAGGATCTCGAATCCAAGCTCGTTTTCAGAGCGATCCAGCCAGGAAAGGACCACCGTCGCCACAGCCCCTATATATTTCCCCTTCGCACTCAGGTCATTGGGGTTGTCGGGTGTGACTTCCTCTTCCGCTCCGAAAGCTGCCATGCAGGACCAGGTCAGACCCACTATCAACACTGTCTGAAAAAACCGTCTCGCTACCATCAGGTATCCAGATGGAGAAAAAGGACAGGAGTTGCATTTACTTTAGACACACGCCGTAAGGCTCCCGACTCGCGGCCTTCGACCTGCACCCCTGCTTTACATGAACGCCGGCCCTACGCTACTCTCTACCTAATTGATCGGAATTCTATGATGGCTGAAATGAGCTACTTTCCGGTGTTTCTCGATCTGAAAGGGCGCCTTTGCCTGGTGGTCGGAGATGGGGATGTTGCCGAGGAGAAGGCGAAAGCCCTGGATCGAGCGGGGGGCTGCGTTCGGCGGTCAAACGACTTCGTGGCTGCTGAAGCCCGGGATGCCTTCCTGATTGTTGCTGCAGTCGAGGACAGGGCAGTAGCCAAACAGATCAAGGACTTCGCTGAGGCACATCGAATCCTGGTCAACGTCGTTGATCAGACAGAGTACTGCAACTTCATCGCCCCTGCTGTGGTCC